>NZ_JAQNCS010000005.1:0-132782 GCF_049472655.1 Deferribacter abyssi
AATTTGGAGGGTTTTAGAGAGGCAATAGTCAAAATTATGTAAAAATTGAGTAAAAAAATGACAAAATTAACCAAACAAAGAGAACTTTGAAGTGCTAACCAACTTGTGCAATGTCCTTGATTTTTGTTTGCAGTCGGTCTCTCTTCCCATCTTTTTCTCACTTCCCTTTTTAAGATTAGAGAGAGGGGGAGCGCACTTAAAAGCACCCCCCTCTTTATTTTCTTAAGATAACTTAATATATATCTTAATATATCTTCAAACATGCGGGTATGTGAAACAGAGATATTGACATTTTTAGATAACTAAGTATTTTAATACTTAATTAAAGGAGGTTTTATGTTAGTAGATACAGATAAAATTATAAGTATAACTGAATTGCAAAAAAATTTACCAAAAATGATAAGAAATTTAAAATCCCCAATTTTTGTAAGCAAAAGAAATAAAATATCCGCTGTCTTATTATCTTTGGATGAATATGAAAAATTGAACGAGTTTATGTCATTATTAGAACACTTAGAAATTGCGGAAAATATAAAGGAACGTCAGAAAAATTATAACCCTGAAAAAAATATTTCTTGGGATAAAATAAAAAAAGAATATGGCCTTTAAAATAGAATTTATTCCTCAAGCATATGAAGATTTTAAAAATCTTGATAATAGCATAAAAAAACAGGTTGCAAAAAAAATTGATAGATTATCGGAAAATCCATTTTTAGGAGAACCTTTAAAAGAAAAAGCTGGAATCGATTTGACAGGTTACTATAAACTTTATGTTTATAATAAAAAATACCGAATAATATACAGAATTGTTATGGATAAAATTGAAGTTGTTGAAATATGGGGAATTGGTAGAAGAGATAAAGAAAAGATTTATAAGTTAGTCATGAATAGAATTAACAGTGTGAACAAATGAATCTCATTTTAACCTTTTTACCTTGTTCCAAACCTTTAACGCATATTCTTGCTTCCTTTCCTTTCTCTTTGAATGATATTCCCCAACCGCATACCAACTAAAACCATTTCGGCTTATCTCATACGCCAATATGTATGTCCCAAAGTGTATGTTAAAGCAAATATCTAAACCTAACTGATACGAATACCCTAAACGCTCAAACCACCAACGATTTACCTGCATGAGTCCTACATCAAAGCTTTTTTTACTAATAGATAGCTCCTTAATCTTTTTTATCGCTTTTTCTTCGCTCTTAAAAAACATCGGTTTCCCAGCAACATTCAACGCATATGGATGAAACCCGCTCTCTACGTCTATTATTGCCAGTATCAACTCTGACGGCACTTTGTATTTCTCTGACGCCTTGTATACGCACTCTACAATAGTGTCGCTTATAGAACCGGCATATAGACAAACTGTATTAAACAAAATTATTATCGTCACTAATACACGCACTCTATACAAACCTCTTATAGAACAATATCGTCGTGATTATTGTTACAATCACGTATTCCATCGTTGATCCTGTCCGAAATAAACCTATGCGGAAATGCTGTTTAAAAGGATTTAATAAAGGAACTCCTGATATTGTTAAACTGTCGCAAATTATATGCACTATTGCACCAATAGAAACATAATATATTGCCAGATTAATATACTCGCTAAATAGATAGACTTTATATGACAGATATATCAAACCAACATATATAACCCACCAATGTGATAGTTTTCGATGTATCTTGCTAAAAATATAATTATTACCACCGGCAAATAACATGTCTATTATGTCTGGCAAAATTGAACCTATCGCTACGCCTACTACGCCATATATATCATATCCCGATGCAAAAGCTGTCGCTACCCCTATGGCTTTGTGTGATGCTAATCTCATAAATATTACAATATGAAAAATGAATATCTTTTTTTGTGGTTTTTTCTATTTTGCAAAAATACCACAAACAGATCATTTATTTTTGCTTATACTAGTGTGAAAAGTGAAGGAGCTTTTAATGAAAAAATATGGGTGCTTGCAGGCTATTACCAACGCCGGTGTTATCTGTCAAATATGCTACGAAGATAAAAATAAATCCTCCTTTTGTGTTGAATATGATCCAATCGAGTTCTACATATCAAATCCGTTAGCTAAACGTCTAAAAAACAAATCATTCACTGAGCGATGTGAAAAATGCAAATACATAAGCTATTGTAAGTTCTAAAGGAGTTAACCATGACTGCCTCTTACTTTATAGGAAAACTAAATAACAAAAGTGTCTTCTGGATTCCAGATAATTGCCACAACCCCCACCTCATCATCTGTGGTAGCTCCGGCACGGGGAAAACTTACACTATTAAAAACATTATAAAGACTTTCTCTAAACACAAAATAACATTCACAATTATTGACAAACATGGCGATATAGACGTCGAAATCCCCGAATATCAGCTTAAATATGGCTCTGATGTAGGTATTAACCCTCTCGCATTAAACAATCACATTGATAGCGGTGGCCCTAAAATTAATGCATTGTCTTTCATCGCCCTTTTAAATGAATTATCAGGAAAACACAAAATTGGCCCAGATCAACAAAATATGCTCTATAACTGCATAATGGATTTATACAAAGCAAATGGAATATATCAGGATAATCCGCAAACATGGAGAAAGGATAAATATCCAGACTTGAACGATTTAATCAGGTTTCTAAATCACAAATATAAAAAAGTCCTTATTGGAGACTCTGACAATAAAGAGATTGAAACTCTATACAACCTTTTCAAAGAAAAGAAAAAACTTGAAAGATACGAAAAAGAAAAATTGAAAAACGGTGATGTTGATTTAAAAATTAAGGAAACGATAGACAATTTAGTAAAAAAATATCGTGAGTATCTTGAAAAAGGTATTTTAAACGATAAAGACTTTTTGATTTATACCAATCCTAAGTCGCTAATATCTCTCAAAAATAGAATTCAAAACATTAACAACACCGGCATATTTATAAAAAATGAAATACCGCTTATAAGTTCACGTATAAATATAAAAATGCTTGATGACGAACAGAAAAAACTGGTCACATTTTACGTGATAAATAGACTTTTCTCTCTGTTCTTGAAAAGGGATTATTCTAAAACAGTTAAACACTATATCGTGATTGACGAAGCCAGTTTCTATCTCGAGGTCCTAAAAATTGCTCAAGAAATAATCAAAGTAGTTCAAGAGGGCAGAAAATTTGGTTTGGGAGTTATATTATCAACGCAAAATCCACTGCATTTTCACAGTGATATTTTATTGAATTCTGCAACAAAGATTATTTTTGCTCTTGATCCAATAATTTATAAAAACGTTTCAAAGTCTTTTGGGTTGGATGAAAAATTCTTAAAATATCTTGTGCCGAGAAAAAATTGTCTATTCTCCACTAAAAACATTGGCAATGGAGCTTTTTATATTGTTAAAAGGGATTAATACAAAAGAGGGCTATATCACCCTCCTATTCATCTGACCTTTTGATGGTCTTGTATCTAAGCAACACTGATTTTTTCTTCTCTGGATGGGGAGTTGTCTCCTCATCCATGTATCCTTTTCTCACTAAAAAACTACATATTGTCTTCACTGTATGTGATGAAAGCTTTACTCCATCTGCTATCTCTCTCGCCGTCATAAAATCCGTTGCATATTCAAGTATTCTTTCCGTATTCTCCGCTCTATCCTCACAATATCTTTCCATCTCATCAAGTATTTGATTTAACAAATCAAAATGATATGGTTGTATCTCATCAAGTTTGTTAACTCTTAATTTCCTGCAAATGTTTTTTATGAAATATTCAGCAGACATCATCGTCATTGCGTTGAATTGAGCTACCTTTTCAGCAATATGGGCAAGAATGTCTTCTGTAGTGTACATATAATCCCCAGCAGTTAAAGGTTCTGATTCAAGCCTAAAATAGCTTGCAATCATATTCTCAAGCGACCTGATCCTTTCTTCAAGTCGCTCAATATATTTTGCCTCATCTTCTCTAATTGAATAGTGTCCTCTTTTTCTCAGTGACGGCAATACCTCTGAAGTTACCCATTTTTTGAATTGTTTGGCTTCTGCTTTCTGACTACCAAATATCAGGGAATATAAGCCTGATTCATTAATTATTGTTGTTTGTTGCTCTCTACCGATGGCGTCGCGAATTGCGACGGCATCTCTATCTTCTTCATCTACATGCTTTGAAATGGCATCTCTGTAATTTGAATATCCCAAAGCTAAGGCTACATCTTTGGCTACGAACCATACCTCACCGTCAACATTTACTGTTCTCACCAAATTGTCTCCGTAACCAAATGGTATTACTGCGTTTTTCTCTTCAATCACTCTTTCCTGCATAATATACCTCCTGTTATTTTTTTCTTGAGGCAAATACTTTCAGCCTCATGCAATGATAAAATAAATCACTTTCCAACTCTGTTTTGTGGTTTTTCTAATCAACATAATTTTTTCTTGGAGTGTTAATACCTCTCTATAGAGACGTTCTATTACTCCCTTCTATATAGCCGATATATATAAACTGCTTATATGTAGGTTTAAGTTTGAAACTCTGACAAATATATAATTACCAAATGGTTAGAGAGTATTTGAGTGTTTTATGTTTAATCCCTATCTATAGAGTCAATATATAGAGCTGTTTTATAGATACGTTATATATGTCCCCTCTATAGATGGATATAGTTGTATGAGTCATCATGATACAATATGCCAGATGAATTTTGGATTATTTTTTTGGTTGGCATACTGCTATTTTATTTCCATTGTAAATGGGGTTGGCATATTGTCTATATTCCTTTCCCTTAATAGCAGTATGCCAGTTACTGCTATTTGACTCTATAGAACGGTTTTATAGTCAGGTTCTATATGTTGGTTCTATAAAAGGCTTATATAAAAGCTTTTTATAAAGCGGATTAATAGTTGCTTTCTATAGAGCGTTTATATTGATTGTATCTATTAAGTATCTTGTTGATCCTGTCTAATGTTTTAGCGATAATATCCCTTTCTGCTTGAATTACATTTGCTTTTTTTTCAAGTTCTTTGAGTTTTGGATATAGAAAATTTTTATTATATTTAATAAGGATTTTATGAGTTATTTTTCTACCTAACTCATATTTTTTAAGTTTACCAGTTTTGGAATCTCTATACGATATTATCCATATAAAGTTATGAGGACAAAACTTACAACCATCTTTACCGCAATATTTTAAATCTAAATATATGTGTTTTTCGACGTAATATTTTTTTTGACTATCTACAAGTTGCTTCATTTTTTCTTTAACATGTTCAAACTCATTCATTAACTGCTCAATATTTTTAAAAATGTTTACTTGATACTCAATCATAAAACACCTCTCTTTTTTATTTAATAGTAAGTTGGTTCAAAAAAATTTTTTGTGGTTTTTAAAAATACCACAAATTTAAATTCAAAAATTTACTAACTTATAATCAGAGAAAATTAAGTGGAGGTTATAAATGAGTAAAAAGAATATCAACGAATCAAAAAACGTAAAGAAAAAAAGTGTAAGCTATTTTGTAATTATAATAATTGCATTATTAGTTGCAACGGCTGTTCAGTTTTTGACTGTTCAAGTTTTTTCAAAAGCTATTATTCAGAGAAATTTTGTTGTTGTTGATACGAGCAGGATCATTGAAGCTAGGAGAATATATCTTCTTAAACATCCCGATAAGTTAAAAGATAGTAAAAAGGTTTATGAAGATTTTTCTAATTTTATCAAAACGTTGAAAAGTGTTATAAACTCTATTTCGGCAACTTTAAAAGTTGTTGTTTTGGAAAAAGGCGCAGTGGTGTCAGATGATGTAATCGACGTAACGTCTCTAGTGTTAGAGAAAATGAAAAATGCCGGATACGAAATTGAGTTAGAAGAGCTTGATTCTATCCAGAAAAAACTGATTGATCCTAAAAATGAGAAATGATGGATATGGTTAAAAAGATTTTTATACTAATTTTTGTATTATCAATAAATAGTCATGCGGTTGTAAATCTTGGAACTGTGGGCAAAACTTATCCTATTGTAGAAAATGACTTTTATGAGTGGATTGTCAAACAGGTAAAAAAGAATACAGGCAAAATACCAAAAATTGATAAAAATAAACTTTATGACCTTGTAGATAAGCAGTTGTATGTAGATTTTGATTTGCCTGATGCTAAAGAGCATAAAATTAGAGAGTATGAGCCTGTTTATGTCTTAGACCACGATATAAAGGATCAAAGTGGTAATATACTGTATCCTAAAGGGTATAGTTATAACGTGTTTGATTACGTAACTTTTACTCGCAAATACTTTTTTTTAAATGCAGAGAAGAAAGAACAAGTAGCAAAGTATTTGGAATATTCAAGGGTTAATGGACTTGTTCAACCTATTGTTGTTAAAGGTTCGTTATCATACTTTTACGAAACAATAAAAAAATATCAAAATCCTCCTATACCAGCAGGTAGAGCCTCTAAGCTTATGTTGGAAAAAATGTTTGTTAAGAGACTTCCTTCAGTTGTTTATCAAAAAGGTAAAAAACTCATTGTTGAGGAATTGCCTGTAAAGAAGGAGGCTAAAAAATGAGAAAAGTTATTATTTCTGCAATGTTATTAATCGTTTTATCTCTACCTATTAAGGGCAATTCTGCTGGTTGTGTCCCAATGTTTAATCCTATTACTAACGTTGATTGGAGTATGTTTGTCAGAGAGTTCAGGTTTTTAGGGATATGTGCTTGCGGCGATCCCATCCCTCGTATTGGGTTTAAAATAAGGTATGCCGAGCCTATCGGACTTATAGAAACAACGCAAAAACCTTTCTTCTTCCCATCATTAAACCTTAATTTAGGTGTTTTTTCTGGACTATATAAGGTTGGCAATCAGCTAGGTGTTAGCGGAACAACTGTTAATACCCATTATCTCTGGTATCCTGTATTCTGGGTTTTGAATATTTTATCGGATGTTCTTTGTATGCAGGTTGACCCAACTTCTATTGATTTTGGATATTTATCGGAAGTTGATCCGACATGGACATATGATGAATTAAATCACTATTTGCAACCTGAAAAGTTATTGTATGCAAATCCCATTGCTCAATCTATTTGTCTTGCTGATTGTGTTGCTTCTACATTTCAAAAGCCTTTAAACGCCTTGTATTGGTGCGCAGGTTGTTGGGGTGGGATATTTCCTGACACTGGCAATGCGCAGGAACAAGGCGGTAATGATGTTACAGGAGCAAACTTGATTGCTACAAGGTTTATTGATAAAGCACATTCAAGTTTTTTATTCTGGGCGACAAGTCCCGGTGAGGCGGTAGGCAGTGAAGAAATTCCTGATAGTATATGTCAACCCGTCCCTTTTCCTCGTATTATAAAATCTCAGTATTGGCTACAACCTGCGTGTCCTGTGGTTCGTTATGGTTATGCTATAGGCACTATTCCAGTTTTTACGTCAAGTTTTGCTAAAGCGCCCGGTTTTGAAGATTATGTATTTGTTTTATGGAGGAAGAGAATATGTTGTCTGCTATAAAGAAGAAAAAGATTATTAAAATCATTATTATATCTTTCTTGTTATTGTTAGATATAATTTTTTTAAGCACAAAAGCAAAAGCTGACACAATACAAGAGTTTTACAACGCAAACAGTAACTACGCAAATGAAAACTTTGTTAATAGTTTAAAAAACAGAACCCCTAATTATGATGAGAATTGCGTAAATTCTGATTGTCCTAAAAGTCAAGCGGATGCTGATAAATTTTTAGACTACGGAGCAACATTGACAGACTCCTGCACTGTTAATGTTTATGAAGAAACTAAGACGGCAGTTTGTGATAATAGAACGGAAATTAAATATGAAGATGTAAGCGTAACGCAGGATAAAATTTTAGATCATATTAACTATGAGGCTACAACAACGACGGAAACTGTTACTGTATATTATTGTGATCCTAATGACCAAACATATCAATCAGCAACAGAGTGTTCTAATAATTGTTATACCACTTCACCATCAACTAAAAGTTATTTTTATTTTATAGATCTTCTTGGTCTTGAAGTCAAAGGTTATCAATTCCGAATATTTCTGTATTGTGGTATCACTAACAATAATGTGTATTCAAATTGGTTGGACACTAAAAATACATCTCAAATTACAACTGTGAGTTTAAAATGTGGACGTTATGGTAGTGCATACATTAAGTATGATCCATCTACTCAAGTTCTAACTGTTAAACCATCGTGGTTAAATGTATTTTTTAGTGTTAAACTTTTTGTAAATGATAAAAAATGTTACTCTTATAATGGTCTTTTTATTAACTTAACTACCTGTCTGGAGTCAACATCTACAGCTTTTAGAGCTTACACAAAATTGTGGGGTAATCCTAATCCTAAATGGTCTCCCTACGAAATAAAAAAATCGATTGCATGTTCTATTCAACAGCAAATGATTTCAACTACGGTTCAAGAAGCAAAATTCTATTATATAGAACGACCATCTTCTTTTGATCCTTTAGTAAATTGTGTTCTTAATCCTTATCAATGTATTGATAGCAGAAACACGTGTGTTACAAAAGACAGCGCTGGCAATTGTATTGAATATCAAAATGTTTGCTGGGAATACACGAGAAGCGGAACATGTGAAGAACAAATTAAGCATACCTACGTTGACTGTAATTATAATATAACATCAGTTCCTGTAAATTAGGGGTGAGTTATGGTTAGGGTGTTAACAGCAATTATATTTATTTTGCATTCTTTAGTTTTATATGCTTCTGATTGGCGTTGTTTAGATGAGGAAACTATTTGCGTTCATTATGTTGGTAACCAATGCGTGGAGTATCAAACAATTTGTAAAGAAGCTAAAAGAACAGTTACAAAGTATTCTGCTGGTTGTGATTTAAGCAATATCATGAGCATGATAAATCAAGAGCACTGCGAAATGGTGGTTACATGTAATGATCCGATTAGTGTGGCGGGAACATGTAAAAGAGGTTCTGGTTGTTATCCCGGCTATTATTATGATGATTGCCCTGAGGGATACGATTTGAGATATACAGGTAATATAACAGAGGAAGATTGTAGTCAATTTGGACAAACAGGAACAATTACAATGGAAGAATATGAATATGGTTTTTTCTCTGGGGGTAGCGCAATGACTTTAACCGGTGGCGGGGTAACTTGTCAAAAGTATTATAGCCCAAGACAAGATCCAAGTTGTGCAGAAAGGCTTGCTAATGGAGAAAGACCTCCAGAGTGTTACGTGAATGAATGTGAACAACTAGAAAACAATCCTCGTTGCAGAAGGGTTGATGATTTAGGAACTACGCTATATGGGGATGAGCCCACAATATTGAATACTGATTGCGTTTGGATTATTGACCCTGTAAACGGTAGAGTTTGCACAACTGATCCTAATCAAATTGCTAGTCTTACAGACGATAGAAGGCTCTATGATGTTCAAATAGAAAAATATGAGTGTGATAGCGCAGATGTTAGGAATTGTGAAAATAAAGAATATAAAATGGTTTGTCCAGATGGAAGTGAAACACTATGCCAAAATAAAAAAGAATGTGTAAGATGGGTGCAAGAGACAATTAATGAGGTAAGTGAGAAAAGTTTTGTGCTTAACAGGAATTATGCTGTAAAAGAATGTGTTAAAGGTTCAACAGGATGCTCTGATTTAAATAACAATTCCTTGTGTATTTATATTGGAGATAAACAAAAAAATATCACTGAAAGAATTAGGTTTATAAACGGTTGGGATGCTGACGGTAGTTCTAAAAACTGCTTTATTAATTATCGAGGTATATGTAGAGAAACAGGGCCAAACACAAGCAGTTGGAGTGCTTGCGTAAGCCAATTTGATAACAATTTATTTAATGCGGTAAAAGGCGTTTTTCCAAAACCTGTTGTAAACGTTGCTAACGAAACCAGAGTTGGTGGACTTTCTAATAAATCGAGCTGTTTCGGAGCAGGCAATGACGCTTATGACCAATATGTAGATGTGGATGTTACCTATACAGAAACATACGAACAGTATTATTGTTATACTGACTATAACACAATTTCTGTTCCTTCAAATTGTTCTGCAACAGGTGAAGAGTTATGTATAGACTATCATCAAGACGCAAGGGATTCAACTAAAGCGGTTTGCAGGCAAAAAGAGGTTTACTACAATTGCACTGAAACTGTTACAAGAGATGTTTGCGCTGAATATAATGAGGAAGTTGTATGTAATGATCAAGCGTTTTCAATACCCAACATTGAGATGAAAAACGATACTTTTACTGATTTCGGACCGGCAATGGGGCTTTTAGGTATGCTTGATGATATTAATTCTATTTGGAGCGGTGAGTATCAATATTGTTCTTATGGTTACTTTGTAAATGGTTATGGAGGCGTTTATTGTAACAATTGTAAAGGAGAGGGTGGATTTTTATGTTTTAAAAAGAAACCTGAACAACAGAAAGCATATGAAATGAACAAAAAAGGGCTTTGTCATTATTTGGGAACAGAATGCACAAATAAAATAAGATTGGGATTTGGTAGTATTTGTATTGAACACACTAGAAAATATTGCTGTTACGATTCTAAATTGGCAAGAGTTATTGTTGAGCAGGCATACATACAACTCGGTAAAAACTGGAATGAAGGGTGTAATGGCTTGACGGTTGATGATTTGAATAACCTTGATTGGGATAGAATGGACTTTTCAGAGATACAACAGGATATTGAGTCTAAAATCAAGTCAAGAACAAATAAGATTAACGATGCTTTAAAGAATAGAATAAGAACTTATTACACTGATTTTATGAATGAAATGGATCAAAGAGGCGTTCATCCGCAATCAACAAGCAATTAAAGGGAGTGTGTTATGAAAAGAGTTATATTTACTTTTTTACTGGTATTCGCTTTAAGCATAGCTTATGCCGATACATATAAATTTCCTCAACCAATGATTAAGTATGACATGAAAGATATTATTGAGCAAACAAAACGTTTTAGGGAAATGTATAAAAAGTATGGAAGATACAAAAAGCCTCAATTAGTGTATTTGTATTCCGATAGCGTTCCTAAATCTACCATTGAGAATGTTTTTAAGCAAGCAAAAAAGATTAAATCCATTGAGTTTACAGGCTGTATGAGAGGTTTTATAGGCAACACTGCAAAAGATTTAAAAAGATTTATACAAAAGCAAGTAGAAAAAGGTAAAATAGACAATATTGAAGTGAGACTTGATCCTTTCTTTTTTAGAGACTTGAATGTTAAACAAGTCCCTGCATTAGTTTATGCCCATTGCACGGAGCAACCAGTTGAGTGCGATTATGATTACATAATCTATGGAGACAGCAGGTTGGATTATCTTGTTGACAAGATTTATGAGGCTTCAAAGGATAAGCTAATAGGTAAGGTGTTGGAAGAACTAAGAAATTTTTAATATCATAAAATACCACACTTTTGATTTCAATTTATTTCTATATTTATCTTTAGAAAAAACAATAGAGGTGTAGTGTCACTCACCCCTCCCTTAAGGAAGGGGCTTGAGCCGTGAGGCTTGAGGGCAACTGGGTGATTAGGGGGCGCGGTAACGTGCAGCAGTTATGGCGGAGATGGTTTAACCGACACACCTCCGGATGCTGCTCCAGTCCGGAGCTCTGTGGCCTGTCATTAAACAGAGAGGAAACTCTCAGTGTGGCAGGCTTAAAAACCCGCCATAACAATCCCGAGGAGCGACTAACCCGCTTTTTGGCGGAGATAACTCCTTTTTGTTAGGAGTAATAGGGAGGTTTTATGGTAGTGTATGTTTTAAACAAACATGGTAAACCTTTGATGCCCTGTCATCCTGCTAAAGCAAGGATATTACTCAAGCAGGGTAAGGCAAAAGTTATTCAAAGAACACCATTTACCATTAAACTTTTGTATAGGTGTTCGGGTTATAAACAACCCGTAACTCTTGGTGTGGATAGTGGATATAAATATATTGGTTTATCCGCTATTACGGATAAAAGAGAATTGTTTTCTGCTGAGGTTGAACTTCGTTCTGATATATCAAGGCTTTTACAGAAAAGAAAGGAATACAGGAGGGGAAGAAGAAACCGTCTCTGGTACAGAAAACCTCGTTTTCTTAATAGGGGAAGAAGTGAAGGCTGGCTGCCTCCGAGTATCCAACATAAACTTGACAGCTATATCAGACTCGTCAAAAAAGTGGCTAAAATTTTGCCGGTTTCAAAAGTTGTAGTTGAGGTTGCAGCATTTGACATTCAGAAAATTAAAAATCCATCAATTTCTGGTGTTGAATACCAAAATGGAGAACAGAAAGGTTTTTGGAACGTTAGGGAGTATGTGCTTTACAGAGATGGTCATACCTGTCGTCTTTGTAAAAACAAAACAAAAAACAAAGTGCTTGAAGTTCACCACCTTATTCCGAGAAACAAAGGTGGCACAGATAAGCCAGATAATCTCATAACATTGTGCAGAACATGTCATAAACTCATACACGAAAAAGGTATGGAATACGACCTTTTAAAAAGGTTTAATCCGCCCATGCAATTTAAAGCTGAAACTTTCATGACTACGGTTAGATGGAAAATAGTGAATAAGTTGAAAGAGTTGGGTTACGAAGTCTCTCATACTTACGGCTATATTACCAAGTGTATGCGTATAAGTTTAGGGCTTGAAAAAACACGTTACCACGATGCTTTCTGTATAGCTGGAGGTAAGGATCAAAAAAGGTTAGGATATTTTTATTTCATCAAACAGGTTAGAAGACAAAATAGAAGCCTGTATAAGGCAAAACTGCTTAAAGGAGGCAAAAGAAAGGTTAATACAATAAAAGAGGCTTTTGGTTTTAGAAGATTTGATAAGGTATCTTATAATGGCATTGAGTGTTTTATATATGCTTTAAGGACAAAAGGATATTTCGACTTGAGAAAACTTGACGGAGAAAAGATAAGTCCATCGGTGAGTTATAAAAAACTAAGGCTTTTAGAAAGAGCAAAAACATTTTTAATAGAAAGAAAGCCGCAGCTCCTCCCTGCCGTCAACGACAGGGTCTCCGCTGCGTGAAAGGAGGAAATAGATGAGGAAGGTTTTCGTTATTTTTATCATACTATTGTCAATAAATACTTTTGCTACTGCTTTTAAAGAGGATGATCCGAAAAAAGGTTGGTTCTGGTATAAAGACCCTATTAAACAAAAAACTGAAGAAAAGAAAAAACAGGTAAAAAATGATAATAAATCAAAAGAAACAAGGGTTACTATTATTAAACCACCATCCAAACAAGAAAAAAAGAAGAAAGTAGTAAATACAAGTCCCGAAGATTTTGAGTTTCCTTTAACTGACGAAGCTAAAAGAGTGCCTGTTATAGCCAATTTTCTGAAGAATCCTAACGAAGAAAACGCTAAAAAGTTTTTAGGTTGGCAGGCGAAATATTTTAATCATCTACATAAAATATCGAGAACTTTAAGAGACACATATCTCAATTACGGCGACATGGTTTATCCGCTTGAAGGTTATGCTGAACAGCCTCTCGCAGTGCCTATAGCGTCAAGGATGAAAAATAAAATTTATAAGGATGCTTTTGCGAAAGCAAGGGATAAGGTTGGTTTGCTTTTCTTTTACAAAGCAGGTTGTCAGTTTTGTGAGGCTGAAAAGCCAATCATAGATATGTTTGCAAGAAAATATGACATAGATGTTCGAGGAGTTGTTTTTAGTAAAGACGATGAAGACGACTCACTTTCTTTTCCTACGAGAGTTGCTCCGGGATTGTTTTACAAATTTCAAATTACCTCTGTGCCAACGTTTGCGGTTTATTATCCAGAGAAGGATGTCTTTCAGGTTATAGCTAAAGGGTATACGCCGTTGTCAGCAATAGAGCTTAACTTAAAATCTTTCTTGTTACAGCAAGGTATTATCACAAAAGAGGAATTTTTCCAGCAATGGAAGGGTGAATATACTGAGATTTTTTATAATGTTTTATCCAAATCAGGAGTTAATCCTAACAATGTAAGTGTGTCAAATATTAACGTTTTAGGAGGAAATAGATGAGACGCAGTATAGCTTTTATATTGGCTTTGTTGATCTTTTCTAATTCTTTGTATGCCGGTATAGGCAATGCTTTGGATGATTTTATAAGCAGTAACGACGTATTGTCGAACATTAGTGAGCCGAGAAAATTTAAAGTAGGAAGCAATGTAGGTTTTTTTGGCGGATCAATGAGTGTAAGGTTAAATAATACTAACCTGCCTCCTCTTGCGACTTTTAGGCCTCCAGAGTTAAGAGTATCCTGTTCAGGAATGGATTTTAATGCAGGTTTTTTATCAATCCTAAATATCGATATGATTGAACAGCTTTTACAGCAAGGTGGCGCTTCGCTAATGTGGGGATTGCTC
The DNA here is from genome assembly GCF_049472655.1 of Deferribacter abyssi. Taxonomy (NCBI): domain Bacteria; kingdom Pseudomonadati; phylum Deferribacterota; class Deferribacteres; order Deferribacterales; family Deferribacteraceae; genus Deferribacter; species Deferribacter abyssi. The sequence goes on from NZ_JAQNCS010000005.1 coordinate 14,358, forward strand.
ATAGGTTTAGCTTATTCTTTGCCTACCGTGTCTCATGTATTTGAGCAGATTCAGAAATATGTTCGTTGGATTCAACAATTAAGCGGTAATGTGTGTGAAATTGGCAAAAAATTGGGTATGACCTTAGGGAGTCAAATAGCAACTGGATATGAGAATAAAAAAATAGAAAAGGATATAGCAAGCGGGTCGGCAGGAACTACGGCTGAGGCGATAAAAGATATTTTCAGTGATCCAGATGACTACTCTAAAAGCACCAGAGGGAATTTGATTTACGATGCCGTGAGAAGCGCTGGAATGAGTGATGATTACGCAAATTGGGCAATGAGCGCTTTTGGGACTATAGAGTGGTTTCCCGGTGATGGCAGTTGTAGTATAAGCGATCCTGAGAAGGTTAAAGTTACAGTTATTCCTCGTTATCCACTTTTTGAGAATATAGAGGATTTTAAAAATTTAGTGTATGGTGGCAAAGTAAGGTTTTATGATTGCGGTTCATCATGCTCTGTGGCTGGTTTTGTAAATGCAACATGTAACGATATGAGTATTCAAGAAGAAAATTATGCTGGCTTAAAAGATAATATTCGAGATTCTTTAGTTTCAATTGTTCAAAAGATAACTGTAGGGACAGATGTTTCAGACATTGAAAAGGAGACTATAGCTTTAGCTACAATACCAAATATTGCAGATATGATTATGTATTTAGCGATAATCTATTTAGATGATCCCGCTGAAGCTTTTGTGGAAATTGAGCAACTATCAGAATATTATGCTTGGTGGTTAGTTGAGGCTTTTGCCGCTTACACAGAAAAAGCGCTCAGTTCAAACGCTGCGATTGCTTTGGCAAATCATAGAGCACCTGAAAAAATCAATGAGGCATTAGATAGACTTAAAGCTAATTTGGCTTCGGTTAGGGGCGATATTCATAGATATTTTGCTGAACAAAGAAAAAAAGTAGAACAATTCTATAAAAACTATGAGGCTATAAAATCTTTAAAGAATGCCAAAAGCGACATTACCGCTGGAACATTTACGAATAAGTTTAATAAATCCTTAGGTAGTTTAAGTTATTAAGGAGGTACTAGATGAGAAAGCTGAGTTTTTCTTTGTTTATATTGTTGTTTCCAGTTGTAAGTTTTGCCGATGATTTTGTTTATAGATGTTTTGGCAATTTGCCTGTCATCAGTTCGACTTTGAATGCAATTGCAATGATTATGAACAGCTCTTCATATGGCAGGCTTTTACAGTTTGTTATGCTCATAGGTATGGTTTTGGCAACTGTGTATAGCGTTTATACTAAAAAGTATGATGTGCTTATATATCCAGCGGGTGCGATTTTGATATTAGGGTTGTTTTTTTGGAGTAAAGCAAGTGTAACTATATATGATGAGAACACTGGCGAAGTAGATGTTGTTGATAATGTTCCTATTGGTTTTGCGTATGGAGCGACAACTGTATCGGCAATAGGATATTATTTTACAAAAGTATATGAACAAGCTTTTGCTATACCTACAACAACGATACTGTTCGGCAAACAAAACGATGTGATAGAAGCTTTGCAGTATTCTAAAATAGGATTAGGCGGAGCTTTTCAAAGTATGAGAGATATTAGAAATTTTGATTTGGATACAAAAAGAAATTTACTTTTTAAAGATTATTACGAAAACTGTTTATCATGGGAGATTATGGCGGCAAGCGATGTTGATATAGATATTTTCTTTAAACATTCTCAATTTGCCGATAGCAATGGAACAATCAATTGTAATAGATTCCCGAACGGATTGGGAACAAGATGGACACTGCCTACCGTAATAGGGGATACTGAAACAACCTGTAAATATGCTTGCGAAAACGTTTTAAAACCGGCATTGCAGGATTATATAGACGATATTTTTTTAAAATACACTTCTGAGCCAAGACTTGCTACGGCTTATCTTAGCATGAATAATGTATTATCAACATTTACTGACGTCAGTTATACAATGAAACAATCCTTGATGCAGAATGCGGTTATACGTGGTATTTTTAATGGCGTAATAAGCGAGGCTTTTGAAGCTGGCAAAGATTTGACGGCGTATTCTGGTATTTTATCCTTTTTACAGTCGAACGAACAAGGAAAGTCTTTAGCATATTATGCGGCTGAGTATATTCCTGCATACAGAAACGTTATGGAAGCCATAATGATAGCGGTTTTCCCGATAGTGTTGATAATGTTTTTATTTCCTAGAGGGTGGGTATTTATAAAGGGTTATATTCTATCGTTATTTTGGATTCAACTATGGCATCCTATCGCTTCGGTTATGAATAGTATAATGGTTATGATGGCGTTAAAGAAAAGCGCTTTAATAAGTGAGTTGGTAAATAGTGGTTATTCAATGTTAACGGCTAAGATATATGCTCAATATGCCGATTCTATGATAGGCGTTACTGGTTTTATGACGATGAGTATCCCTGCAATTGCTACTATAGTTGTTTATGGTGGTAATTGGGTTGCAGGAAGAATTGCCGATGGTATGGCAAGGAGCGCAATGGTTACTGCTGGAGCGTCATATAATCCGGAACAAGTTAGGCAGTGGTTACGACAAAATGTTACGGCTCAGGATTTGGGTGATCCCGGCGTCGATAAAGTTACAAAAATTTATCAGGCTGCTCGTCATGATATGTTAATGGACTATCAATACAAAACTGGAGCTATGGAACAGGTAGATAGGGCGTCAAAAGTTTTAGGAATGAGCGCTGGTGATGTTGTTAAGAGGATGGGAGCTGGGCAAACGGTAAGTAGTATTAGTAATGCCGAGCAAATGTTGAATGTTCAAGATACTGTGGGATTGCAGAAAATAATTAGCACTGGTTCTTATGACAAATTGGTAAATATAGCCAAATCTGATTACATTAAGCAACAGGTAGGTTGGAATCTTCATGGTAAAGCTTTGGGAATGGATAGCGTTGCGAATATAGATTCAACGCTCAAAGCGCCTGACAGGGCGAGAGAAGCTTTAACGTTTATGAGCAGTTATTATGATAAGGTTGCTAACTGGTTTGAAAGACAGGGAGACATAAAACATGCAAATGAGTTTAGGGAAATGAGTCAAGAGTTAAGAAATACTACGAAACTTGGGGATCAGGAGGTAATGAATGCGGTTAAAACATTAGAGAAGTCTGGAGTTTTAACGAGTGTTCTTGGTAAAGAGATTGCGGCGAAAGTAACTGGTTCTGGCGGATATTCAGCGCATGAAGGAATAACAAGTATGCAAAAAGGAACAACTGAAGTCAGGGAAGGAGAACGTAAACTTGGAGAATATGTTAACACCAGTTCTGGGCAGAATCTTGCCTTTGGTGCTTTAAGAGCCGCTAAGTTGCATGCCGATATAGATTCTTTAACTCCTAAGGATGCTTATACAATACAGCGGGGTAAAAATGAACTGGATAAAGGCGAATGGTATAGCAGGTTACAATATTGGGGCAATTGGGATACTTACAGGAAAGCTGTGGCTTCTGAATCAATGTTTAGGGAGGCTATGATGGATGGTAGGATTAAAGCTTGGGATACTGATGGTGATGGGCGGATATCTAAAAAAGAGGCTGAGGATAATATTGCTAAGTATTCAATGATGGCATCGTTGATGGATAAGTCGGAGGCTCAGCAGTTTTGGAAGACGTTTGAAAATGATCCTAACAAAGCGATACAGGCTCTTGAAATGAAGTATGGCGAAACATATGAGGGATTAAAGCAGTTTGCCGAGCTTGCTAAGGAGAAAGGTTGGGATGTTCAAAGGCTGGGAGCAGTATTTGCCAATAAGAAATTGTATCAAGCTGGATATGACGAAGGGTTTACTGCATTGTTGAGGGATTTAGCGCCCGTTCTTGGTGTAAGCGAAGCAGCGCTAAAGGGTAGCGATCCAAAGATGACGGCTATAAGGGGGTATGCTCAAATTTTGTATAGGAAAGTAAGAGATGGTGAAATAAGTAGTGAAGATATTAAAGATTCATTATTAGCACTTGGTATATCGAGAGCAACTGCAACAGTTTTAAAAGGAAGTAAAGGCGATATTGCGATGTTGGGGTTACAAAGTGGCGTAAAAATGTTCTCAGATTTATTTCCTTCAAAAGAAGAATGGAACGAAAGCATACAACAAGTTAAGAGAGATTTTTTTAATCCTATTAAAGGAAAGAATATAGTTAAAAATGAAGATGTTGAATTTAAATCAGACCCGCTCTTAGAAAAAGACCCACGTTTTCAAAAAGTAGATGATAGTAATAGAGCAGAAATGTATTTAAAGGTAGGAAATAAAAACTTAAAGGTTGACCTACCTAATGCTGCTTTCTTAAGAGATAATCCAGCTATAAAGAAATAGAGAGCCTCTTATTGAGGCTCTTTATTTTTTTATTAAGAAAAAACAACAGCAATTAGAATACCAAAAATAATAATAATTGCATAGCTAATTATGTTTAATCCTATCTTACCTAATATATAGCCTTTTGCTATTTCTGTTGGTGTAACGATAGAGCTTTTCTCTTTTTTATTAAGTTTATGTTTTAACTGCTCATTTTCTTCTTTCAGGGCTAATAATTCTCTTTTGATTTGTTCGATTTCAGTGTTGGGAGTTTGTTGTTGAGGTTGTCTAGAATTTGGATAATTGATATGTTTAGGAGATTTTTTATGTTTTATAACAGCAAATAAAACAATAAACCCTAAAATACTTAAACCAACGTATTCAGGATGCGTTAAAATTAAATTTAACATCTTCCACCTCTCCCAGTTATTCCCACCCCCTATATTATATAATATAGGCAAAAGTGTGTCAATTTCAATAGTTTTTTTATTGACAAGATAATATATATGGATCATATTATCCATATGAAAAAGAAGAAATATGAGGAAATTCACGTTAGGCTTGACAGTGAAATGTATGAAAAGCTAAAAAAATATAGTAAACAGGAGTATCGAACGATTTCTGATACTGTCAGAATGTTGATTGATAGGTGGATTAAGGAGAAGGAACAAAGTGACTCCTAAGTTTGAACAATCAAATGATGGTAAAAAGTGGATTGTAGAAAAACATACTGCTGTAAAACATGAGCTTATAAAACGTTATTTAAGTGCATGGATAAAAATTCTTGGTGGATTTGAAAAACTCTATTATGTTGATTGTAACGCTGGCAATGGAGTGTGGAAAGATGCGAAAACGGGGGAGTTAAAAGACGGTTCTCCTATAATTGCAATAAGTACTTTTATCGAAAATCTCAAGTATGCTAAAAAAGATTTTAATGTATTTTTAGTTGAAAAGGACAAGGTTAACTTTAACTATTTAAAAAATTTAGTAACCAATAAGTTTAAAGATTATCTTTCAAGAATTCATATACTAAACGCTGATGTAAGTGATATTATTGCAGATATTATAAACGAAACAAAACAGGGAGCTGGCTTTTATTTTTTTGATCCATACGGTTTTAAAGAAATAAGTTATGGTTTTTTTACTGAAATAATGAAGTATAAAAAGCATGAAATACTTTATAATTTCATGTTTAACACTATCAACAGATTTTTATCCTACGAGAATCTAAAAGAAAAATTTTATGAATTGTTTGGTGGAGATAATTGGAGAGAAGTCATAAATTACTACGGCAAAAATAGAGAAGAAAAGTTAATGACTGTTGTCAGGAATAATTTTAAGAAGATTGCCAAATATGTGATACCTTATAAAATAAACTTTGAAGACAAACAAAGGACATACTATTATTTACTACATTTATCAAACCACTTAAAAGCCTGTTCTATTCTTAAAAGCACTTTTGGAAGTTTTAATTATGGAAGAATAGAATATTTAGGAGAAAGAAATAATCAGGTATTGATAAGTGATTTGGATGAATTCAGAATTCCAGAAATCAAAGAGACAATAATAAATAGCATAATTCCCGAAAAAGAATCAATTCCTTATATTTCAATATTAGACAAATTAATAGATTCAACACCTTATCAAGAAGCTGATATTATGAAAGCATTACTTGAGTTAGAACAAGAAAATATTATTAGAGTTTACAGGGTTATAAACGAAGTCAAAAGAAAAAGAACTTATATTAAAGATAATGATAAAATTTTTAAGAAAAAACCAGCGTTGGCCATAAAGAGAAAAAGTTTATTATACGAGAGTAAAGTTGAATATGCTGGATATACCATAAACCATGTAGAAGGTTGTACTCATGGTTGCCAGTATCCTTGCTATGCATTTATGATGAAAAGGAGGTTTGGTAAAGTAAAAAATTGGCATGATTGGATTACTCCAAAAATTGTGGAAAACTCTTTAGAACTATTGGACAAGGAAATACCAAAATATAAAGAGAAAATAAATAAAGTTCATTTATGTTTTACAACTGATCCATTTATGTATGGTTATACAGAAGTAATAGAATTAACTTTAAAAATAATTGAGAAATTGAATAATTACGGGATTCCTGTAACTACTTTAACGAAAGGTATATATCCTGATAAAATTCAATTTGAAAATTTTCATTCAGAAAATGAATATGGAATAACTCTAGTGTCTTTAAATGAAAGTTTTAGACAGAAATATGAGCCTTTTTCTGCAAATTACGAAGACAGAATAAATAGCTTAAAAAAACTGTCAGATAAAGGTTGTTTTACATGGGTTAGTATTGAACCTTACCCTACTCCAAACATAGTGAAACAGGACATAAAAAGGATACTCAAAAAAATTGATTTTGTAGACAACATTATTTTTGGAAAGTTAAATTATAATGTTGAATCTAATGAGTTTAAATACAGCGATGAATTTTACAAAAAAATAGTTAACGATTTAATAGAATTTTGTAACAAAAAAGGTATTAAATATCATATTAAACAGGGAACGCCGAGCAAGGATGTTGATTGACAGGTGAACTACCCTCAGGGAGAGGAGAATGTCAATAGCTTATATTATTAATACTTGTTGTTTAATCTACAATAATATTGTATACTTTTAAAATGAGGAAAGTAGAAATAAAAATATCTGAACTTGAAAAGGGTGATAGAATAATAGAATTGGTTGGTTTTTCATGGTTAGATACTACATTTATAAAACATAAATTTGTAATAAAGGATGAAAAGCATCTTTGTAAGACTAAGGGAAAGCTTAAAAAGAATGGTGTTAAAAAAGTAGTTGTTGAAAGAAAAAAATCTTATCAGAGCGAAAAAGATTATCAAATTAAAGAACAGGATATTAATATTGAAGAAAATTTTATTAGTAAGAAGGAAATAAGTGATATTTCTAGTGTTTACGATAGAGCTTTAGAAATTACAAAGAGTCTTTTAAATGATGTTAGAGCAGGGAAATTATTAAACTTAAAGAAAGTAAAACTTATAACAAAAGAATTATCTGATTTAATCCTTAAAAAAGGGGCTTTACTTTGTAGTATTACTAAATTAAAAAGTTATGATGATTATACATTTCATCATAGCTTAAATGTAAGTATATTTGCTGGTAGCTTAGCTGTTAATTTAAAGAAAAATGAAGAATTTACTCATAAAGTTACTTTGTCAGCTTTGTTGCATGATATAGGTAAAATGAAAATTTCTAACACAATATTAAATAAGCCAGGTAAGTTAACAAATTATGAGTTTGAGATTATGAAAAAACATGTAGAATATGGATGTGATTATTTGAAACACATAGGTTTATCTGATGAAGAAATAAAAATATGCTATGAACATCATGAAAGGGCTGGTGGTACAGGTTATCCTAGAGGGTTAAAAGATGCTGAAATTTCCATAGAGGGGAAAATAGGGGCTGTTGTTGATGTTTACGATGCTTTGACTAGTGAAAGAGTATATAAACCTCGAATTTCGCCAGCTAAGGCTCTTAAGATGATGATGGGATGGGCAGACAATCATTTTAATAAAGAAGTTTTAAAATTTTTTATTAGAAACACTGGCATATATCCTGTTGGCACTATAGTATTGTTAAATACTGGTGAAATAGGAATAATTGCGAAAGTTAATATACAAAAACTTACTTTACCTATGGTAGTAATTTTTATAAATTCAAAAGGAGGAGAAATTCCTGAATTTATGGTTGATTTATCTAAGCAAAACTTACAACTCAGGAAAATAGTTGGAGTGTTAGATCCAAAAAAAGTAAAAATTCCATGTAAAGTCCTAGAACTAATTGAAGAAAATCTTAAGTGATTCAGTTTTATTTTACTGTAATGACACACTGTTTTATTTGTTGGTAATAAAATAGACCGATTTGTGATTTATAGAAAAAAATAAAAAAACGATGTAACATCTTGAAAAATAAAAAGAATTGACAATGATGATTAAATATGTTAGCTTGAAATAAAAAAAACGTTATATTTGAGACATATGTTAAAAACAGACGATTTTATATCTATATTTATAAAGTCAAACGTAGTAGGTTTTTATGTTTATCAAGACAATGGTATTATTGTAGAAACAAATGATTGTATGGCAAAAATTTTAGGTTTTTCTAAAAAAGAGGAGCTTCTAGGGCATAGTATTAAAGAATTTTTATATGAAAATAAAGACAAAATAGAAGAAGTAATTAATAAAAGGCTCAATGGAGATAACTTACTGTTAGAATATTATAATTATACGTTTAAGGATAAAGAATCTGCTTTAGTGTATGTAGATGCGATATCCTATACAATAAATTTTAAAGGAAAATATTCTGGTTTTGTTATTGTTGTTAATAAGACTAAAGAGTTTTTGTACTTAAAGCTCTATAAGGCATTGTATTATATCAATAAATTAATTGTTGAAGAGATGGATGAAGTTAAACTGTTAAATAGAGCATGTGATATTTTAGTAAATATTATTGGGTATTCGATTGTTGGTTATGGTAGGATAGATGAGAAAAACAAAAAACTTAATATGCTTTATAGTTGTGCAAATAATGAGCAAGCTGCAAAAGAGTTTAAAAGTCTAACTATAAGTATTGATACTGCCTCTATTTATGGACAAGGAACAGTTGCACAAGCTTATAAAGAGAATAAAGTTGTAGCAATTCATAATATTCAGAATAGTAGCTGCATGCGTGTATGGAAGGAATTTTTTTGTAAATATAATATACATTCTGCTTGTTCTATACCAATAGAAAAAGATGGTAAAGTAAAGTATATATTGCTTATTGATGATAGTTATAAAGAACCTTTTAGTGATGATTGTTTTGTTTTGCTGGAAAGTATTAAAGAAAATTTATCTTTTGCATTAGAGAAGATAGATAATTTGAATCAGATTGAAGTATTAGGCAGAGCAATTCAAGTTTCTCATGAGTGGGTTCTTTTTACGGATCAAGATGGTTTTATTACTTTTTGTAATGATGCTGTAACTCGTATTAGTAGTTATAATAAAAAAGATTTGATTGGTAAAAAACCAAACGTCTTTAAATCAGGGATACATGATAATGATTTTTATAAAAAGTTATGGGATTCAATAAAAGGTGGTAGAATATTTTCAGGTCGTATCATTAATAAGCGGAAAGATGGTAGTTTATATTATCTTGATAAAATAATAATCCCTATTTTGTTAAACAATAAAATAATTAATTTTGTTGATTTGTCTAGAGATGTTACTCAACTTGTTAAGCAACAAGAGAGATTAGAGTTCCAATTAAAGGTATACGATACTATTTATCGTTTACTTAATATGTACATTAAGCAAATTGATATAGATAATTTGAGATTGAAGTTAATCAAAATAATTTCAGAAAATTTAGATATTCCTTTAGTGGTATGGTTCAAAAGGTTTAACACAAAAGATGAAGTTAATGTTAATATCTACTTTAAAGAAAAAATTAGTATATCGGAATCTGTTTTTAAAGATTTTGTGAATATTTTATTAAGTAATGTAACTTCTAGTGAAGAAATAGTATGTCTTGATAATATGTTTAATAGTTTAAATTTTTATCCTTTAATTTTAACTTTAGAGAAGAACAAACATGTTTTTGAAGGAATAATATTATTTCTAAATTCAAAAAATATTAATTTTATAACATATTTTGATCTATTATTAAAGGAAGTAAAATCTTTGTTAATGCATTTTGAACAAAAAGGTAGATTGAGATTAATTTATGATGCTCTTGAAAAAAGCTTTGATTTGGTAATTGTAGCTGATAAAGATCTTAATATTACACAAATTGTTGGTGATGTTGAGGACGTTCTTTTATTTAAAGAAATTGATTTTCAATCAAAAAATATTAGCGAAATTTCAGAGATAATAGATAACGAGAAGTTATCTAAAGATATTATGTCTTTAACTGAGAAGGGAGGGACTTTATCGACGTTTATTAATTTTTTTGATAAGAATGGTAATAAGAAACTTTTTTATACAACAATTGTGGCAGATCCTGAAAATAAAAATCATGAGAAATTTATATTTTTATGTAATAGACTGACAAATGAGAATAAATTACTTAATGAAATGGATAGATTGTTGAATTATGATAAGGTGACAGGATTGGTTAACAGGAATCATCTCAAAAAAATTGTAAGTGATTATATAAAATCTATAGTAGGTGAAGATACTTTTTTGGGAATAGTCATAGTTAATCCTTTAAGTTTTGCGGATGTAAATAGAGTTTTTGGTTTTAATGTTGGAAATATAATCATTAATGAGATAGCAAATAGATTAAAAGCAGTTTTAAGAGATAATGATATTATTGCAAAATTAGAATCCGACAAGTTTGGTATTTTTTTGAAGGAACTAAGAGATATTAATGATATATTGCTGGTGATTAATAAAATACAAAAAAAATTATTAGAACCATTTTATGTGGGTGGTAATTTTATTAGATTGTATTTTACATTTGGAGTGGTGACTTATCCAAAAGACGGAAAGAGTTTTGAAGAATTAATGCATCGTGCACAAATAGCTCTATTGGATGCAAAATTTAAAGAGGATAGAGTTGGTTTTTATAATAAAGATATAGAAGTTGGCTCTCGTAGACGTTTAGAAATTAAGACCTTACTTGAAAAGGCGCTTGAGAATAAGGAAATAGAGGTTTATTATCAACCATATGTTGATAGATATAAAAATATTGTTGGAGTAGAATCATTATTAAGATGGTTTAAAGATGGGGAATTGATCCCAACAGGGGATTTTATAGAATATCTAGAATCTATTAATTTAATAATTGATGTAGAATATTTTGTTTTTGAAAACGTGATTGATTGTATGGGACAATTATCATTACCAATGAAGTTTTCTGTAAATGTATCGAAACAAACATTAACATCACCTATGACGAAATCTAAGTTAACCGACTTGTTAAGTAGAAGCAAAATAGATTCATCTAATTTAATTTTGGAGATTGTAGAACGTATTTATTTTGACAACTTCGAAAAGATCTTAAAAAAAATAGAATCTCTTAAAGAACTTGGTATTGAATTTTCATTGGATGATTTTGGTACAGGGTATTCATCTTTGTCTTTTATAGCTGATTTACCGGTGAATTATTTGAAAATAGATTTAGAGTTTGTAAAGAAATTGCCGGGTAATCAGAAAATTATAAACTTGGTGAAATCTATAATTTTCATGGCGAGACAATTAAATTTAAAGGTTATTGCAGAGGGAGTAGAAACTGAAGAACAATTTAAAATATTAAGAGATTTTGGGTGTGACTACTTTCAAGGTTTTTATTTTTATAAGCCAATGAGTAAAAAAGATTTGTTAAAGATTTTTTATAAAACGAAATAGATATCGATGATATTTTTATTCTAGAAACTACATATTTTCTCTTAAAATACCACATTTTTTTCAACTGAAATAAATTAGATTATTCTTATGTGGCTAATATCCGTTGACCCGTCAACAAAAGAGTTTGCAATTTCTATATTCAAAAATCAAAAAGTAAAAAGGTGTCTAAAAATACCGGCAGATAATATTGTAGAACTGCAAAGATTGTTTAACAAATACTCTCCTTTCTTGCTTGCAATTGAATATCAGTATTTTTTTCGCAATCCAAAAACTTTGATTTCTCTTGTGGAATCAAGGACACGTCTTGAAACAATAGCCTTTATGTGTGGTTGCAAGGGCATATATCGTATCCGTCCATCCAACTGGCAAAAACTGCTTACGGATAAAAGGTTAAAAAGAGCGGTGCTGAAAGAGTTATCGCTAAAGTATGCAAAAAAGAAAGTAAAAAAGAAGATAGACCACGACATTGCAGATTCAATTTGTATAGGGTTTTTTGTTTATCAGAATTTTCAAAAACTGGAGTGCGAGGTAATAAATGTTTAAGATATTCAGCTTGTTTAAGAGAAATGATGAGTCTCAGGTTGACACCGAAATTAATAAAATTATTCAAGATTTTGAAAAGTATTTTATTAAAATAGACAACCTATTGCCTTCCTATAAAGATGTGGCTTATAAGCTCTTTTATGACGTTATAAGGAGATTTATCCGCAAGGTTTATGACGCCCCAGCGTCTGAAAACCATCACCACAGCGAACCTTTTGGACTATTAAAACATTCGCTTGAAACAGTGATTAACAGCCTTGTAGAGCAACATAAATACCTTGAATTAAAATACGACCAAAGAGGAAATATAGATAGTCAGTTTAATTTAAAAAACAAAGAAAAAGTGCTTTATAGGACTGCTATAAACGCTTTGTTCCATGATGCTGGTAAATTATTTGATTTTATTATTAAGGATGAAAGCGGAGCAATCTTTGATCCGTTTGAGGATAACTTGCTTGATTTTAAACTAAAATATCCGAAGTGTGAGCTAATGTGGAAACCGAACAGAACAAAAAAACATGAAAAAAGAAATATAATTCTACTTTTCGATATACTAACTCAGCAAGATAGACAATATCTATCAGCTATAAATTTCTTGCGTTTAATCGACGATTTTTTCGGTTATGATCCGAAGAGCACTATTCAGGAAATTATAAGAGAAGCGGACGTAAAAAGCGTTATAGCGGAAAGAAAAGAAGATAAGAATGAGGAAAAGGGGATAAAAGAGGATATTGCTTTAGTCGAGTATTTTATAAAATCCGTAAACGATTTAGCTAACCAACAATCTCTTTTAATAAACAAAATCGGCGGACAAATATTTGTTTTAGATACCGTATCGTTGCTTGTGACTCCTCTGGTAGTAAATAAAGCTATCAATTATATGCAGAAAAATTACCGATATAAAACAACCGCTAATCATTTAATATCAATATTAAGTCAAAAAGACGTTATTATATCCGATAATGCTGGTAAAAACTTTTTCAAAGGAACTTTAGTTTTTAATAACGGTAGAGAGGTTACTTTAAATTTTGTCATAATAAAGAATAAATTTTTATGGGGATGTTCAAAGCCCGATAATTTTCAAGGGAAGGTAAAGTTTGATGATTTTGTAACAAGCGAAATACAAAGTATTGATGATGAACCGTCTGAAAATGATAATACTTTGATGCATAAACAAGAACAAACACAGGATCAGTGCAGTAAAGAGCATGAAAAAGTAAACGAAGCACAAAAAATAAAAAAGAAAAAACGCAAACCTCTGTATGAAAAATTTATTGAAGCTTTGATTGAAGTTTTAAAAGACTATTCAATAGACGATGAACCTGATAAACCAATTTTTCAAACTACTGTAAGTGGACAGGAATATATTGTAGTTAAATGGATTGATGGATTCAATTTTATTGCTCAAAAAACAAATCTATATGATTTAGAAAATGCTAGAAAAGAAGCTGATCGGATATGTGATAGTTTAAATAATTCTAATTATGTATTCAAAATGGACAACAACTGTCTTGTGACAATCAAATTAGACAATGAGACTGTAAAAGGAATTTTAATTTACAAAAACATAATATTAGAAAAAACCACAAAATTAAAAACATGATTTGATTATATTTTAAGTAAACAGTTTATGGTAAGGAGGGAATATCTTATGGGCGTAAACAACCAGAAGTTAATAGATGTTTTAACGGCTATCTATAGCAAAAATAGTAATAAGATACTTTTTGTTAAAGCTGGAAAGAAAACGATACCTGTTGCATCTGTGGAAAATTTGTTGAACCTGATCGGGCAACCTGATGAAATTATAATTAAGTCAAATAAAGAAACTTTCGTGATTAAAGGGTAATTATTGTGAAAAAAACGGCTATTTATATCAGAGTATCTACTGAGGAGCAGGCTAAAAGTGGATATTCTGTTGAAGCGCAGAAAAGGCATTTAACCGATTATTGTAAAAGACAAGGGTTTGCTTTGATTGATTATTTTATAGACAGCGGTTTTTCTGGCGCAAAATTAGAGCGTCCTGAACTGCAAAGACTGATTAAGGAAATTGAAGAAGGATATATTGAAAATGTCGTTGTATGGAGAATGGATAGATTATCCCGAAAAATGAGGCATTTGCTTTACATTCTTGAGTTGTTTGAAAAAAACAACGTTAAGTTTTACTCTATGACTGAGAGTTTTGACACAAAAACGCCAGTTGGAAAACTGCTCATCAATATGCTTGGTTCTATTGCGGAATTTGAGAGAGAAAGTATTATACAGCGAATCAATGCGGTTAAGGAAACAAGGAAGTTAAAGAAAAAATTACCGCTTGGCAATCCTCCTATTGGTTATCAAGCGGAAAATGATAGATTTGTTCAGGATGAGAATGCTCCTATTGTGAAGAGAATTTTTGAGATGTATATTTACGGTTACAAACCTAAGCAAATTGCTTCCGAGTTAAACAAAGAGGGTTATAGGACAAAAGAGGGTAACCTTTTTACCAGAGCGTCAATTTGGCGTATTGTGAAAAATCCGACGTATGCCGGTCTTGTCGAAATAAAAGGTAGGTTGGTCGATGGTAATATTGACGCCATCATTGATAAGGAGACATTTTATAAAGCTCAAGAAATAATTGAGCAAAGAAGATTTGAGAAAAGAAAGAATCCTCAAAAGCATTTGCTAACAGGATTTATATTTTGCAAATGCGGTTCTCCTATGCACTCTAATGCGAATGGGAATAAGAGAAGGTATAAGTGCGCCGCAAGGATAAATTATTTTGCAGATAGTTGTGATTCTAAGGGAGTAAAAGCTGACTTTATAGAAATGGAGGTTAGCAATTTAATTCTTAACATCATTAAAAGTAAAAAAAATGAGTTGTTAGAGCCTTTTCTAAATAAGTATAAAGCTTTAAAACAAGAACAGGATAACATAGAAAAAGAAATCTTGACGTTAAAAAAGAAAGAAAAAGAACTCGAACAAAAACTAAATAAATATTTTGAAGCCTTTGAAGATGGAGAGATAGACAAAAACATCTTAAAGAACAGAATAGAGGCATTGAGAAAGCAAAAGGAACAGGTGAATAAGAAAATCTTGGATTTAACTCTTAAAACAAACCAATTTGAATCTTTTGAAGAAGAAAAAGAAAAAATAAACACATTATTGGAACAGTTTGAAGTTTTATGGGAAGTATCAGATTTAACAGATAGGAAAAAGATATTGAGCGTTTTAGTTGAAAAGATTGTTGTATTTGATGAGTATGTTGATGTTCAATTCACTACTGGCTATCGGCAAAGAATAACGATAGAAGAACCTAAGAAGGATTATTTTAGCAGG
This sequence comes from Deferribacter abyssi, assembly GCF_049472655.1. Classification (NCBI taxonomy): domain Bacteria; kingdom Pseudomonadati; phylum Deferribacterota; class Deferribacteres; order Deferribacterales; family Deferribacteraceae; genus Deferribacter; species Deferribacter abyssi. The sequence goes on from NZ_JAQNCS010000005.1 coordinate 29,920, forward strand.
AATCTTGAGGATTGGGAGATAGAGGTTTTAAAGAACACTCCGACCAAGAAAGCAAAGGCGTTGTTGATGTTAAATGAAGGCAAAAAGATTAGCGAAGTAGCTTACGAGTTGCAGGTTGATTTTTCAAAAGTGCAGTGGCTTGTGAAAGCTTTTAACAGAACGGGTATTAGGACGTGTTTTGAAGAGTTTAAACCGAATATGAAGATTGAGTTTGAAGACTATGTTTTAGAGAATATAGACAAGTTGAAACATATGACTTTCGATGATCTAATGAAACATTTGCAGGAACAGGGTTATAGAGTAGCGAGTAATAAGTTAAAAAATTTTTGGTATAGGCATTTTGTTTCTAAAAAAAAATGAATTGATAACTTGATGAGATATTTTATAATAGCGGAGAAATCATATAAAGTTTTATTTGATAAGTGGTTATGTAATTTTTGTTGACTCTAATGAAAACTTCCGCTAATTTATAAATAACAGGTGGAAACTATAAATGGTTATACGCTTAAAAAGTGCCCCTTGCAACGTCCTGCTAACTAAGAGATGCAGGGCCGACCAAGGGGCTTTACTTTTTGGAGAGAAATAGTGTTTATTCGAAAAGTAGCTTTTATTATTGATGGCTGGTTTATGTACAAAAGAATACAATCATTAAAATTATTTTATTACAATGGAGAAAACATTAGGAACTACTGTAGAAAATTATTACGAAAAAATGACTATTTATATAGAATTTATTATTATGATACTTTACCTTTGAATAAAAAAGGTGAGCATCCTTTAACAAAAAAAAGCATTGATTTTTCAAAAACCGATCAAGCTAAGAAACAAACAGAGTTATTAGAGTCAATAAAAAAGACACCTTTATTTGCTCTCAGACTTGGAACTACTTATTGGGAAAATAATGCTTGGACTATTCGTTATGATAGATTAAAGGAATTACTTAAAAGGAAAATCACTGTTAATGAGTTGGAAGAAAATGACATAAAGCCTTTGATTAAACAAAAATCAGTAGATTTAAAAATTGGATTAGATATTGCTTCTTTGGCAAATAAAAGAATTGTTGATGTTATTATTGTAATAACAGGTGATTCAGATATTGTTCCTGCTTTAAAACATGCGCGGAAAGAAAGTATCCAAATAGGATTGGATACTTTAGGAAATAAAGTTAGACCAGAGTTAGAAGAACATATTGATTTTAAGGTAACTGCTATACACAAGTATAATCACAAACAATAAATTTTCACTCATCTTTGCATTAAACTGTTATATTCACTTGGGCTAGACTTACCGCACCTGGTTTTGCATCACGTCCTCCACCTATGATTGATACATCACTAGCTGTATGATGTGGTGCAATAAAAGGTCGCTTACTAACTATTTGATTTTTATTAACTAGCCTTCCTGCTACAGAATGAATTTTTGTTGTTTCAATTATTTCTTCTAGAGTCATTTCAGGTAGAATTGATGGGATTCTTTTTGCAATCATTGTTTTACCGCTACCTGGAGAACCTATCATTAATAAATTATGCATTCCTGCTGCAGCAATTTCAGCGCCTCTTTTTACAGTAAATTGTCCCTTTACGTCTTCAAAATCAAGATACTCATCTTCATGGTTAATTAATTCTGAAATATCCTTCTTTGTAGGCTTTACATTCACTTTGCCTATTAAAAAGGCAAGTACCTCATCTAAAGATTCAAATCCATAGATTTCTATATCATCAATTATAGCTGCTTCATTAACATTTTCTTTAGGTAAAATTATTTTTTTAAAACCGTTTTCCTTTGCAAATATTGTAAATGGCAAAACCCCTTTAACGCTTCTTAATTTTCCGTCGAGTGAAACTTCACCTATGAAAAAAATATCATCTATTTCAGCATTTAGAAAACCTGATGCTACCAGTAACCCTATAGAGATAGGCAAATCATAATGAGTACCTTCCTTTTTAAAATCTGCAGGTGCTAAATTGATAGTAATAGGTTTTGCAAAAATGTTAAATCCAATATTTTTTAAAGCAGACCTAACCCTCTCACGACTTTCCTTTATACTTGTTTCTGCGAGACCAACTATAGTAAAAGAAGGTAACCCCATATTCGAAATATTAACTTCAACTTCAACAAGTATTGGTTCTATCCCCTCAATATGTGCTGTAGGAATCTTGGCAAACACATTAAAACCTCATTAAACATTAATTTTCATAAAGATAATAAAAAATACCGGTTTCTTCAAACTTCATTTTTATATGAGTAATCCCATCTAAAAGCTCTTTTAAAACTCCTTTCCTTTCTTCTGGTTCAAATAAAATAACATCATTTGTGAAATGAAAGTCCTTCTTCATAGAAACAAAAGCATCTCTATAAGTGCCAATAGCGTCTACTAATCCAATTTTTTTAGCCTGATTACCTGTTATAATTCTCCCATCAGCATATTTCAAAAGTAATTCCCTTTTTATATTTCTAGTCTTGAGTATATCTTCGATAAACTGATTATAAACATCCATTATAGCGTTTTCCAACAATTTTTTTTCTTCCTTAGTCATTTCTCTAGAAGATGAGCCAATATCCTTGAATTTTCCGCTTTTTATTGTAACAACTTTTATTCCTATTTTATTGTAAAGTTCCTTTAGGTTTGAAAACTTCATTATTACGCCTATGCTACCTGTAATACTTCCTGAAAGAGCAAATATTTTATCGCAAGCTGAAGCAACATAATAACCACCAGATGCTCCAAGAGTAGAAATAGCTGCGTAGACAGGTTTTTTCATGTTCCTAATAAATTTGTATATTTCCTGACTAGGAGCCACGGCACCACCAGGAGAGTTTATTTTAAGGATAACACCTTTTATATTCTCATCTTTTGTAGCTCTTTCCAACTTTTTTATCACTTTTTTAGAATCAACTATTACTCCATTGAGTTCTACTACCAAAATATGCGGCTTTTTAAGAATTATAGTTGAATCACCTTTAGTAAGCATTAGCACCATTTCTACAAAAAATACTACTACCATCAGAAAGAGGATGATTTTAAAAAAAAGTTTCAACCATTTCATTAACTTCCCCTCATTTTATACATATAGAAAAAATAGAATATATAAAATATCCCTATATAAAGGGAGTAAACACTTATTCTTCCAAATCTAAATCTAGATATTTTATCCTGTTTTACTCCTATTAGTGCAATAATTAGCATTATTGCAGATAAGAGAGCCGATTTCATGTGTATTGTTGATACAAATTCAAATACAACACCTTTCATATAAAAGAGATCAACAAAAAACAATATTGTCACATTAAATACACAAGAACCGACTATATTTCCAAAAGCCATATTTGGAGATCCAACCTTAATTGCCCCAATAGATGCTGAAATTTCTGGTAAAGAAGTAACAAAGGCAAGTAAAAAAGCTCCAACAAAACTTCTGCCAAGTCCTGTCTCCAATGCAATAACATCAGCTGATTTGCTCAGTAGTAATCCAGCAATCACAATGACCATCGCAAAAAATAAGAAAAGTAAGACAGCTTTACTAAGAGGAATAGAAATAGGTTCATCATCTTCAATTTGTATATCTAAAGAAGAACTTCTATAAGCGCTATAAACTGATGCTACATAGATAACAAAAATAATCACACTACCAAAAGAGAGCCATAGAAATTTTGGAAAGTTGAAAATAAAACCCATTATTGCAACAATTGTTAATAATAATGCGTAAATTCCTGTTACAATATTTGCTAAACTTATATCCACAAATATAGAATCTTTTTTAAAGAGCAAGTCCATCAAAAAAATTATAAATATGTTAAACATGTTCGAACCAAAAATATTTCCAAAGGCAAGTGAAGGAGCATCCACAACTGTAACTGAGCCAATTGAAGATATGAGTTCAGGCAAACTAGTGACCACTGAAAGAAGGAGTATTCCTACCAAACTATGTCCAAGATTTGTGGCAGACGCTATTACATCACCATATTTCGATAGAGCCATTCCACTATAAACTATTAAAACTGCACAAACAATAAAGAGAATATAATACATCAACTCTCACTCATCTTAAAAAAATATTAATACTGAAATAATTATAAAGAACTTTTAGAAACAATGGTAAAAAAAATGTTTTTCTGTGTTCTAATTTATAAATCATTCTCAAAATACAATACAAAAATCACATTCAAATTTACCATAAGTAACATACAAGCTAAATAAAATAGTAAATATCTTTAAAATTTTACTTTAATAAAGCTAAATTACTACTCAATATCTTTTAGCTTATCTTTCAATATGTTACCTAAACTAAAACCAGTGTCTTCCTTACTTTCCAACTGTTTTAAAAACTCTTTAACTTCTCTTTTTTCTGAATCTAATAAGTATTTTTTTCTAGATAAATAGACTTTTTTTTCTTTTGTGTTATATCCAACTACAACGGCTTTTATTGTATCACCAACTTTTACAAGCTCTTCAGGCAATACCTTTTGTTCATCAAGCTCTTTAGCTTCAATAACTCCTTTAATTTTCCTTGGTAATTCTACTTCCACAAAATCCTTAGTAAATGATATTACAGGAACTTCTACAACTTTTCCTTTAGGTAAAATCTTATCAATTTCCCGCCAAGGATTTTTTTCTAACTGCTTTATACCTAGTGAAACCCTCTCTCTCTTTTCATCAATTTTTAGAATTTTAGCTTCAATATTATCTCCCACTTTAAATCTATCATTTAAATCATCAATATCTTCCGTCCAAGATATATCTTCTTTTCTAATGAGACCATCGATAAATACACCAAAATCAACAAATACACCAAAATCGGTAATATTTTTCACTTTACCTTTAATTATAGAACCCTCAGGATGCTTGTTTTTCAGGGTTACCCATGGATTTTCACTTAAAAGTTTTAAAGAAAGAATTATTTTTTTATTCTTATTATCAACATCAATAACTTGACCCTCTACCACATCTCTAACATTTAATTTAACATTAGCTTTTTTTAGCCAGCTAATTTCATCATCTGGAATATATCCATCTATTCCTGGTTCAATTTCTACAATATAACCTTTTTTTACCCTTGCAACAACAGTACCTGATATTTTATCGCCTTTTTTATATTTTTTATCTACTTTTGTCCAAGGATCAGGTTGTTTATCTTTTAGGCTTATTTCAACTTTTTCATTTTCAATGTCAATATTTACAACAACTCCTTCAACAACATCATCTATTTCTAGAAACTGATTAGGATGTTTTACTCTTCCCCAGCTAATATTTTCTCTTCTTAAAAAAACATCAATGGGACCAGCATCAATAAAAACACCATAATTTTTAATACTTTTAACCCTCCCTTTAATTAAATCCCCAACTTTCGTTTTTTCAAAGAAATTCTTTTTTTCTTCCTCTTTTACTTCTTGTAAATAAATCTTTCTTGAAGCGAGAAAACTTTTATCTCTTTTGTTAAGCTTGAGAATTTTTGAATTAAAAACTTTTCCAATATAATATTTTGGTTCACGTTGTTTATACATATATTCCATATGGCCATCAGGAATAAATCCTTCCACTGTACCAAATGAAACTTTAAAACCTTTATCCACTTTCTCCAATATTTTTAAAGGCAAATATCTACCTTTTTCATGAGCTTCTAAAACATCTTGCCAATCTTTCTTCTGATCAAGTACTTTTTTGGAAAGCCATACTTTAGCACCACCACCGGTGACACCAACAACCATAACGCTTACTTCATCTCCTATACTAACTGTTAATTTCCCATCTGACAAAAAATCCTCTTTATTAGCAAATCCTTCACTTTTATATCCAAAATTTATTAGTATATGATTGTCAGTAATTTGGACAACTTGTCCTTTTACAACAGTACCTTTTTTGGGCAGTGATAATGATTCTTCCAATAAAGTTTCAAAATCTTCCATTTCAATTTCGTTATTGTTTTTTGCGTTTTCTTGCATTTCCAACCTCTTTTAAATAGTTTATAACTTCATTTATCAGATAATCAGGTGTGCTAGCTCCTGCAGTTATACCAACTTTTTCAATATTTTCAAACATTTTTTCATCTAATTCATTTTTTGTTTCAATATGAATACTATTTTTACATATATCTTTACATATTTCATAAAGTCTTCTTGTATTACCACTATTTTTGCCACCCACAATAATCATCATGTCTACTTGTTTTGCCACTGTTTTTGCAGCTTCTTGACGGTATGTAGTAGCATTACATATTGTGTTTACCACTTTCAGCTCATTACATTTTTTTTTCACTATTTTGACTAATTCTACGAAATCTTCTTCTCTCTGGGTTGTTTGAGCTACTACCCCATATTTTTCCCTAAATGGTAACTGCTCTGCCTCTACTTTGGAGGAAATAAGATAATAATCACCATCAACATAGCTCACTATCCCTTTGACTTCAGGGTGCTCTTTTTCACCAAAAACAACTACTGTATATCCTTCTTTTGATAAACTCATTGCAGATTTATGGGCTTTTATGACAAAAGGGCATGTTGCGTCTATAAGATTAACAGATTTTTCTTTTAATGCTATATAATTATTTTTTGTAATACCATGAGATCTAATTATAACTGTATGTTTTTTATCAACTTCATTGGTTGACTTTACTGGGAAAACCCCCTTTTCTTTCAATTTGTTTACAAGCTGAGGATTATGTATTATAGGACCTAATGTCACAACATTTTCATACTTTGCGGACGCATTTTCAACAATTCCAACAGCCCTTTCAACGCCAAAACAAAAACCTGCATGTTCTGCTTTTATGATCTTCACTGTTTTATCGCCTTACTAATAATCTTATCTATTATTGAAACCACATCTTCAATTGTCAATCCTGTAGTATCTATTTCAATTGCATCATCAGCTTTTTTTAAAGGAGCAACTTCCCTTTTTACATCCATTTCATCTCTTTTTTTAATATCTTCCAAAACTTCGTCAAAAGTTATTTTTACTCCTTTTTCTACAAAATCTTTATATCTTCTTTTCGCCCTTTCATTTAAAGTAGCATTCAAAAAGAATTTAAATTCTGCATCTGGAATAACTACAGTACCAATATCCCTTCCATCCATTACAACATTGTTTTTTGATGCAATTTTTTTCTGCTTTTTGGTTAAAGCATTTCTTATATCTTTATTTGAGGCTACTTTACTTACAATACTAGTCACTTCTATACTTCTTAACTCATCTTTCAAATATAAAATGTCATCATTTTTAACAACAAGATACTGTTCGCCATTTTTGTATTCAAAAGTAATATCTTTTTCTTCTAGTAAATCAACTAGCTCATTTAAATTTCTATTTGTAGTGAGCATAAGATAAGCAGCAAAACGATACATTGCACCTGTATCAATATATAATAAACCGTACTTTTTCGCCAATATTTTTGCAATAGTGCTTTTACCACTACCCGCAGGTCCATCTATGGCTATACGTAGCAAATTTAAACCTCTAACAGCTCAAACCTCTCAATAAAATCGGGAAAAGATACATCAATACTCTCTATACTGTCAATTAAAAAGTTTCCAAATTTTTTTGCAAGTAAAATATTGATCATCGCAATGCGATGATCATCAAAAGATTTTAGCATTCCATTACGATTTACTTTATCAAGAGGGTAAACTTTAAAACCATCTTCATACTCGTCCACTTTAGCTCCCAATACATGTAAATTATGAACAATAGAGCTAATCCTATCAGATTCTTTTACTCTTAATTCTTCTGCACCTCTTATTTCTAATGGATTTTCACAAAAAAGTCCAAGAATACCAAGGAGAGGAATTTCATCAATGATATTAGGGATAATTTCACCATCAATTCGACCACCTTTTAAATTAGAATGTCTAACAAAAATATCACCTTTAATCTCAAAAGTATTATTATGAATTGAAATAGAGATATCTGCACCTAAGTCTTTTAAGACTTTTATAAAACCTGTTCTTGTTGGATTTAATCCAACATTTTTAATTAAGATTTCACTATTTTCAAACATTAAAGCAGCACCAATAAAAAAAGCAGATGAAGAAAAATCCCCTGGAACTTCTATAAAAGAAGGTTTTAAAATCTGTCTACCAGGTACTTTTATTTCATTATGAAATATATCTAAGTTTACACCAAAATATTTTAGCATAACTTCTGTGTGATTTCTTGTTTTCACCCTTTCAACATAAATCGTTTCTTCATCCAATTGTAAACCTGCCAGAATTACAGCACTTTTCACCTGTGCACTTTTTACTGTTGATTCAATTTTTGTAGCATGCATTTTTGATGGTAAGATAGTCAAAGGTAAGTTTTTATTACCTTTTCTACCGTATATTGATGCACCCATTTTGCTCAATGGTTCAATAACCCTACCCATAGGTCTTTTTTTAAGCGAATTATCTCCAGTTAAAACAAAATATTTTTTCATTGGAGAAAAAAGCCCTGTTAAAAGTCTAGCTGTAGTCCCTGAGTTTTCACAATTAATAATATCAAGAGGTTCATGAAAGTTTTCATATCCTTTTGAAATAACTTTAAAACCATCTTCGATTTTTTCAAACTGAACACCACAGGCTTTTAAAGCGTTCACTGTAGCTTTTGTGTCTCTTGATATTAGAGGGTTTTTTACAATAGATTCGCCGTTAGCCATAGCAGATAAAATAAAACTTCTATGTGTTATTGATTTATCAGCAGGAACTTCCACTTCACCTTTTAGTTTCTTTATTTTTTCAAAAGTAACCATAATATTTTCCTTTCTTCCCTAGTTATCATATTAACACAAAATGTTACAGACTTCTTCTTATGTTACTAATAAGTCCAATATCTTGAAATATTGCATCTTCTTTTTTATAAAGAATATTGTTTTTCCAGTTATGTAAAATATCTATAAATTCATCGATTAGTAAAGTTATGATTTCACTATTATCAAGAAAAATATCAGTCCACATTCTTGGATCACTTGCTGCAATCCTAGTAAAATCTTTAAATCCTCCACCACTAAACCCAAAGGCATCACGATTTTTTATATCCACTAAATCAATCAATGCAAAAGCTATAAGATGTGGAAAGTGACTGATTAAGCCAAATAATTCGTCATGCTTTTTCGCATCTATAACTTTTATGATCATTCCTATCTCTTCATGCATTTTTTTTAAAGCTAAAATAGTTTCATCCTCTTTGTCAGTTGTAAAAAAATGATAGGCACCTTTTAAGATACTTTCATCACTATACTCAAAACCAGATTTTTCCTTACCAGCAATAGGGTGACCACCATAGAAATTCAAATTCAATTTTTTAGCTAACTTCACGAGAGAAAGCTTTGTACTACAAGCATCGGTAATAGGAGTAGTTATATTTTTTGCTGATAAATCTGTTAAAATCTTTTTTGCTGAGGAAACAGGTGTTGTAATATATATTAAATCGAGGTCAAAAGTCAAAAAATCATCCAAAGAGTTCGCAACTCCTTCAAAAATATCAGATTCAATAGCTTTTAAAAGGGTATCACTATTAAAATCCAGACCGTAAATTTCATACCCTTTTTTATAAAAAGCCTTAGCAAAAGAACCGCCAATAAGACCGATACCTATTATACCAATTTTTTTTAAAATTTTTGACACTTAATCTACTCTTCTAGATGTTTCTCTATAGTAGCTGCTATTACTCTAACTCTTCTCATCAATACATCAAAATTCTCAGGTAAAATAGATTGGTCACCATCACTTAATGCCTCAGAGGGTCTTGGATGAACCTCAATCATCAGCCCATCCGCTCCAGCTGCAATGGCAGCCTGTGCCATTGGAAGTATGCAATCTCTCCTACCAGTGCCGTGACTGGGATCTACTATAATTGGTAAATGGCTCACATTTTTTATAACAGGAACTGCAGCTAAATCCAGGATATTTCTTGTTTCAGTATCGAAAGATCTTATTCCTCTTTCACAAAGAATTATATCATAGTTTCCTTCACTGGCGATATATTCAGCAGCCATAAGAAATTCTTTAATGGTAGCACACATTCCTCTTTTGAGCATAACAGGAATTTTTGCTTTTCCAACTTCTTTTAAAAGCCTAAAGTTTGACATATTCCTTGCACCAATCTGTAAAATATCAGCATATTTTGCTACTAAATCTAAATCTCTTGGATCGAGAAGCTCTGTTATAACAAGCATTCCATAATGATCAGCTACCTCTCTTAAATATTTGAGACCTTCTTCACCAAGTCCTTGAAAAGAATATGGACTCGTCCTTGGTTTAAATGCTCCACCACGCAGAATTCTTGCGCCAGATTTATAAATAGATTCAGCAACTTCAAAAAGCAATTCTCTGCTTTCAACAGAGCAGGGGCCTGCCATTACAGCAATATGCTTTCCACCTATCTTAACCCCCTTTATGTTTATTACCGTAGGTTCTTTTTTGAAGTCTTTGCTTACTAATTTATAAGGCTTTAGAATAGGAACTACCTTCTCAACGCCTGGCAACGAACTTAATGGTTTATCACGAAGAGTTCTTTCATCACCAATAGCACCAATAATTGTTCTTTCTACACCTTCTGAAAGATGAGTTTTGAATCCATAGTCAGTAAGTTTTTTTACTACAAAATCTATATCTTTTTTAGTGGCCTCAGGCCTCATTACAATAATCATATTATACCTCCAAAACCTCTTTTAATTTTTCAATAAAGATTTCATTTTCTTTAGGCAAACCAATAGATACTCTGATGTATGGAGCAAGTTTTGGGCCAAGGAATCTAACAATAACGCCTTTGTGTAACAAATCATTGAAAATCTTTTTACCATCGTTGACATTTACAAGAATAAAATTGGCCTGTGTTTCAAAATATTTCAGTTTTAATTTTTTAAACTCATTATAAAGATAAATTTTTCCATCTCTATTATTTTTTATTACTTTCCTCAAAAAATCGTGATCTTCAAGGGCAGCTTCAGCTGCAACTTGAGCAGCCATATTCACATTAAAGGGTTGGCGTACTCTGTTTAACATTTCAATAGCTTCAGAATTGCCTATAATATAACCAATTCTAAATCCTGCTAATCCATATGCCTTTGAGAAGGTTCGCATAATAAAAAGATTCACATAACTGTTCAGTAGATTGATACTTTGAGGATAATCTTGGGCATCAACAAATTCATAATAGGCCTCATCTAAAACAACAATAATATCATCTCTAATATTGTTGAGAAAATAGATCAGATTATCATAGCTGAAATACGTGCCTGTTGGATTATTAGGATTTGCAAGAAAAACAATTTTTGTATTTTCATCGATTGCATTTATTATTTTTTCAAAATTTATTTTAAAATCTTCATCTGTTTCTACCCATTTACAAATAGAGCCATTAGCCTGTGCAATTATCCCATAAACAGAAAAACTTGGGAAAAAAGAAACTACATTTTCACCTGGTTTTACAAAAGTTTTAATCAAAAGTTCTATAATTTCATTGGAACCTGTACCAAAAAGTAAATTATTTTTTTCTACTCCAAGTTTAATAGCTAGTTTTTGCCTTAAATAATAACAATCACCAAGAGGATATCTGTTCAATTCATCCATGAAAGATATTAAGGCTTCTTTACTTTTTGGTGGGATTCCTAAAGGATTTTCATTTGACGCAAGCTTTATAGCTTTTTTAATTCCTAATTCTCTTTCAAGTTCTTTTACAGGTTTACCTGGTTCATAAGGCACAAGTGATGCAATATTTTCACCTGCAAGCTTCCTAAAATTTATCATTTTTCCCCCTTTGGATAAGAGCCTAATATTTTAAGTATATTAACATTTTTTGAAAAGTTATCTAGTGCAATTTTTACATTTTCATCCATAATATGACCATCTATGTCCACATAAAAAATGTATTCCCATGCCTTTCTTTTAGATGGACGAGATTCTATCTTAGTCATATTAATATGTTGTTGTGCAAAAGCCCTAAGTGCCTCGTACAAAGAACCAGCTTTGTGAGCGATAGAAAACATAATTGACGTCTTATCATTGCCAGTTCTTACTGGCTCGGTGTATCCAATTACAAGAAATCTTGTAAAATTGTTTGTAAAATCTTCAATACTTTTCTCTACAATCTTCAATCCATAATGTATTTCAGCCATTTCAGAAGCTATAGCACCTACAGTTGCATCTTTTTTAGCAATTTCAGCAGCTTTAGCTGTAGACTCGACTTCTACTACAGTAATTCCTTTAGCACTTTTTGAAAGCCATTTTCGACATTGCGCAATAGCATGAGGGTGAGAATAAATTTTTTTTATATCTTCAAATTTTCCAGTCAAATTCATCAAGTGATGAGAAACTTCAAGATAAATTTCACCACAAATTTTAAGATTTGAATCCATAAACATGTCAAGGGTATGGTTTACTACACCTTCGAGAGAGTTTTCTATTGGTATAACTCCAAATGCGCATCTTTTCTTTTCTACATATTCAAAAACATCAGATATATTTGAAAGTGGTATTAACTTTGCCGCTAATCCGAAATGTTTTATCCCTGCCAGATGAGTGAATGTTCCTTCTGGTCCAAGATAAGCAATTTTTTGCACTTCTTCAAGAGAAAGGGATGCAGATATAATCTCACGAAACACATTTTTTATATACTCATTGGGGAATGGACCACTGTTTAATATTTTTAGTCTTTCGTAAATTGCTTTTTCTCTTGATGGAACATAAAGAGGTTTGTTTTGAGCTTTTTTTATTTTACCAATAGCAATAGCAATCTCTGCTCGTTTGTTCAATAGTTTTAAAATTTGTTCATCGATTAAATCGATTTGTCGTCTTAACTCATCCAGTTTTTCCATGTGCAAAATATAAATCAGAGTTAAAAAATATTCAACCCTTATTTAACCTTTAAATAATTCAATAAATAATTTAAATTTAGATTTTTTTTAGGTGGTGCAAGTTTTGAGTTGTTACTATAACATTAAAATAAATTAAGAAACAGCTTAATTGATTGCTAATTTTAGATTAGTTATTTTCACATAATATCCATAAAATTATTAAATTAACTTGAATATAATTAAAATATACTATAAAATTAAGTATGGATAAAGGAGAGTTTTTTTTAAAGAAAATACTAGATAATTTACCTGATATAATTTTTTTACTAAGTAGAGATTTTACTGTAATTTATGCAAATCAGAAAGCAAAAGATGAAGGTTTTTGTGAAGGTAAAAAATGCTATGATAACAGAAGAGAATATCACAATATTTGTGAAAACATATCTCAATGTATAGTAAAAGAAGTTATTGATTCAGGAAAGTGTTTCACTAATGAGCTAAAAATACCTTTTGGTAAAGAGACTAAATATATACAAGTAACTTCCACTCCTATAGTAAGTAAAAAAAAACTGTTGACAACGTATTAGTTACCTTAAGGGATATAACGGCTAAAAAAAATTTCCAAATTCAATTAGAAGAAAGAAATCAAACCCTTAAAGACCTCTATGAAAAAACTTCTGTAGCAATTATTTTCTACCAAGATGATAATATAATCTTTGCAAATCCTGCTGCTACTAAAATTACAGGTTATTCAAACGATGAAATTGTAGGTATGAAATTTTGGGAACTTGTAGACGAAAGCTTCCAAGAAATTGTAAAAAAACGTGGTAGAAAACGGCAAGAAGGGTATGACCCAGAAAACAAATATGAGGTTCTCGTAAAAAGAAAAGATGGGAAAAAAAGGTGGGTTTTATTAGAAGGTCGGACTACAACTTACAATGGTAAATATGCAGGGTTAATAACTGCCATAGATATTCATGAAGAAAAATCAGCTAAAGAAAAACTCCAAAATCATCTCGACTTATTGTCTATTTTGCATGAACTAAATAAAAACCTCAAAACAGCACAGTCGAAAAAATTGATTTTAACGGAGACGGCAGATCTTCTTTCAAAATATAGTGATATAAAATGTTTTTCTATTATTCTATTAGATTTTGATAGGAAAATAAGTGATTTTATAAATTACGGTGTTACTAAAGAAGAAGAATCGTTATTTGTAAAAAATCTTCAAAGAGGATTGCCGAATTGTATCAACGTATTACAAAGTAGAAACTATATCATTTTGCAAAATCATCACAACAATAAGATGTGTAAATCTTGTGCCTATTTAAATTTAAAACATGGAAGCCATACATTTACAACAAAAATTCAATATCTAAACAATTTTTATGGGTATATAATATTGAATTTGAATGTATATAACAGAGAACTCGAAGAATTTGAGCGTATAATCTTGTGTGAAATATCAAATCTATTAGCAGCAAACCTTTATAGGTTGGAACAATCTATAAAATTATCAAATTTATCTGAAGATTTTGAAAAATTTTTAGAAGAAAATATTGCTGCGATTTGTATTACCTCACCAGAAGGGGAATTTATAGACTGTAATCAAGCATTTTTAAATCTTTTTAAATATAAGGATAAAAATGAGCTCAAAGTAACTAATGCTTCTAAATTCTATAAAGATAAAAAACAGCGTGAACTTTTTCTGACAATATTAAAAGAAAAGAAAACAGTGAAAAATATTGAAATGACTTATATCGACAAAGAAGGAAATGAAACTATTGTATTAGAAAATGCTGTCGGTAGATTTGATAAAGACGGAAGCCTTACACATGTATATAGTTTTTTATATGATATAACTTTATACAAAAATTTTGAGTCTCAAATGATAAATACTGAAAAATTAAAGAGTATTGCATATTTTACTGCTGGTATAGCTCACGAATTAAACAACTTATTAACACCAGTTCTCACATTATCATCTTATCTTATAAAAAATAACCAGTTACCAGAGCATTTAAAAAAACCAGCTGAAATAATTCATGAGGCTTCCAATAAATCTACACAGTTGATAAATAAACTCTTGGAATTTAGTAGAGAATCCAAATCTGAAATTAAAATCCTGAGTATAAACGAATTAATAAATAAAAATATTTCATTAATTAAAAATATACTTGGGGAAAACATTTCTTTTGTCACAGATATCCCTTTAAATTTACCACCTTTTGAAGGAGACCCTGTTCAACTTACTCAGGTTATTTTAAATTTAACAGCAAATGCAAAAGATGCAATGCCCAATGGTGGGGTTTTTCGTGTTACAGCTAACTATAAAATAATAGATGAATATAATAGCTTATTTAATCCTGAATTATCTCCAGGTGTTTATATTGAGTTATCATTATCTGATACAGGAGTTGGAATTGAATCAGAAAATTTGCCTAAAATTTTCGAACCATTTTACACTACAAAAAGAAATCAAGGAGGTACAGGTCTCGGTTTGGCAACCAGTTATGGTATAATTAGAAAACATGGTGGCACAATAACTGTAAAATCCGAAGTTGGTAAGGGTACAACATTTAAAATCTTTTTACCTACTATTCAGCATGCTTATAGTTTAATAACCAATTCATATAGACACTCAAAAGAAGAAAATACTAAAAAAACAATTTTAATAGTGGATGATGAAGATACTGTACTTGAATCCTTCAAAATTATTTTAAATTTAGAAATGTATAATATCATTAAATCAAATAATTTTAATGATGCTATAATTAAATTCAATAATAGTGTAGATTTAGCAATAATAGATATCTTTTTGAATGATAAAAATGGTATTGATTTGGCAAAACAATTTTTAAAATTAAAGCCTGAATTGCCGATTGTTTTTATTTCAGGTTCCGATGAATTGCAACTAATTAAAGATAGTTTTGAAAAGAGCTATCCTTTTTTTAGGAAACCTTTTCACATAAAAGATGTTATTAGTACAATAAAAGAATTATTGAATAAATAAAGCTTATTCTAGTAGATACTCTATAGTTTAATAAAACGTAATAGTTGAAAAAATTATTTTTAGTTTTATACAAAAATCGTTGCAAAAAGTTTGTTTTTCATATATATGAGTTGTTCGCTCATTTTAAGATGGAGGTAGAGATAATGGCAAGAAGATGCGATATATGTGGTAAAGGTCCAATGTTTGGGCATACTATAAGCCACGCTCACAATGTCTCAAAAAGGGTTTTTTATCCAAATGTGCATAAAATAAGAATTATTGAAGATGGCAAAGTGGTAAGAAAAAAAGTTTGCACGAAATGTATTAAAGCAGGTAAAGTGCAAAAGGCATAATAACTTTTTAATAATTAAAGGCTCATTGTATAATGAGCCTTTTTTCTCTTTAGCTAATGATCAACCTTGGTTACGCTAAAATAAAACTGGTATATCTTTTCACCTTTTTCTTTGTAAGATGGTTTCCTTGTTAATTTTTTAGTTATCATAGTTTTTAAGACGTTTTAGTATAATTTTTTATATAAAGAAGGAGGGTTACCTCCTTCTTCATAAATTTTTGAGTTTATTATACCAGCGGGGATGTTTTTCTTTTATATGTTCTAAATCCGTTTCACCTGTACGAAAAATTGCTTTAAGACCACATCTGTTTATAGGATGAGTTCCTATATATATATGAATTATTAAAAAGAAAATTATTAATATAAAGAAAATAGCATGGATTGCTCGTGCCCATTGCCACAGATTTTCGCTGTAAAAGTCTCTAAAAGCCAAAATCCACCCAGAAGCTGTCATCATAATCATTGCAAAAATTATAAACCATGCAAAAAGTTTTTGACCCATATTATATTTACCAATCTCAGGATGCTCAAATTTTATATACGTTTTGTAAAGATCTTTAATTCCTCCAAAAAATGCTTTTATTCCCCACTTTTCAGGCCAAATATGCCAAGATTTAATATCTTTTAGCATTACAATTACAAATGGAATTGAAGCAATGATGAAAAATAATGCTGTAACCCTGTGAAAAATTCTTGCTACCTGGATACCTACACTCAAAATTTCTGCAGATGTATTTATCTCACCAAGCCAGCTTACTGGGATACCAAAAATATATGCGAGAAATTTAAATTTGTCGGATAGAATAGGTAAACCTGTAATTATGAAGAAGAACATAAAATGTATTATATGTTTATGATACCAAATAATAATTTGGTTAAATACTTCTATTTTTGTATCAGCTTTTTTTAACATTTTACTCCTCCTCTTTTGAAGATTGCTCTACAACTTTTTTCCTTTTTGCTAGCCAATAAAGGAAATGGCCTGCTGTAGCAGCAATAGCAGTACCAATTAATACAGGTGCACTTTTTTTAGCTATATTTCTTAATACTACACCATTTTTGTATGGGGTTTCTGATAGTTTGTATACTTCAAGTTCTTTTTTGGGAACAATAGTAATCCATCCTAAACTACCCACATAATTATTTATTTCCTCCAGTCCATAAGCTACGAAAGGCTCATTGTAGGTAGATTCGTATTTTTCAATCCTTTTTAAAACTTCTCTTCTTACCTCTTCAAAAGTTCCTGAAAACATAGCACCAGTTGGACAGGCTTCAACACAAGCCTGTTTTAATCCATTTTCTACTCTATCGTAGCAGAATATACATTTATATGTTTTGTTTCTTTTGATATCATATTTGGGAATGTTATATGGGCATGCATCCATGCAGGATCTACATCCAACACAGATTTCATCATGTATTACCACAGCACCATTTTTTCTTTTTTCAATAGCATTTGCTGGACATATTTGCATACATGGTGCGTTTTCACAATGGTTACAATGGATAAACTTGGTTATTTTTTGAGTTTTTGGGTATTTTCCATATTCGTGTATTTCTGGAGTAAGATAGTAATAACTTTCTTTTGTTTCGTTTACAGCAAGTTCATATCTTTTGTTTTTATCTCTAAACTGTCTGGCTCTATTTTCTACTGCACAATTTATCATGCATGCATAACACCTAATGCAGGATATTGAGTCGTAACAAATTAAATTTTTACTCATTTTGCCCTCCTTATTTTTACAATGAAATCTTGAGAAAGTTGACCACCATCAAGTGGTGAAAAGTTGAAATTGCCAATATGGTTTGGGTTCAAACCGTATTGTGGAGCATAAGTTAGAAATTTATTGAGTTTATTATAAAAACCTGCACCAATTCCATAAAATGAAAATAGGGCATCGGGATGAACATGTTCTACCAACCTAACTTTAGCCAACGTTGGTAAATGAGGTTTTTCTATATTGAAAATTTCAATCATGTCTCCATCTTTTAGTCCCAATTTTTCACCTTTTGCTTTATTAATGTATACTGCGTCCCAATCAATCATTTCACCCACAACCTTTAATATAGGATTATTTTTAGTTTGTGCACCAGTGAATGAGCTCAAAGGATTAAATCCTGTTACAGGTACAAATTCGTCATTATCAAGATTGTTTTTAGATGTTCTCCAGTAGGGCTCTATATATTTAAATTTTGGATCAAGTATTAATGCTAATTTTTCACTTTTAGTTTTCATTTTGAGATGATTATTTAGAAAGAAAGTGCTATATATTTCTATTTTTTTTGATTTTGTTTTTGTTTTTATACCGTATTTTATATGACCTGTCCAAACCCCTTTTTCAAAAAGGGCAGGTATTGAAAAACCAGCTTTTTCTTCATTAGAAAACCCTTTTATATGTGAAAGCTGTTTATTCCAGATGGCTTGAATACCTTTCTCTTCGAATTCTTTAAAATATTTGTTATAGGTTTCGCTATCAAACACTCTTTTTGCGAGTTCGAGTACAATCCAATAACCATCTTTAGCTTCAAAAAGTGGTTCTACAGCTTTTTTGTGGATTGCTATGACCGGATATGGTGTTTTGAATTTTGTTCTTATTGCTTCATCTCTCTCTAAAAACGTTGCATCAGGAATAACTACATCTGCATAAAGAACTGTCTCGTTGAAAAATGGAGATACAGCTACAATCATTTCAAGCTTTTCTAAAGCTTTAATGATTTCTTCTCCACCTGTAGAACCGCCTATTATATTTTGTCCCCAAAAAACTGCCATTTTGCATTTATAAGGTTTTTCATCTAATAGTGACTTGATAAATAATCTTCTGTAATTTGATGTGTTAATTAGGGAAAAATTATCAAATTTTCTATAATAGAGACTAAGTGGCTTTTTCTGTGGTTTTGGTGTTTTTAAAAAGTGAGCTGTTTTGACTTTTCTTTGCAAAATCATTCCACCTTTTGTTCCAATGTTTCCTAAAAGAACGTTTAATATCAAAATTACACGTTTTTCTTCCATTGAGTTTTCATATCTAGTTGATCTGTATCCTCTTTCGATGAATACCTGTGGAGAATTTTTAATGAGATTCTCAGCTACTTGCTTAATTTTACTCGCTGGGATTGATGTGATTTTTTCAGCCCATTCTGGAGTATAATGTTTTGAGGATTCTCTTAATACTGTAAGTGCTGTTTTTACTTTTTTCCCTTTATAGTCAAATATTCCTATCAAAGCAGGTTTTTGAGCAAAACGTGATAGTTTGAATGATTGATCAGCTTCGTCAAATACTAGATAATCAAAATGTTTATCATCAGTTTTTTCTGTGTATATAGGTTTTCCTTCATCATCAATTAGCATTGTAGCGTTGGTATATTTATTTAAAAAGTCCTTGTTGTATTTGTTTGTAGTTAAAATAATGTTAGTTAAGGCTAAAAGGAAAGCAAGATCTGTTCCAGGTCTGATAGGTAGCCAATCAGTAAGACTTTCTCCCGCTTCTGATGGTTTTCTTGGATCAACAACAGTGATTTTTAGCCCATTTCTTTTTCCACGACCAAACATTACCCCCCATGGGAATGTTACGAGTCCGCCGCCAGGGTTTCTATTTATGAGTAATCCATATTTTGCATTTTCATAATCAGGTGTGAGAGCTCCTGTTCCGCCACCAGGTACACCTTTATCTTCTTTACCTCCAAATATTGCACCGAAACTGACTACAAGAGAGTTGCCAAAACAGGTATCTCCATAACCCACAATATTTGGGGTTCCATAAATTTTGAAAAACTGTTTATCCATTTCTGGAGCACTATTAAATCGTGGAAGAAAGGCTACAAGATGCTCTTCACCTTTGTTTTTAAGTTCTTTTAATTTATCAGCGATCATGTTTAGAGCTTCATCCCATGTAGCTCTTCTAAATTTGCCCTCTCCCCTTTTTCCTACTCTGATTAATGGATATTTAATTCGGTCTGGATTATATAATGCTCCCATTGCTGCTCTGCCACGAGCACATATTCCCGGATGTGGTGTGTGTTTGTTTGATTCTACTCTTATAACCCTATCGTTGCGTATAACTGCTAGCATTGGACAAAATTGTGCACACATTCTGCACAAAACGGGTACTTTCTTTTCCATACCAAAATCAACGGAAGAAACTGCGGCATAAGATTTTTGAATAGATAAGAAATTTGCAGAAAGAGTTGAAGCCACTCCCAATTTTAAGAAACTTCTTCTACTTATACGGGGCATATTTAACCTCCAAACATTAATAAGAAATTTTTATTATTGATATTACAATACCCTATGAACTAAATATAAACTTATTTATATTTATATTGCAATAACTGTTTAAATATTTATATTTAGCAAACATTTTTCTTTTTTTAAATAAAGTTTACAAGATGTATATAAGATAAGAGTTTTTGAGAAAAAAAAGTTGTTAAAAATGAAGAAAAAGAAGTGGATTTTTATCATAAATATAACAATGTTTGATCAAAAAAAGTGCAATATTATCAATCATTTATATATTCAAATATATCAATTAATAAATAGATATTTTCAAATAAGTTCTTTTATATGAATATTATCTGCCAACTCGTTATCAATAGCAAAACGAGAATGGAACACTTCAAATATTATCATAGGTGTTTTTTGTATAACTTTAATATTTAGTCCTGGTAATATTCCCAATGAACATATTTTTTTAAAGGCATCTTTATCTTTTTTGTTGATTTCTACCACTATATATCCTTTATTTATTTTTGCATCTTTTAATTTCATATCAGTATCCTACTGTAATAAGAATTGCATTTAAGATAATTCCCACTAAAAAGGCAAATGGTATAACAGTACCAAAGATTATCATCGATGTTTTAAAACCTCTTTCTTTTATCATGACAGAAAGCTGAGCAATGCATGGTACAAAAAGGGTAAGAATTACACTTGCTACTACTAAATGCCTAGTAGTTAAAAGTTCTTGAATATCATAAAGTCCCGCAGCTCCAAAATCTCTTCTAAAAAATCCGTAAAGAAAGATTTCTCCCATTTTTTCAGGAAGTCCTGCTAAATTTGCTGGATATGAAAGTATGAGAGAGAATAGCTCAAAAAGTTTTGTTATTTTTCCTATCCAAATAAGGATTGATGCGTATATGAAGAGGGGAATAACCTCTAATGCATACCACTTTAGCCTTGAGTAAGTTTTTAAAAAAACATTCTTTAAGTTTGGCATTCTAAGGGGTGGCACTTCCATAAAAAAACTTGCTTCTTTCCCTTTTGTATATCTGTTTAATATGAATCCACTTAATAGGAATACGATAAGAATTGTGGTAAACCATATTAATAAAGCAGAAAGACTTTTATCAAACAAGCCCAAGATTACACCAAGTTGTGCTGAGCAAGGTATGGTTAATGCAAGGAGAAAAGTTACAAGGAGTCTTTCCCTTTTTGTCTCAAGAGTTCTAGTGACAACGGTTGCCATTGTGCCACAACCAAGCCCTAAAATTAGAGGGATTACAGAACGTCCGCTTAACCCAATTTTTTTTAGTGATTTATCAAGAATAATTGAGAGCCTAACCAGGTATCCTGAGTCCTCTAACAGTGAAAACATGAAAAAGAAAGTAGAAACAACAGGTAAAACGATAGCGATAGCATATCTTAAGCCTAAAGTTATTATACCGTAATCTCCAGCAAATAGATTGAAAAAAATTGTGGAGCCTAATAGTTTGTGAAAAAGATTATTGATATATGGATTAATACTTTCTTCAAAAATTTTTGTTTCAATGAAATCTACGAGAGTACCTGCTCCGAACTGCCCTACAAATTTATAAAAACCAAAATATAATATTAGTAAAACAGCTAGAAAACCAGCCACAGGATGTAATGTTATTTTATCAATAAGTTGCTTTATTGCAACACCTTTTGTCTTACCATTTGAGTAAAAATGTTCACTACATAATTCTTGAGATAAATGTAATCTTTTTGATGATATTTCTATGTTCAAATCCTCTGGTAGAGAGTTAATGAGTTTCATAATTTCAGAGTATTCATTCTCATTTTTTACTAATTCGATGGTGTCTGCATCTTTTTGCAGTAATAGAAGAGCGATAGACCTCTTAGAGATAGGGTACTCTTTTTTTAAAAGTGAAGCAATACTTTTTATAAAAGACTCAATGTTGTTACCATAATTTATTCCTACAGGTTGAAAACTATATCTCCCTTCTAAAACACTTACAAGCCTTGATATAAGATTATCCGTACCTTTGTTTTTAATAGCTGCAGTTTTTACTACAGGTATTCCAAGGTCGTGTTCTAGATGTGAAATATTGATTTCCATCCCTTTACATTCAAGTTCATCGTACATATTTAAAACAAGCATTGTAGGAATACCTGCTTCTAATAATTGAAAGGTTAAAGGGAGCATTCTAACTATATTTTTAGCATCTACAACATGAAGGATACAGTCATATTCTTTTTTTAAAATAATTTCTTTTGTTACTTTTTCTTCTTCTGTGATAGTCAAAAAGTTATAAAAACCTGGTGTATCAATAATTTCAATTTCATGATGATTTCCTATTTTTGTTTTACCTTTAAATATTGATACAGTTGTGCCTGGATAGTTTGATACGGAGGCATATTTTTTGGTAATATTGTAAAAAAGGGCGCTTTTACCCACATTTGGGTTACCTACCAGTAACACTTTGTATTCTTTTTTGTGCATTATTACCTCCAATATCAAAAGTTAGATATATCTAACTTTTGATATTGTCAACAATTTTTTCTGGAATATTTATTAAAAATTTTATAATGTACAGTTTATGGAAAATTTGAACAATAATTATATTTTAAAAAAAACAATATTTTTTTTAGTCTTGTTACATTTAACGTTAATTAACTCTAGTGCTTTTGCTTTTCAAGACAATCTTGTTTTGGTCGTTCACTCTCATGACGAAGAATATGGGAGAACTCATAATGTTTATGAGGCTATAGGTAAGACACTTGCTGATTTGAGAACAGAAGTAAGGGTAGTTACAGAGTTTATCGATAGCTCTAGAATAAATATTGATTTTTATTATTTTGATACAATTAGAAGAAGTTTTTTTGTGAAATACTCAGATGATGTTCCTGATGTTATTGTAACTATTGAAAATGATGCTCTTAATTTTGTATATTCTTTAAGGGATAGTTTATTTAATGATATTCCTATTGTATTTGTAAATATGTTAAACTTTAAAGATAAGATTGTTCTTGATAATCTTACTACAGGAATTTATGAAAAATATGACTATGATGGTTTGGTTAAGGAAATCATAAAGTTGCAACCCAATATTAAAAAAATAGTTTTTATAGGTGATTCTTATTTTGAAATGTTTCATGGTTTTTTAGAGGCTGAAATATCTGAATTTATAAAAAATAATAATTTTAAAAATGTTGATATAGAATTATTGGATGGTGTTAGTTTAAACGAATTGGTTGAAAGGTTTAAAGGGAAAAGTGATGTTGCTGCCATAGTTATGAGCGCATCGAAAAATAATAGTGAAATACGGTTTGTAAAAGGTATAAATAAATTCTTGTTTAATAAAGCAAGGATACCTTTATATACCTTTTACAGTGAATCTTTAGAAACAGGAAGTGTAATAGGAGGTAAAGTATTAAGTTGTAGTAAAAAAGGTGAAATAGTAGGTGATTATGTCTTAAAGCTTTTAGAAGGGAAAGATATAAAAGAACTTCCATTGGTTTCAAGTGATGAATTGGGCAGGTGGGTTTTTGATTTTAACTTACTAAAGAATTTTAATATTGATATAAAAAAACTTCCAAATGATAGTTTTATTCTGAATGCTCCTGATGATCAAATTCATTTGAATAAAAAATTTGTATATACATTTATTTTTATATTAATAATTTCTGCTTCAGGTTTTTTAATATATAGCTATTTTCAAAAAAGACATAAGCAAGTTTTAATGCTTTATAAAATGGTTTTAGAGTATACATATGATATTATTTTTATCACAAATTTTGGTGGGGATGTTATTGAGGTTTATGGTAATGTAGAAAATACTTTTGGGTTTAAAGAGGATGAAATAAGAGAAATGAATCTTAATGAATTATACTATAGTAAAGTAGAAAAAGATAAATTCCTGGCTAATTTTAAAGAATCGGGGAAATTAACTAATTATATTACATTTTTTAAGAATAAAAGTGGAGATAAATTAATTTTTGAAAGTTCAGCAATATCTTTTCGAATGGATAATGAAGATAGAATTTTTATAATTTTAAGAGATATAACAGATAAACTTGAAAGGGAAGAAGAGTTAAAGTTTTTTGGTTATTTAATAGAACAATCTCCTGTACTTATTTCTGTGATGGATGTTGATGGGAGGATAATATATGCAAATAAGCATTTTCTATTATATAATGGTCATGAGGTAGGAAAACAATGTATATTTTTTAACAAGCATTCTGATGAAATTAGGCAACAACTTGATGAGAATGGATTTTGGAGTGGGGAAATAGAAAATGTAAAAACTGATGGTTCAAGATATACTGAAAGTTCTATAATATCAAAGACAAATTTTAAGGGGAAAGATGTATATGTAAAATTTGGTATTGATATTACTGAGTATAAGAAAATTAAAGATAAAATGATAGCTCAGCAGAAGTTTGAGACACTTGGGCAGCTTGCTGGTGGAATAGCTCATGACTTCAATAATATTTTAACAGTAATATCTTCGTATTTGCAGGTTTATCAAATGAAAGTAGATAGAGAATATGATAAGAAAATTTTTAATAAGATGATGGAAGCTGTGGATAAGGCATCATCACTTATATCTCAACTGTTGGCTTTCAGCAGACAAGATTCACATCAACCAGTAGTGATTAATGTATCTAAATATCTAGTAGACTCAATTGATATGTACAGAAGGCTTATAAGAGAAGATATTGAGCTTATTTTGGATAGGAAAACTAAAGAGGTAATTTTAAAAGTTGATCCAGTACATTTAGATCAAATGTTTTTAAATATGATAAATAATTCTGTTTATGCATTAGAGCATGTGAAGAGGGATCATAAGTATATTAAGATAACGATAGATAAAAAAAATTTTCATGATGAAAGATCATATGGTTTTTTTACAATAAACAAAGGTAAATATGCTGAAATAATTATCGAAGACAATGGTACTGGTATTGATGAAAGTATAGTGGATAAAATTTTTGAGCCGTTTTTTACCACAAAACCAAGGGGAAAAGGGACAGGGCTTGGCCTTGCTTCCATTTATGGTTTTATTAAAAGAAATAATGGCTATATAATAGTGGATACGAAGAAAGGTGAGTATACGAAATTTATAATTTATTTGCCTTTATTTGAGATGAATATGGAGAATAAACAAGAATTAATGAATACAAACGAAAAGATAAATTTATTAAGAGATAAGCACGTTGTAGTAATAGATGATAATAAAGACTTAGCCCACTCTGTAGGGGCAATGTTATCTAGATTTTGTAAAAAAGTAGAAGTTTTTGATAATCCATTGAAAGCTAAAGATTATATTTTAGCTAATAAAAATGATATAGATCTTGTGATTTCAGATATTACCATGCCTGAAATGAGTGGGGTTGAGTTGGTCAATAATTTAAAAAAAGAAGGTGTACAATTCCCCATTGTATTGATGACAGGTTATGGGGTTGAAGAGTTTAGAAGTGGAACAATATCGGTACCTGTAATTTCTAAACCGTTTAGTCTCGATAATCTATTAAAACACTTATTGTAAAATTAATTTTTGTGTTTTGCAATTAAGTTTTATATGTAAAAATTCTTAATGAATTTAGTATTGCAACTAGAGCTACTCCCACATCTGCAAAAACCGCTTCCCACATTGTAGCGATACCAAAAATCCCTAAGGTTATGAAAATACCTTTTACGCTCAGTGAAAATATAATATTTTGCTTTGCAATTTTCTTGGTATATTTTGCTATTTTAATAGCTTTAGGAATTGATAAGGGGTTGTCATCCATAATTACAATGTCAGCAGCTTCTATAGCCGCGTCTGAACCTAAGCCTCCCATTGCGATACCTATATCACTTGAAGCGATAACAGGGGCATCATTAATGCCATCACCTGTAAAAACTACTCTTTCATTTTCAGGAAGTTTTTCTTTTATTTCTTTTAATTTGTTTACTTTATCCTGAGGGAGTAGACCTGCATAAAATTCATTTATATTAAGTTTATCAGCTATTTTTTTCGCAGCATTAAAATTATCTCCAGTAAGCATTATGACTCTGTTTACACCTATTTGTTTGAGTCTATTTACAAGCTGTATAGATTCTTCTTTTATTTCATCATCGATAAGGATATAACCTAAAAACTTCCCATCTACAGCTACATAAACCACTGAATGCTCTACATCACAATCATCATGTGGTATCCTTTTAATATGCATCAGTCCATCGTTACCCACCAAAACTGTTTTGCCGTCTATGACAGTTTCAAGTCCATAACCTTTGATTTCTTCGAATGATTCAATTTTTGATTTATCTATCTGTTTACCAAATGATTTAATAATAACTTCTGCCACAGGATGATTAGAATTTATTTCAGCATAGGCAGCATACTCTAAAAGCTCATCTTCAGATGCTCCGTTTTTAGTAATGATTTTATTTATTCTAAAGACTCCTTTTGTAAGTGTGCCGGTTTTATCAAATGCTACTACTTTTGCATCTGTTAATGCTTCTAAGTAATTGCTACCTTTTACAAGTATACCGTTTTTAGCAGATTTTCCTATTCCTGAAAAATATGATAGTGGGATTGAGATAACTAATGCACATGGGCATGAAATTACGAGAAGTATTAATGCTCGGTAAATCCAACTTGCATAGGTTTGATTTGGCAGTATCGTTGGTGGTATGAATGCTATAAAGATTGCAGTATAAACCACAAATGGTGTATAATATCTCGCAAACTTGGTGATAAACTGTTCAGTTTTTGATTTTTTACTAGATGCTTCTTCTACTAGTTCTAAAATTTTTGCTATAGTTGAATCTTTATATTCTCTTGTTACTTTTATTTTTAAAAGTCCGCTTTCGTTTATCATCCCTGATAGTATTTCATCTCCTGTCTTTACCATTTTTGGGACAAATTCGCCTGTAATTGCTGAAGTGTTTAAAGAACTACTCCCTTCTACTACAACTCCATCAAGAGGTATCTTTTCTCCTGGTTTTACAACTATTAAATCTCCTATTTTAACTTCTTCTGGAATCACTGTAATATATGAGTTATTTTTAATAATAGTTACTGTATCAGGTTTTAAATTAAGCAGACTAGTTATAGATTTTTTTGATTTACCGACTGCTAGATTTTGGAGATATTCCCCCACATTGTAAAATAGCATTACTGCAACTGCTTCAGGTAGTTCTTTTATAGCAATTGCTCCGAGTGTTGCTATTAAAATTAAGAAATTTTCATCAAAGAGTTGTCTGTTCCTAATGTTTTTAGCTGCCTTAAATATTACGGGATAACCTATTAAGAAGTAAGGAAATAAAAATGCGGAATACTCCAAAAGAGGATAAGATGCTAATTTTGTTTTGTAAAAAAGAGATATTGTAAATAATATTAAAGAAATTAAAATTTTTACAAGTTCAAATTTATTGTTGATAAGATCGTCTGTATGTGTATCCTTTTTTGATAGGTCGATTAATTCAACATCTGGGTCCAATTTTTTTATAATTGTTTTTGCATCCTTATATTGTTCACTTTTAATGCTGACTGTTTTGTTGGTGAAATTAACTGATATTGATTCATCAGAAAGAGCTGATTTTAGACCGTTTTCAATTTTTGCTGCACATGCGGGACAATCAAGCCCTTTTAAAAAATACTTTTTCATATTCAACCTACCTATGTTTAATATGTTCTAACGCATTTTTAAAAAGAATATTGACGTGATCATCATCTAAAGAATAGTATATATTTTTCCCTTCTCTACGACTTTTAACAAGCTTTGCTATTTTTAGAGTATTTAGCTGATGAGATATGGCAGATACTGAGAGATTCAATTTTTCTGAAATTTCATTAACACAGAGTTCATTATCCTTTAAAACGCTCAATATTTTAATCCTTGTTTGATCACCTAAGACTTTAAAAAGTCCGGAAAGTGCTTCAATATCTTTTTCGCTGATAATTTCTTTCATTATTTCCTCTTTATGTTTGCTCAATTGTTCAAATGTAAGGTAGTGTTTTTGGGTTAATTTGTCAAGTAGTAAATTTAAAGACTTGATATCCTAAGTTTTAGGATTATAATACTAATACATGGTATGAGTAGGAGATGTCTATGAGAGAGATAATTTTGCCTGTTTCAGGTATGACGTGTGCTGCATGCGCTAGTAGGATTGAGAAAAAATTAAATAAAAAAGAAGGGGTTGTTTTTGCAAATGTTAATTTAAGCATGGAAAGGGCAAAAGTTAAATTTGATCCTCAAAAGTTAAATATAGCTGATGTGATAAAAGTTATTGAAGATACAGGTTATAGTGTGCCCCTGTCAGAAGTAGAACTTGATATAATTGGTATGACATGTGCTACCTGTGCAAATAGAATTGAGAAAAAGCTTAAAAAAACAGAAGGAGTTGTAGATGTTGTTATCAATCTAGCTACAGAAAAAGGTAAAGTGAGTTTTATAAGTACAATTATAGATGAGTCTGAAATAATAGATGTAATTAGAAAGGTTGGATATGATGCTGAAATAAGAAAAGATTCTTTAGAATCTTTTTCTAAAGAGGATGAGATTGCTTCAAAAAGAAAAATGCTTATTATTTCTACACTTTTTTCCCTTCCTTTATTGATAGGGATGTTTGTTCATTTTTTCAAAATAGAAAGTTTGTCTTTTTTGATTAACTCGTATCTGCAATTGGTACTTGCCTCGGTGGTACAATTTTACCCTGGTTTACAGTTTTACAAAGGTTCATATTTAAGTCTTAAAGATAAATCAGCCAATATGGATGTGCTTGTAGCGTTGGGTACTAGTGCGGCTTATATCTTCAGTGTTGTTAATGTATTTAGGGGAGGAGATCTTTATTTTGAAACTTCTGCTATTTTGATAACACTGATTCTTTTGGGTAAATATCTTGAAACAGTGGCAAAAGGTCGCACTTCTGAAGCAATTAAAAAGCTAATGGAATTGAAACCTGCAAATGCAAGGGTAGTGAGGGATGGAGAGGAAATTGAGATTTCAGTGGATGATGTTAAAGTCGGAGAAATTGTGATTGTTAAACCTGGAGAAAAAATTCCTCTTGATGGTGAAGTAGTTGAAGGTGCATCCTTTGTGGATGAATCTATGATGACGGGTGAAAGTGTTCCTGTAGAGAAAAAAGTTGGGGATGAAGTAATTGGTGCAACGATCAATAAAAATGGTTATTTGAAATTAAAAGTAACTAAAACAGGTAAGGATACTTTTTTGTCTCAAATAATAAAGATTGTGGAAGAGGCTCAATCTTCAAAAGCTCCTATTCAAAGGTTTGCAGATGTAGTTTCAGCATATTTTGTACCAGCAGTTATAGCTATAGCCATTTTTACATTTCTTATATGGTATTTTTGGTTAGATGCAGGTAATTTTACAAAAGCTCTCATAAATTTTACAGCTGTTATGGTTATAGCTTGTCCATGTGCACTTGGACTTGCTACACCTACATCTATAATGGTAGGTACAGGTAAAGGAGCTCAATTAGGTATTCTTTTCAAAGGCGGTGAATATCTTGAACTGGCTCACAAAGTAAATGCTATTGTTTTTGATAAAACTGGGACCCTTACAAAAGGGGAGTTTGAGGTAACAGATGTTGTGTGTGCTGATGGAGTAGATGAGGAGTATCTTATTATGATGGCAGCTTCTGCTGAGAAAATGAGTGAACACCCGCTAGCTCAGGCTATAGTTGGTAAAGCAGAAAGTAATAATGTGCGGTTTAAAGATACTACCCATTTTGAAGTACTTAGTGGTTTAGGTGTCGCTGCAGAAATTGATGGTAAAAAGGTATTAGTAGGTAATGAAAAGTTAATGCAAACTATAGGAATAGACTGTTCTGAACTTAAAAAAGTTAAAGAAGAACTTGATAGTGAGGGGAAAACTACTTTTTATGTAGCTGAGAATGAAAAGCTTTTAGGAATTGTATCAGTTGCAGATAGTGAAAAAGAATATGCAAGAGAAACAATTGAAAAACTTCAACATATGGGTATTTCTGTTTATATGCTCACTGGTGATAATGAGATTACTGCAAAAGCCATAGCAAAGAAACTTAATATTGATAATATATTTGCAGAGGTTCTTCCTAATGAAAAAGCAGATAAGGTAAATGAGCTAAAAAGTGCGGGTAAGATAGTTGCGATGGTAGGAGATGGGATAAATGATGCTCCTGCTCTTGCCACTGCTGATGTAGGAATTGCTATGGGAACAGGTACAGATGTTGCAATAGAAGCAGCTGATATTACTCTTGTAGCAGATGATTTGAGAAAAATTGTTGCTGCATTGATGCTGAGTAGGGCTACAATGAGGAATATCAGGCAAAACTTATTTTGGGCATTGATTTACAATATCATTGGTATTCCAGTGGCAGCAGCAGGTTTTTTAAGTCCTATCATTGCTGGAGCTGCAATGGCATTTAGCTCTGTTTCTGTAGTTACTAATGCTTTGCGTTTGAAAAAATGGGAGTTTAAGTTTTAAGTTAACTGAAGAATTTTTATCATAAAGATAAAAGGAGGAAAATATTATGGCAAGAATTGTAATTGATATTGAAGGAATGAGCTGTAATCATTGTAAGATGTCAGTGGAAAAAGAACTAAAGTCTCTTGAAGGTGTGCTGAATGCAGTTGTTAGTCTTGAAGATAAAAATGTAGAAGTAGAATATGATGATAAAAAAGTTACAATTGAACAGTTAAAAGAGGCAATTGAAGAAGCAGGATATGAACCAAAATAGATCCCTATTATAAGTGCTAGCATCTTTTTGATAAAAAGACCAAGATAAACAATTAAGGGTATTGCACAGTTATTTGCTATGATAATGATTTTCTGATAGTGTTGAAATTGCTTGGTTTTGCTCGCAATACGATGATAGCTCCCTTCTTCGTCATCGTATTGCGAGGATCGCGAACCATGAAGTTGTCTATTTATTATTAATATGTTATAACTATATGATAATTCGTTTAAATTATGTTTCATACATAGTTTGACATCCATAAATTCATTAAAACAAAATTTAGAAAAATGGGGGAGTTCCATTAATTTATTTTATTGCGATATTTAAAATAATTTGGTAATTTATAAAAAAATTAATGTTTAGGAGGAAGGATGTTTAACGATTTGATTTTAAGAGCATTAAATGGCGAAAAAGTGGAGAGACCTCCAGTATGGTTGATGAGACAAGCTGGTAGGTATATGGCAGAATATAGAGAAGTTCGAGGTAAGGTAACTTTTCTTGAGTTATGCAAGACTCCTGAGCTTGCTTGTGAAGTTACTTTGCAGCCTATTAGAGCTTTTGGAATGGATGCGGCTATTCTTTTTTCTGATATCTTAGTTCCTATTGAGCCCATGGGGATTGATCTTGATTTCAATCCTGCGCCTGTAATCTCAAATCCGATAAGGACTAAGGAAGATGCTGAAAGTTTAAGAGTTGTAGAGCCTGAAAAAGATCTACCCTTTGTAATTGAAACAGTTAAGTTATTAGTGGAAAAACTGAATGTTCCATTAATCGGTTTTTCTGGCGCACCATTTACACTTGCATGTTACATGGTTGAAGGTGGTGGTTCTAAAAATTTTGAATATATTAAAAATTTTATGAGGAATGATGAGAAGGGTTTCGAAATTTTGATGGAAAAATTATCGGTTAGTACATTAAAATATCTACAATCTCAAATAGATAATGGATGTAAAATAGTACAGATGTTTGATACGTGGGCTGGAGTTGTAACTCCTTATGATTATGATAAGTATATATTCCCATATGTGGATTATATTTTAAAGAATTTAAAGGGGGCAAAAACAATATATTTTGCGAAAAATGGAGCTACATTTTTTAAATCTTTAAAGAAGTTAAACTGTGATGCTTTAGGGGTGGATTGGACAATAACCCTTGAAGATTTTTCTGTGCTTACAGAGGATAAATTTGTTTTACAGGGGAATATGGATCCGACTATTCTTTTTGCAAAAAAGGATGTTATAATGGAAAATATTTTAAAAATTATTAATGAAGGGCGTAAAATTAAGGGGCATATTTTTAATTTAGGGCATGGTATTTTGCCTACTACTCCTGTTGAAAATGTAAAGTTCTTGGTGGATGTGATTAAAGGTGAAATTTGATGGATTTACTTTATGTAATGTATATGGGGGGACCAGATTCTTTAAAAGGTATAGAGGAATTTCTTTATAATCTTTTTTCTGATAGAGACATAATAGATTTTAAAATAGGTAAACTACAAAATTTTGTTGCTAAAATTATCGCTAAAACAAGAAGTAAGAAAGTAATGCCTGATTATATCAAAATGGGGGGAAGCTCTCCCCAGATAAAGCATTTACAAGGTTTGCTCAAAAAAGTTAAAGATAAATACAAAAAATATTATCAGCGAGAGCTTTTTACGGAAGTGGGGATGTGCTATTATAGCCCTTTAATTGAGGACACAGTTGAGACTCTGCAATATAAAAATTTTGATAAAATTTTTGTGATGACAATGTATCCTCAATATTCTTATACAACAAGTGGAGTTTGTTTTAAGCGTTTTTACTCAGCAATAAATGTTATACCACCAAATGGAAATTTTAAAATAATTCCGTACTGGTATAAAAATGAAAATTACAACAAATGTATTGAGAAAAGAATAAAAAATGCCGCGAAAGAACTCAAAAAGGATTTAAAAGAGTGCTTTGTTTTATTTTCAGCCCATTCTTTGCCTGAGTACACCTTGAAAAGAGGGGATGTTTATGTCAGACAAATTCATGAACAAATCGATATAGTTTTGAAAAATCTAGAAATTAAAGGGTACGAACTTGCATTTCAAAGCAGAACTGGTCCAATAAAGTGGCTAGGTCCAGAAACAAAAGATGTAATTGAGAAATTCCCTGAGAAAGGGATTGATAATGTAATTGTTGTACCGCTCTCTTTTGTATCAGATCATATTGAAACCTTGATTGAACTCGATGAACAATATATAAAAAAAGCTAGAGAGAAGGGGATAAATATTGTTAGAACAAATAGTTTGAATGATTCTGATGATTTTGCTGAAGCCATTATAAGTATTTTGGAGGAGTAGAGTTGGATAAGGTGTTGGCTTTTTTTAGAATGATAAAAATAGAGCATACTATTTTTGCCCTACCATTTGCTTTTACTGGAGCAATCATTGCTGCAAAAGGTTTACCATCTTTGGACAAGATATTTTGGATAGCTGTGGCAATGTTTGGAGCAAGAACTGTGGCAATGGGATTTAATAGAGTTGCAGATGCAGAGATAGATGCGAAAAATCCACGAACTGCAAATAGAGAAATACCAGCGGGTAAAATAAAAAAATGGGAGGCTATTTTTTATATATTCATAGCTTTTATAATTTATGAAATTGCCACATATAAATTGAATCCTTTATGTTTTAAGCTTTCACTTATACCAATAGTTATTTTTATAATATATTCTTATACTAAGCGTTTTACATTTTTATGTCATATTGTTTTAGGTATTGCCCTAGGACTTGCTCCTATGGGAGCATGGGTAGCAATCACTGGTAATATTGATTATAGGATAATTTGGTTGGGAATAGGGGTTATGTTCTGGGTTGCGGGTTTTGACCTTATTTATGCTATTCAAGATATAGAGTTTGATAAAGAACATAATCTTTTTTCAATTCCTAGATTCTTAGGGGTGACAAAAACAATTTATCTTGCAAGGTTTTTTCATTCAATAGCTTTTATTCTTTTTTTATCTGCAAAATATCTTTTTAATTTGGGAGTTGTATATTTATTTGGTGTGGTTATTTGTGGTGTATTTATGGTTTATGAACATATATTGATTAAGCCACATGATCTTTCAAAACTTAATATGGCATTTTTTAATTTAAATGCATACATTAGTCTTACTATTTTTCTTTTTACATTTTTAGATATAGTGGTGATTTGATGAGGAAAGTATTTGTTGGAATAACAGGAGCAAGTGGCAGTATTTATGCAGGATATTTTTTGAAATATCTTTCAAGAATGAATGATACTGAAATACACCTAACTATTACAGATGATGGATTAAAGAATATAGTATATGAAAATAATGGTATTTCTAATATTAATGATTTTTTAAGGTCTTATGAGGTTAATATAGGGAATGTGGTTTTACATGATTATAAAAATATGGCTGCACCTATTTCTAGTGGTTCGTTTAAAGTGACAGATTATATTATTATTCCTGCTTCTATGGGATGTGTAGGAAGGATTGCTGGAGGGATAAGTTCAAACTTGGTAGAAAGATGTGGTGATGTAGCTTTAAAAGAGAGAAGAAGGTTAATTATAGTTTTTAGAGAAGCCCCTTTAAACAGTATCCATCTTGAAAACTTATTAAAGTTATCAAAAAATGGAGCAATTACTATTCCTGCTTCTCCTGCTTTTTATCATAATCCTAAAACAATAGAAGACTTAATTCTCTTTATCATCGGTAAAATTTTTGATATAATGGATATTGATACTAACCTCTTTAAAAGATGGTCTTAAACTAGGGGGAAATTATGCGTGCTATTTGTAAATCATGTAATACTTTTATTGACTTTAAAGAAAAGGGTAAAACTGTCTGCAAATCTTGTGGCGCAGAATACAAATACATCAAAAAACCAAAAATTTTTGATGTAAAGCTGTTGAATGGTTTGTTACTTGAAAAATTATCTTTTAATGATGTTAAAGATGGTATTTTAAGCAGTAAATTTCTTTCAATAGACTATGTGGCTTATGAGTCAAGCCCATGGATTAGAATTAAAGACTCATTATTTAATATTTTTATCAAAGATTTGTCAAAATTTTCTGATAAACAGAATACTGTTTTTTGGAAAGTTTTATTTTTTGTTTCATTTTTTTTGAATATTGGAATGTTGGCAGTATTGTATTTATTTAAAATAAAGTTTTTAGGAAATTAGGAGGATATTATGAAGAATGATAAAACATTTGAGTGGTTAAAAGAAACTTTTGAAAAAGGAAAATTAGAAGTAACAAAATTGACGAAGATCAGTAAGATAAAGATAGAAATAGCATCGTTAATTAAAAAAAGAGATGAGAGATTGAAATTATTAGGTAAAAAAGTAGTGGCGCTGTTAGATGAAGGGGGTTTGGTAGAAGAAGAATTAATGGGAGAGTATGAAATTATTAAAGATATTGATGCAAAAATTGATGAGCTTAATGAATTGATAGATAATATAAAAGCTGAAAAATATGAATGGAAGAGGGAAGATATTGAAGATTTAGAAGAAGAAACTGTTTCTGCGTCAGAGGCTGTAGATAAAGTTGAAGAAGAAAGGGAGATAGTTGAGAAATCACAAGTTAATGAAGATGAACCAAAAACAACCGTGGTAACTAATGAAGAAATGGAAGATAAGGAGGTAAAGGGAAGTAAGGACAATGAGTAGAGAGTTATTGGAAAAGTTAGAGACGATTGAAGATTTACCGACTATGCCACAGACTGCAAAAAAAGTGTTGGATATTTTAAATAGACCAGATTTTTCTTTTGCAGAGTTAGTGTCGGTAATTTCAAAAGATATGAATATTACAGCATCTATTTTGCGCCTTGCAAATTCTGCTCTTTATTCTCCAAGGAATGAAATTCAAAATTTAACTCAAGCTCTTAGTTTTTTAGGTGCAAATAATATAAAAAATTTAGTAGTGGCATTGTCTACAAAGGTGTTATTTGAAAACTTTAAAGCAAGTTTACTTATTCATAAAGTGTGGGAGCATTCTGTAGCTGTGGCTATTTATGCTAGGATTGTATCTTTAAAAATAAATAAAAAAGTAAGCGAAGAAACATTTTTAATGGGGATGTTGCATGATATTGGTGTGATTATAATGAATTTGTATATTGAAAACTATGAGATAATGATAAGTGAAATTTATGGCAGTAATGAATCGTTGTACAAAAAAGAGAAGGAGCTTTTTGCACTTACTCATTCTGAAGTTGGGGCAAAGCTAGCAGAGATTTGGAAACTACCAGAAATTTATAAAGATACGATACTTCATCATCATGATTATACAAAATCAGCACATAAAGATTATTGTATTTTGATAGACTATGCTGATAATGTTATTAGCAGAAAGGGGATAAATGTTTCTAATTATTATGATGAGAATAAAATAAAAGAAATTGAAAAGTTTTTAAATATAGATGAAGAAACTGCACAAGAAATAGAAAGTATTTTTGAAGAAGTTTATAATAGTGAAAAGGAGATATTTGCATTAAAATGAAAAAAGTAGTTTTAATACTTTTGTCTATTTCAGTATTTGGCTGTATGGTCAGCTTTAACTTTAAAAGTAATAAAAACTTGACCAGAAATTATGATTATTCTCAGAAGAATAATGATTTTTTAGTTTATTACAATGTAAAAAAAACTGATGGAATAAAGACTATTGAGATTGTGTTAAAAAATAACAGAAACTATGTTATGGGTAATTTGAAATTGAGAGTAAGAGTTAAGAATATTTCTGATAGATACTTTTATATAAACAGACTCAAATCTTCAAATATAAAAAAAATAGAATTAAAAATACCTGCAGATGTGAAATATATAGATTTTGAATATGAATACAATTTAGAACATGACGATAGTTTTATTAATCCTTCTTATCGTGTAGTAGATAGACAAGAATACATTTATAAAGGTAATTTTGAATTATTTATAAAATAGCTATTAAAGTGAAGATGAAAGAAAATATATTAAATTGGAATGGTTCAAAATCTATCGATTTAGTATATTGCACAGAATACAGCTAAATATAATAAGATTGCTTAGTTGCTTATGCTCTTTGTGATGACTTAACATTGTGAGCATGAGCACAACAATATATTGTTTATTATGATGTTACACGTTGAAAAGTTGCTTATTGTGCAATACCCTAACTGTTTATTCTTCTCTACTTTATTCTAAACTATTTTAAGAACTCTAACCTTTTAAACATGCAAAATTTTCAATTTCTATTTACCTGTTTTATTTTCAGTGTTACTCATTTATGGTACAAAAATATTTAAAGATTCAATAACTTTTTTGTCTTTTTCAAAGGCTGTTTCTATATCCACAAACATTCTTCTTTTTAATTCAGCATAAATTCCTCTTGCTTTATTAAAGGATTTTGCAAATTCAAAAGAAAATGTTTTTAGTTGTTCCAAGTCATCTGTAGCTTTATGAATAACACCCATTCCTTCAAGTTCTTTTGCAGTGTATCTTTTACCTGTAAAAACCATTTCTTGAAACTTCTGATAGGGGATAGCCTTTTTTGCAAAAGCTATCATAGAAGGTAAAAATGGAATTTTTACATCTACTTCAGGAAAACAGAAAAAACCTCTATCATTTCTCATAAATCTAAAATCACAACAACATGAAAGAAGGGCGCCATTTCCAAATGCATGACCTGTAATCTCAGCAATAGTAGGAACAGGATAAAAGATTATTTTTTTAAATACATTGTTCATCGTATATAAAAATTTTTTTACAGAGTTATAGTTTTTTGAGAAAAATTTTTTTTGTATCCATTCTACATGAACTCCTTGAGACCAGTTTTTTTCGTCACTTGAGGTTATTATTAACGCTTTTACATTTATATCATTTTCAATTTCTTCTAATGCTTGTAAAAGTTGAGAAGCAAATTCTAAGTCTTGTTTATTTTCGCCGCTGTCCATAATTATATATGCAACAGTCTCTTTTTTTTCTATTTTAAATCGTCCCATCTTTACCCCCTATTTTTCAACATTTTTTGTAAGTTATTGTTTACGTCAAGAAAATCTAAAAATGCTGAATTATGAGTTGCAACTGTATCAAGCTCTCTTTCAATTATGCTTTTATTAAGGTTGTTTATGAATTTCTTGGACCCTGAAACTGCATCTATTGGATTATTAGCAATAGATTTTGCTATATTTAGAACTTCTTCAAGCAATTCTTCTTTGGAATTAAATACTTCATTTAACAGCTGTATATTTTTTGCTTTTGTAGCATCTATATCCATGCCGGTATAGGCAAGATACTTTGTATTTCCAAAGCCGATGATATACGGAAGTCTTTGAAGACTTCCTAAATCTGCAATAATACCTAATTTTGTTTCACGAAGTGAGAAAATAGCATTTTTGGAAGCAAATCTCAAATCACATGCAGCAATGAAATCAAGGGCTCCGCCTATACAGTAACCGCTTATTGCAGCTATGTATATTTTTTTACCGTTTTCCATCAAATTCATTCCAAGTTGCATTTCTTTTATTAAGTTGTAAAGCTTTTCTCTTTTTGATTTGTTGTCAGTGTTCATTAGTTCTGGAAACGTTGATGCAAAATTATAAATATCGAGTCCTATTGAAAAGTGTTTTTCTGTGGAGTAAAAAACAATTACTGCAATTGTAGGATCATTTTCGGCCATATTTACAATTTGTGGCAATTCTTCGAAGAAGTCCCATGTAAGGGCGTTCATATTTTTATCATTATTAAACCGTACTTTTAGAATTGCATTATTTTTTTCATATTTGAAAAACTTAAATTCCATCAATAACCCCTGAATAGTAGTTTAATTTTTTAATAACTATGTTTTATTACAAACAACACAATATGTCAACGAGTATTTTCTTTTACGAAAAGGTAAATGTCGATATTTTTTTATTGACAATACACAATATAAATTGGCTTATTGTGTATTTGAGCAACTATAAATGATGTTATTTTGCAAAAATTATCTTTTATTCGGTATTTTTTGTATTTCCAAGAGTAATTTTAGATTCATATCTTGCGAAAGAGTTTGGTACTATTTTATAGGCAGCTTAATAATAAAGTGAGTATATTTATTTTCTTCCGATTTTACAAATAGTTCACCTCCAAGGTGATCTACGATTCTTTTAACTATACTTAATCCGAGTCCTAATCCAGGATATTGTTTTTTTATGTCTGATATTCTGTAGAATCTTTTGAAAATATTTTCAAGTTCTTTTTCAGGAATGCCTATGCCGGTATCTTTTATTGAAAGAACTAAATAGTTGTCCTTAAATTTTGTTTCTATTTCTATTAAACCGTTATCTTTATTATATTTTATAGCATTAGATATGAGATTTGATAGAAGAAATTCCATCAATGTATGATCTGAGTAAAAGGTTTTGACATCTATATTTTGAATAATTTTTATATGTTTATTTTCAATTTCGAGTTTATATTTTGATAAAACATAATCTATAAGATTTTTTATATCAACTTCATCATCTGTAAAATCGTAAGTTGAATATTCTAATTTGTTTAAGAGGATAATTTTATCAAAAAGGTCTTTTAAAATTCTGGAGTTTCTTAGGATTATTTCTAAACATCTTTCTATTTGTGTACGGTTATTACTGCTTTGGATAATGTCTGTACAGGAAATTAGTTTTGTAAGAGGGGTTCTTACTTCATGGGCTAATGAATCAATGATATCTGATTTGAATTGATTCATTTTTTTTAGATTTTCGTTAGTTTTTTTCAGTTCTTCTAAAGCTATAGCATATTTGCCTACTGCATGGTTTATTTTGTTTTTTAACTCGCTTTCATGTATTCTTAGCTCTTTTATCATCATGTTGAATGCATTAGCAAGATCTTCAAACTCATCTTTTGTTTTTAAATCAACATAGATGTTGAAGTTACGTTTTTCTATTTCTTTTGTGGCTGATTCGAGTGATTTCAATGGGTTAAGGACACTTTTCTTTAATAATACAATAAGCATAATATTAAGAAATAAATACATTGTTATTCCTGAAATAATGAAAAGAATAAGTTGCTGCCTAAGATTATGTATTATATCTTTCAAAGGGATAAAAACGGATATTCCTCCACGTAGCTCACCTATTTTGTATCCTTGGTAATGGTGGCATTGTATACATGATTTATTAATATAAAGAGGGGCCATATACCGATATACTTTTCCGTATTTTTCATCTAATTCAATCTTTTCAACTTCTTTTTTCCCTTCTCTAAAGAGTTTTAGAGCATATTTTTCAAATTCGTCTGGCTTGTTTTCTGGATTAACCAATTTGTCGCTAGTAATATGAAATCTAAAATTAGACATTATTAATGCATATTTTGAAAGCTCTTTTGTTGCCACTGCTGGAACAGGTTTAATTTTATCCCTATTTTCTGCAACCCATTGTCTTGTGATCAGTATCATGTTGAATAGTGTTTTAGCCTGGATTTTTGCCTGTTTCATGATTAGTTGTTTTTGATTGTTCCATAAAATTAAATAAAAAGGGGTTAAAATAAGCAATATTGCAATATTTAGTAAAATAATAATTTTTATAGTAATTTTCATTTTATGTTTATGCTAACATTCAAATTTATAACCAACACCGGGAACTGTTTTGATAAAATATGGTTTTTTTGGGTTTTTTTCTATCTTTTGTCTCAAATGTTGAATATGTACATCAAGGGTTCTAGACCAGCGATATAGGGAATCATCACCCCAAATTTCTTTTATTATTTCATCTCGTTTTATGTTTTTACCTGCATTTCTTATTAGAAAACTTAAAATCTCTAATTCTTTTTTAGTTAAATCAATATGCTTTCCATTTTTGTAGCATAACCCTTCTTCTAAATTTATTTCAAATGGAGGGAACGAAATTACTTTATCATTAATATTTGTATTTTTTGTTCTTCTCAGTACTGCTTTTATTCTTGCTAATAATTCAATTTTTTCGAACGGTTTAGTAATATAATCATCGCAACCGTATTCAAAACAAAGAACTTTATTCGATACTGTTTCTTTAGCTGTTAAAACGATTATAGGAGTATCATATTTTTCTCTAATCTTTTTACATATATGTTCACCGTCAATATCTGGTAAACCTAAGTCTAATAAAATTAAGTCGTAGCAGTTATTCTGAAGTAAATTAAAGCCTGTAATTCCGTTTTGAGCAGTAACAACTTTGAAATCCTCTATTTCAAGAAAAAGTTTTAAGATCTCAAGGATTTCAATATCATCATCTATAATCAAAATCTTTCTCTTCATAAGATATATTTTAGTAAATTAAAGATTACTAATCAAGATTAAATCTAGAAAAATCTAAATGTTAATGTGTCTTCTTTTTTATTATCAGGACATACGTCTACGCATTTACCGCAATTATGACAAAGGTAGTTACTCCCTTCGGTCATAGGATTGATACCCATAGGACAACTTTTAATACATCTTAAACAATTACTGCAATCTTCTTTTATTTTTTTAATATGAAGCCCTTTTTTTGTACGAAATATAGATAAAAAAGATCCAGTAGGACAGAAATATCTACACCAAAAAAAGCTTCCTAGTATAGCTTCAATGATTAACAAGAAAATAACAAAAACAATCTCGTAAGTAAAATAATGAAATTTTATTAAAACAAGAGCTTGTGATGAGATGATACCTGGTGCGGATATTAGGTTTAATAAGGGGATTCCAGCGACACCTGTTATAAAAAGTCCGCATATAAGAAAAGTAAACCTAAAAATATTAACTTTATTGGTTTTATTAAAACTTTTTAATGTGTTTTTTATTTTAAGTCTAGCTCTTAAAGAATATAAAAGTTCAACTAAAAAATGATAAGGGCACATCCAACTACACCAAACTCTACCTAGAATAAGCATCAAAAGTATAGGAATTATGATAGAGATAAACATGGTAAGAACAAAAAGTTTTGAAACTAGAAAAGCTTGAAAAATAGCCAGTGGATCGGCTATAGCTATATCTCCTACATCTAAAGAATAGAAAGTTCCCTTTATAAAATTGATCCCCACAATATTTAATAGAGGGGTTAAAAACATTATAATAAAAACAATTGTTTGGGTTAATCGTCTATATTTAGTAATTTTGTATTTCATTCTTGTTCGTCCCACTCA
Organism: Deferribacter abyssi; assembly: GCF_049472655.1. Lineage (NCBI taxonomy): Bacteria > Pseudomonadati > Deferribacterota > Deferribacteres > Deferribacterales > Deferribacteraceae > Deferribacter > Deferribacter abyssi. Next base: position 72,065 of record NZ_JAQNCS010000005.1, read on the forward strand.
TCAATTGTTTCCTGAACGTCGAAGTTGTATTCAAAGGTAGGTTTTTTACCGAAAGATGAGATACTTTCTTTTTTTCTTACTTCTTTTTCTGTTTTTTCTAGTAAGGTATCTTTTAGGTTTTTAGATTTTCTTTGAGCTTTAATTTTTAGTTTTCTATAGTAAAATCCGGCTAATTCTTTTTCTTCCATTCCTTTTGGGATAATATTTATAGATTTTGGAGTTGTTGGGCATTTTTCTGTACAGACGCCGCAGCCCGTACAAGAATCTGTAATGACAGGTAAAATAAATTGTTCCATAATTATTGCTGTATCTCTAAGTGGACATACATCATAGCAAATACTACATAGAAGTGCATTTTCACTTATACCTTTTATTTCATCAGCAAAATACTTGAAATTTAAACAGGATTTTTGATTTATTATTGCAATCCCTATTTCTACTTGTTCAGGTTTTGTTATATCGTTATCTAAAGCACCAGTTGGGCAAACAGATGGACATTTCATACAGAGATAGCAGCCTTTTTCTTCAGCGAAAATATAAGGTGTACCGATTTGTAATCTCTCAAAAACGTCTGCTCTTTTAATAGAATCGTAAGGGCATACTTCAATACAACGTGCACACCTAATACATAATTCCATAAATTTAGATTCTTCTTGTGCGCCTGGTGGGCGCATCCTGTTTTTTTTAAAAAAACCTTTAAACGGATTTCGGTTTAGGAAATTTTTTAAATCGTCAATTTTCATGGGTAGCTTTTCTTCGTTCGCTTTTAGAAAAACCTGTGAGATCAGGTTTCTCTCCTGTTTTCAAAATTCTTTCTACCTCTTCTTCGAAATGTAGGTAATGAGGTGAAATATCAATTATATATTCGTATTGTTTTAGTTCATTAATAAGTTTTTCTATTTGTTTATCTGTTTCGGCCTCAATTGTGACGACCAAAAGTTGATTATCTTCAGATTTTGTATATACTGTTATTTCTTTGTATTTTAATACAACTTCTTCCACTTTCTTAAACTGTTTATCTTTAACAAAAATAATACATCCGCAATAGAGCATTTTAATACCTCCTAATAGATGAAAAAGGGCTCCTATAGGAGCCCTTTTTGCTTAGTAATAATTAGAGTTGATATCAGTGATTGTTACTTTTTCATTCATTTTTGTTGAGCCGGAATATTTTCTGATTTTAACTGCAGCAATTTTAAACTCTGGTTCTTTTGATCCAGGGTCAACGGCATCGTTACATACAAAGTTAATCATTCTACTGATTTCCTGATCGAACCAAGGTACAAAGAGTATACCAGGCATTGAGTTTTTAGTTATTCTGGCTGGTAATACTGCTTTTCCTCTTCTACTGATTACCTCAACTAAGTCACCTTCGAAGATATTGTATTTTCTAGCATCATCAGGGTGTATTTCAATGTAAGCATAAGGATAGCTCCTTGCTATCTCAGGTATTCTCATTGTCATTGTACCTGTATGCCAATGAGCAATAACTCTACCTGTTGTGAGATAGAAAGGATATTCTGCATCAGGCACCTCAGCTGGTCCTTTGTAAGGTCTTAGCCAGATATTTGCTCTTCCTTCACCTTTTTTGTCCATATAGAAGTAAATTTTGGCGTCATCTGGTATCTTTTTACCAAAAAATCTTTTGAATTCTTCATGTTCAAACATTGGATCTATACCGCGAACATATCTTTTATAAGTACCAGGATGTCCTGGATATGGACATGGCCATTGAATTCCAGCTTTTTCTTTTTTAAGTCTATCGTAGGTTGCGCCCCATAGAGAATGGTCACTATCTTTTGTAACTGTGATATAATCAGTCCACGCCATTTCATTTGCTTTCATTGTATCATCCATATTCCATGGGATAAGTTTCTCAAATCCCATTCTTTTTGCGATTTGTGCTGCTATCCATATATCAGGTTTTGCTTCCCCAGGAGGATTAACTGCTTTCTCTGTAAGCTGGCTTCTTCTTTCACTACATCCGTAAACACCACCTTTTTCATAAAGGAACGCAGCAGGAAGAACTACATCTGCAAGCTGTGTTGTTTTAGTAGGAAAAATGTCTAGTACAACTAAAAAAGCATCTTTCATACCTTTTATGTATCTATTAAGGTTTGGTAACGATTGAGCTGGGTTTGTAGTGGATGTTAGCATTGCTTTAATAGGTTTTTTGGGATCATTTTCTCCACCTAGAGAATCAAACATTTTCATTGTGTGAAACCCAGGTTTTGGATCAATGGTTCCTGGTTTGAGACCCCAAACCTTTTCAACATGAGTACGCCATTTTTTATTTTTGACAGGTTTAGTTCCAGGTAATAGGTGACAGAGAGAACCGGTTTCTCTAACACCACCACAAGCGTTTGGTTGACCAGTAAGGGAGAATGAATCTGCTCCAGGTTTACAAATATTACCTGTAATTAAATGTAGATTGTGTATCAAATTATTTGCCCAAACACCTCTGGTTCTTTGATTAAGTCCCATTGTCCAGAGAGTCATTGTGGCACCACTTGTGGCAAACCACTTTGCAGCTTTTCTGATGTTTTCAGCAGGACATCTTGTAAGTTTTTCAACAACTTCAGGTTTAAACTGTTCAACAAACTCAACATATTTGTCGAATGAGTAGACATTTTTACCATCTGTAATACGTGTATGAGCATCTATGAATTTTTTGTCATGCCAGTTGTTTTTAATAATTTCTCTTGCCATTGAGTGGAATACTGCGAGATCTGTTCCAGGGTCTACTGGTAGCCAAAGGTCCGCAATTTTTGCTGTATTAGTTTTTCTTGGTTCACATACTATGATTTTTACATCAGGATTTCTAAATTTATGTCTCATTATACGTCTAAAAATAATAGGATGACATTCACTGGTATTTGATCCAACAAGGAATATACATTTAGCACTTTCTATATCTGCATAACTACCGACAGGTTCATCAGAACCAAAGGTTGTGATATATCCACCCACTGCACTTGCCATACAGAGCCTTGGGTTTCCCTCTACCATATTGCTTCTAAAACCACCTTTCCAGAGTTTATTAAATGTGTAACTTTCTTCTGTAGTACATTGACCAGAACCATAATAAGCTACAGAATCTTTACCATATTTTCTATGGAAATATTTGAATTTTTTAGTTACATAGTCAAGAGCTTCATCCCATGATACTCTTTTGAATTTTCCATCTTTTTGCCTAATCATTGGATATTTAAGTCTGTCTGGATGGTACATACATTTGTAAGCTAAGAAACCTTTAACACAAAGGAAACCGAAGTTTGTCTTAGCTTCCGGATTTCCCTTTATTGCTACTACCTTACCGTTTTTAACACCAACATAAACTCCACAACCAGTTCCACAGAACCGGCATGTACCTTTGACCCATTTATCCACAATTTCTTTTGATTCAGCCTTTTTTGGTAATGAAATACCTATAGATGCAGCTGTAGCTGAAGCTACTGATAACTTAATAAAATCTCTTCTACTTAAAGACATGGTTTACCTCCTATTTATACTGATGAATTTTATGAATTGTAAAACTGTGAGCTATATGACAACTTGAGCATGATTTGTCTTTAGCAATGTTATTTTCAACTTGAATAGAGTGACAGCCAATACAGGTTTCATCTGCAGGTTTAGCTTTGAAGTTTTTTTCATCGCCGTGACAGACACCACATTCAACATCGATAAGTCCGTGAGCACTCTCTTTCCACTGTTTAACCACATCTGGAGTTACATCAGTATGGCAATTTAAACAGGTAGAATCACCCATATCTTCCGGATGAAGGTCAGAGTAAGCATTAAAAGCAAGTGAAACAGTAAAAAGTAAAAAAGTTAAAATAAATATTTTTGTTTTCATGGGCACCTCCAAATTAATGTTTTATAAATTATGTTCTAAATGAAGTAAAAAAGGGTAAAAAGTGGTAAAGGTGTTGTAAAAAATGTAAAGAATTATGTTTAAATATTTTACAATTAAATGAGAACTTTAACATTTTTTTTATAAAGCCAGTTGTATATTCTTTATATAATATTTTCAGGAGGTGTGTATGCGTAAGTCAATAGTTTTTTGTTTGTTTTTTTTATTTTCCATTAGCGCTTTTGCCCTTGATATTAAAGGTATTTCTGTGGACGCTGAAAGTGCAAAATGTATTACTTGTCACCAAGACATGAATGTTGCCACAAAAGTTCATGATCAATGGGCAGAAAGTGCACATGCAAAAAATGGTGTTGGGTGTCTTGATTGTCACGAAGCTGAGCAGGGTGAGTTTGATGCTATCAACCATTATGGACAGTTTGTAGGAACTCATCCTACTCCAAAAGATTGTGCAAAGTGTCATGAAGAAGAGGTTGAGCAGAATACGAAGAGTAAGCACGCGTATCCTTTTTGGCTTTATGCTCCAGCTGATAGGGCCGTTTTCGAGCCAATTATTGGAACAAAACAAGGGTGTGAACAGTGTCATAATGTTTCAGCATTTTGGCCAGATGGTAGTGTGGGAGAGTGTGATGTTTGTCACTCTAAACACACATTTGATTTAGCTCAGGCACACAATCCGTATACTTGTGGTGAGTGTCATTTAGGTCCTGACCATCCACAAATTGAGATTTATATTGAGTCAAAGCATGGTAATATTTTTACCACTAAAATGGCTCAGGGTAAGTTGAATTTGGATTTTAACACTAAGAAAACAGGTGATACTCCGTTAGATTTTCCTGTATGTACAACATGTCACATGGATGCTATTAATGGATTAAAAAGTACTCACAACGTAAGTGAAAGATTGTCTTGGGAATCTCAAGCACCATGGAGTTACAGAACAATTTGGTTTGAAGAAGAACTTGGTAGTTGGAAAGATAAGCAGGAAAGAATGAAAACTGCATGTAAAGCATGTCACGCTCCAAACTTTGTGGAAGATTACTTCCTTGTATATGACCTTGTAAATCTTCAGTACAACGAAATCAGAAGAGCTTTTGTTTATTGGGTAAAACTTTATGAAAAGAAAGGTTTAATAAAACCTCTTAAGGCTAAAACAGCTAACGGTAGTATGAAAAAATTCTCTAACACTGTAATAAACGCTAGTTGGTATACAACTGCATCTGAAATTATGTACAATTCATGGCATCATGAAGGTAGAAGATTTAGAATGGGTGCAGCTATGCAAGGTGCTGACTATGTTCAGTGGCATGGTATCTGGGAGCTGCAACATAATTTACAAGAGATGATTGCTTGGGGTGCTGAGCATGGTGTAGAAGAAGCTAAGAAAATCTACGAAAGTGATAGCCCAACTAAATTCTATCCGTACAAACTCTATGATTTTCCTGGTGGATTATACGGACTTTATACAGAAGAGCAATATTCTGTTCCTGCACTTTACAAAATTATTCCAAATTATTGGAAAATGGTGAAGGCTAATGTTGAGCAAGCGTATAAGAAAGGATTTTTGACTAAAGCTGAGTGGGAAAGATGGCTTGAAAGGTATAACAATAGAGATAAATATCTTGGTAAGAAATTTGGTAAGCATAAAATATTCGAAGATTACAAAAAGAGAAAGGCTAAAGAGCTTAATTTGAAAGATAAAAATTCTGCTCTTTACAAAACAATAAAAATTGGTTTACCTTCACCAATAATAACTGATATAAAGTAAGAATATTAGGGAGGGCATAAGCTCTCCCTAATTTTAGGATTAACTGATAAAGGTGTGAAAATGAAAAAAATGTTTATTTATATTTCTTTAGTTCTTTTAATTTTTAGTGTTAATTTATTTGCTCAGGTAGTGGCGGAAATTAATGGTTTTAAGATTACCGATGATATTTTGAAAAAATATGTAGATGAAGTTGCAGGGAGAAAATATAAGAATTATTTGAAGTCTGATTCTGGTAAAAGAAAGTTGGCAGAATATTATATCAATAGATATGTGTTATTAAAATATGCAAAGGAGATTTACAAAGAGGAAGATTTAAGGAAATTAAAGAAATCTCATCCAGAACTTGATACTGATACACTTTACTTATTATATCTTATAGATGAAAAGATTAACAAACAAATAAAAATTGATGATAAAGAACTGGAAAAATTTATGAAATCTAACGGCATAGGCAATAAAAACAGTGCTTATGCAAATTTATTAACTATCAAAAGAAAAAAACTATTAGATGATTTGTTAAATAAGCTTAAGCAAGAATATAATATAGTTTTCTATATAAAATAATTTATAAAGCCGGGAGTTTCCGGCTTTTTTTCTAATTCTGGATAAATTTTATCTTTTTTTGACTCAAATCAATTAAATTGTGATATAATCCGATTATATAAGATCATCAAAACTAAAAAAGGAGGTAAAAGTATGTTTTGTTATCAATGTAGTGAAGCTTTGAAAAATCATGGTTGTACTGTAAGAGGTGTTTGCGGGAAGGATGATGAGGTTGCTGTTTTGCAAGACCTTTTAATTTATTCAACTAAAGGATTAGGTTATCTTCTAAATGAGGGAAGAAAAAAAGGGATTAAAAATGAAAATGCAGACTTATTTGTATTAGAGGCTCTTTTTGCAACAATAACTAATGTAAATTTTGATGCACAAAGATTTGTTGATTATATCAATCAATCTATTGAGGTTAGAAATGAATTAATTGATCAAATTAAACCTGAGGGTAATTTGCCAGATGCAGCTTCATTCAAAGTAGATGGTAAAAAGGAGATGCTTGCTAAAGCGGCAGCAGTAGGAGTACTTTCAGAGGAGAATGAAGATATTAGATCTTTAAAAGAACTTCTCATTTATGGTTTGAAAGGGATTGCTGCTTATGCAGATCATGCTTATGTGTTGAATCACAAAAGCGAAGAGATTTTTGAGTTCGTAGATTTTGCTCTTGCTGAAACGTTGAGAAAAGATATCTCTGCTGATGAACTTATCAATCTTGTTTTGAAAGCAGGTGATGTAGCAGTTAAGACGATGGAGTTGCTTGATAAAGCAAATACTTCAAGATACGGCAACCCTGAAGTTACAAAAGTGTATACAGGGCTTGAAGAAGGTCCAGCTATTCTTGTAAGTGGTCATGATTTGCTTGACCTTGAAGATTTGCTTAAGCAAACGGAAGGAACTGGGGTTAATATTTATACTCATGGTGAAATGTTGCCAGCTCATGCTTATCCTGAGTTTAAAAAATATAAACATTTAAAAGGGAATTTTGGAACAGCTTGGTATAATCAAATTCATGAGTTTCCTGAATTTAATGGTGCTATTCTTTTTACAACAAACTGTATAGTTCCTCCAAAGGATTCTTATTTTGACAGACTTTTCACAACAGGGCTTGTGGGTTGGCCTGGTGTGCCACACATTCCAAACAGAATAGATGGAAAACCTAAAGATTTCACTCCTGTAATTGAAAAAGCAAAAGCTCTTGGTGGATTGAAGCCAAAAGAAGGTAAATATATAACAATTGGTTTTGCTCATGAACAGGTAATGCAAGTTGCTGATAAAGTAATTGAAGCAGTTAAATCTGGTAAGATTAAGAGATTTATAGTTATGGCAGGTTGTGATGGTAGACTTAAAAAGCGTGAGTATTACACTGAAGTTGCTAAAAAATTGCCTCAAGATACTGTTATTTTGACAGCTGGTTGTGCTAAGTACAGATATAATATGCTGGATCTCGGTGATATTGATGGTATTCCAAGAATTCTTGATGCGGGCCAGTGTAATGATAGTTATTCTTTGGCTTATATTGCACTGAAATTAAAAGAAGCTTTTGGACTTGATGATATAAATGATTTACCAATTTCGTACGATATTGCATGGTATGAACAGAAGGCTGTGGCTGTGCTTCTTGCTCTTCTTGCTCTTGGGGTAAAAGGGATTAGACTTGGACCAGTTCTTCCTGCGTTCCTTTCACCAAATGTAGCTAAGGTACTTGTGGAAAACTTTGATATCAAACCAATAGGTGATGTAGATTCAGATATTGAAGCTATGCTTCAAGGAAAATAAAAAAGCGGGGAAATCCCCCGCTTTTTATTTGAATGTTTCTAACAATTTTTTTGCCGTTTCAATATTGTGAGGAAGAATTTTTCTAATTTTCTCTAATTCAGAGACTTTGGTTTTATCTTTCTTGAATTTCATTTTTAATGTGTGAATTTTTGCATATAGTAGATTATATTCATTGAGAGTATTTTCATATTTTTGTTCATCAAAAGGTATTGAAAAATCTATTCCTTTTACATCCCAAGCATTTTTTACATAAACAAAAGGTGCAAAATCATCTATATGTCTACCTTTTACAGGAATAATTTCGCTGTATTTAAAATCGCTAAATTCTAGCCCATTTTTACCAGCTTTGATAACATAAGAGCCATAGAAAGGTTTTTTAACATCTGTTTTTACAGTGTAGGCAAACCAACTTGTTGCAATTTGCTCATGGCTTGAGTGACAGCTGTTGCAGTTCCTCCCTTTACCTATAGCATGTGACATTTTATCCATTTGAATCCAAGCAAGCATATTATCGTTGTTTTTTAATCCCTTAAAAATTCCTGTTATTATATACATATCATTAACTTCATCAGGTTTTCTTTCTATTACAAATTCTTTAGGTTCACCAATTTCTGTTTTACCTTTAACAATAGTTTTATTGATTTTTCTGACCATCAGTCCAGTTTTTTCTACATTACCTTTAATGTTCATAACGGCCATAGGGTATGGTTTGATAGGGATCCATTTTCCAGTACTTGGATGTTTAACTAAAGTTGGCATGCTTCTTACGCCATAGTATTGTTTATGTTTTGCGAAGTAATTGAATTGGCCTTCTGAAATACCGGGACCCCAGAAAGTAAATTGATAAGCACCTACTTCTTGAATATGGCAGGATGAACAGTCAACATTTTTATGGTTGTTGCTTGTTTTTACTGCCTCAACAATTTCAGCGTGGCATTTTGAACACGATTCTTTGGCATCATTTGAAGCCAAATGTCCAAAACTATGATTTTTCATTTGATGACAATCTGTACAATTTATATTATTTTCAGAATGAACATCAGCTGGTAATTCTCCGTATGGGAATGCAAATTCTTCACGCATATACCCAGCTCCCCTTCTTCGATCCATAGGCCCAGCATGACAAATAGTACCTTTTCCGCTACCGTAACAGCTTAAGTTTTCAACTTTTTTGGTAAAGAGGTGTCTAGTTTTTGATTTTTTAAAGCCTTCGTAATGGCAGTCGTTACAACTAGCATGGCATTTATTACAACCTCTATTTTTACCATCGTTCATTAATTTGGTAAAATCTTTTGTGCACTCACTTTTTATTTTATTGAAGTTATCACCCCACCAGACACCACAGTTTTGTGGGCCAGGAGGGTTTTTTCTCCAGTTTGTAAAAGCTCTCTGATATTTATTTAATCCCATTCCAGATTTATTATAGTCAGTAAATTCCTGTTCATGGCATTTTCCACAAGTTTCTTTAGCAATTTTAGGTGAATAAGCAAAAGTTTTTGGATCGTGATCGTGATAAAATAATTGCATTAATTTTTTTATACCATATTTTTGTTTAGCTTCTTTGGTAGGTTTTCTAAGCAAAAGTTTTGCTCTATTTTTACCTTTTGGTTGGATTGGATCATAATTTGTTACTTCTCTTCCTATTGCTTCATATTTGTGTTTTTTTCCGATTGCAGCATAAAATGGTCTTGGCATACCTTTATGGGCTTCATTTTTATCCATTGTTTGGTTGTTACCAAGGTGACAGTCAACACAAGTAGGAGCGCCGTCCATGTTAACTTCTTTATCTACCTCTGCTGGATCAAGATACATTTGAGGAAAGCCAAGTTTTTCTAATAATTTTTTGTTCGAATGGCATTTTACACAGGTAGAATCTGGATCATACCCATATGATAAGACTGTTGAAAATATCAAAATGAAAACTGAAAGTAACAAATGCTTTTTCATTTTTTTACCTCCTACGAATAGTTATATTTTATGCTAATACAAATTAGTAGCTATAAATTTATTCTTAAATTTTATTATACAAGTATGGTATCCAAAGTGCAATTAATTTTGAGTAAAACTTTTATTCTCCTGAAAACTAGCATGTTTTTCTTTCTATTTATTACGGAATATTGGTAGATGGACATGCTACAATAAAGCGTTGTTTTTTGGAATATAAGTATATGCTAGAAATGTAAAAATTAAGTAACTCCAGATTTATTTTTAAACGGTTTCAATATGATGAATAATCTTTTTCGATAGATAAATTAATATTAATATAATTAGGAACACATATAATAAGTTAGATATATTGATAGAGCCTTGTAAAAGTGAGCTTCTAATCAGTTTTGTGGAATAAGTAAGAGGGAAGATATAAGCAATATATTTTACAAACAAAGGCATTTTATCCACAGGGTAAAATGTACCTGAGAGAAATATCATTGGAGTGATTACAAAGGTATTTACACTAAATTGGTCACCATGGTTCTTAACAATTAAAGCTACGATAAATCCTAAAAGGGAAAATGCAGTGAGATGAAGTAAAATTGAGATCATAAACAGAATGTTTATATTCAGATTCACGCCAATTACAAACCCATAGATGATTACTATCACCGTCGGGATTAATCCTTTTGTAATGCCATATAAGGTTTCACCTGCAACAATTTGCCATTTGGGGATTGGAGCAAGCAGATATTCATCAAATACTTTAAAGTAGAATCTTGAAATATTGATTTCTGTAGAAATTCCATAAGCTTGGTTCATAGAGCTCATTGTAATAAGACCGGGTATTAAAAAAGTGATATAATTATAACCATCAATTTGAGAATTTTTGCCTACACCAAAACCGAATGCTAGAAGGAACAAAAGGGGTGATATGGAGCTTGAAAGAATCACTTTCCAAAATCTGGATTTTAAGATAAAAAGTTCTCTTAAGTAAACTCCTATGACCCCATTTATCATATTTTTATTTTTCTCCCGGTTAGCTTTAAGTATACATCTTCAAGGTTTACTTCTCTAATTTTTGCAGAGTAGACGCCGTTTAAACTGTTTAATCTTTCAAGAGCTTCTTTTTTACTGTTAAAATACTCTTCCACTGTTTTGTTATCTTTGAAGATTTCAAGGGTGTATTTTCCAACTTCGTTTTTCAACGATTCAGGCTCACCTTCTTTTATTATTTTACCGTTGTCAATGAAATATACATAGTTTGATAAAGTTTCGGCTTCTTCAATGTAGTGGGTCGTTAAAATAATGGTGCAACCTAGTTTTATATTAATACTTTTTATAAAATCCCACAAATGCCTTCGCGTGGCAGGATCTAATCCCACAGTCGGCTCATCAAGAAACAGAATTTTTGGTTCATGCAGGAGCGCTCTTCCAATTACAAGTCTCCGCTTCATCCCTCCTGAAAGCTTTCCTGCCTTTTTATCTTTATGTTTAGAAAGCCCGGTAAAATGAAGCATTTCGTTTATTTTATTTATTCTTTTTTCCTTGTTTATCCCATAAAGGATTGAGTGTACTAGCCAGTTTTCAACCACTGTGAGGTCTCTATCCACATTGTTGTGCTGAGGAACAATACCAATCAATTTTTTGATTTTGTTATTTTTAGGGGTAAAAGGGGTTTTATCGTAGAATATCTCTCCTCTATCTTGCTTTAACAATCCTGTAAGAATGTTTATTGCTGTAGTCTTACCTGCTCCATTTGGTCCAAGTAAGGCTGTGATGGAGTTATGTTTTACAGTGAAGCTAACACCTTTTAATGCTTTGGTGTTTCCAAAATTTTTTTCAAGATTTATCACTTCTATTTGCATAGGGTTGAAAATAAATAAAATAATTCTAAGTTGCAAGAAAATAATTGCAAAAACCACCATTTTATTTTATGATTTTTTTAGGCACAAGGGAAGTCCGGTGAAAATCCGGCGCTGTACCCGCAGCTGTGAGCTGGACGAAAGCCCTTTATGCCACTGCCGGTCCGTGGGCTGGTGGGAAGGCGGGCGAGTAGGATGAAGGCGAGCCAGAAGACCTGTGCCTCACCCGGCCATAGTCGGGTGTGAGCGTCCCCGGGTATTGGGACCGGAGCGCTTGAACTTTCCTGTTAGCGGCTCTCCGGTCTCAATTTATGAGACTGGAGAGTGATGGATAAAAAAGCAGTTGTTATATCATCTGATAGAAGTGGTTCCGGTAAAAGTAGTTTTTCCATATTTTTATCCAGATTTTTTTCCAATCAACAATTAAAAGTTATCCCTTTTAAATGTGGACCGGATTATATTGATACGTTGCATTTAAAGTATGCTTCAAAAAACTATGCTTATAATCTTGATACGGTTTTGATGAATCGTGAAAAGCTGAAGTACAATTTTACCAAAAAATTACTTGAAAATAACGTGGCCATTGTTGAAGGGGTCATGGGTTTTTATGATGGTGTGGATTTTAAAAGTTTTTACGGAAGTACATATGACATAAGTAAAACACTATGTTTGCCTGTAATTTTTATATTGGATGTTTCATCATCTTCGTATACTGTTGCAGCAAGATTAAAGGGACTTATTTCACTGGTAGATGATATAAATGTAGTCGGCGTTATTTTAAATAAAGTAGGTTCCACAAAGCATGAATCAATGGTTAGAAATGCTGTCGAATATCATACAGGTGTGGAAGTAATAGGTGCTGTTCCTAAACTAAAAGAGATAGAAATAGCATCGAGACATCTTGGTATAAAAACTGCCATAGAGATGGAGAAAGATTTTTATGAAAAACTTATGGAAGAATACATTAAATATGCAAATGTGGATAAGATAGTTGATAAAATTAGTTATATTCCTGAACAAATTAATATTCATGATTTTACCTATAACAAGCAAAAGAAAGTTGCCTATGTTGCTTATGATGAAGCTTTTAATTTTTATTATCATGACAATCTTGATTATTTGGAAAATAATGGATTTAAAATTAAGTTTTTTTCACCTTTAGAGAACGAAGTCCCTGACAATCCGGATTTTATCTATATTGGCGGTGGATATCCCGAACTTTTTGCTAAAAAGTTGGCAAAATGTATAGAAGTGAAAGAAGCTATTAGATTATTTGCAAAAAGAGGTGTTCCCATTTTAGCTGAGTGTGGTGGGATGATGTATTTATCAAAAGGGATTTTTACGGCTGACGGTTTTTATGAAATGTGTAATCTGTTTGATTTTACTGTGGAGATGACAAAGAAAAGACAATCCCTTGGTTACGTAAAAGTAAAAGCAATGATTGATACCTATTACTTTGAACAAGGGGAAGAGTTTGTTGGGCATGAATTTCATTATTCCAGAATTAAAGAGAGTAAAGAGGATTTTGTGTTTGAAGTTTACAAACTGACAGGGGAAGAGAGGTCTTTTGACGGATTTTACAGGGGTAATGCCCTTGCATGTTATACACATTTTCACTTCTTAAGTGAAAACAGTATAGTAAAAAATTTAATAAGGGGGTAGTTGTATGAGAAAGTTTTTGCTTTTTATGTTATTAATTTTCTTTTCAGGAGTTTGTATGGCAGGTATGATGGCAAAGAAAGAGAACAAAACAGCCATTGTAATTGCAAGTTTTGGCACCACTTATCCATCAGGACTTAAGTCTATTATCAATATCTTAGACATGGTAAGGGAAGAATTTCCAAATACCGAACTGAGAGTAACTTTTACGTCCAATATTATCAGAAAAAAATGGCAAGAAAGAAGTAAAAATCCTAAAAAGTGGCTTGAGCAGGGAGTGCCTACAGAAATCATAAATGTAAAAGGAATTGTGGCAACATTGGGACAACTATCTGATGAAGGATATAAAAATATAGTTATTCAAACTACACACATATTCCATGGAGAAGAGTTTTCAGATGTTCTTGAATATGCAAGAGGGTTAAATTCCATTAAAACAATTAAAGAGAGATGGAAACCTTTTAATAAAATTGTAGTGGGTAGACCTGCTTTAGGTACTTATGGTGATAAGTATGATTATCATGAGGATATTAAAGAAGTTGTAAAAGCATTGAGACCGGATATCGAGCTTGCAAGAAAGTATGATGCCGCCCTTGTGTATATGGGGCATGGGAATGAATATTATTCCACAGGTGCATATATTGAAACAGAAGAGATGTTTAATGAGATGTATCCTGATATGAAAACTTTTATTGGGGTTGTTGAAGGATATCCTTCTCTGGAGATTGTTCTTAAAAAATTGAGACAGAGTGGCAAAAAGAAGGTGGTTTTAAAGCCTTTTATGGTGGTGGCAGGTGATCATGCCAGCAATGATATGGCAGGAGACGAGCCTGATTCCTGGAAAAATATATTGCAGAGAGAAGGGTATAAAGTGATACCTGTTATTGAAGGGCTTGGTTCTAATGATGCCTTTGCAAGAATTTTTGTAGAGCATCTTAAAGATGCTGCAAGGGATGGTGGAATTATTCTTAAATGAGAAGAACATTGGTTACTCTGTTTTTGACAGTTGTAATTGTTATTTTTGCCCTTACAAATGGGGCTGTTAAGCTTAATGATATGAATCTTAATTTAATGTTAAATATAAGATTGCCGAGAGTTTTAATGGCATTTTTGGTGGGAGCCATGCTTGCGCAAAGCGGTTCCCTTTTGCAACTATTATTGAGAAATCCTCTTGCCGACGGATTTACCACAGGTATTTCATCGGCGGCAGCATTGGGTGCAGTTATAGCCATAACGTTAGGATTTAACTATTTTTTTATCCCTTTTGTTTCTCTCTTTTTTGCTACCCTTGGTTTAATGATTGTTTTTAAGGTGGGCAGCAGTGACAAATCTTTTCATTTTACTACAATTATTCTGGCAGGGATTGTGTTGAATATCATATGTTCTTCATTTATCAGCTTTTTGAAATACTATTTTAATGATTCTATAGGTACAGTGGTTTTTTGGTTGATGGGTGGTTTTTACGGTGTAACATATTCTAAAATAACTATTCTAGCTTTTGTTACGATTGTTCTTTTCTTTTTGAGCTATAAAAGTGCTTATAAATTGAATATTCTTGCTTTTGACGATCTTACGGCAAATTCCCTTGGGGTAAATGTGAAAAGGATGAGAAAAAAGTTTTTTGTAGTTGCAGCCATGTTGACTGCAGTGGCAGTTAGTTTTAGCGGTATCATAGGTTTTGTGGGATTAATTGTACCTCATATCGTAAGAGGTATTTTCGGTGGAGATATGAAAACCAATATTTTGTATTCCACGCTGTTTGGAGCAAATTTTCTGCTTTTTGCAGATACAATTAGCAGGATAATTATCCCTTCAGGTGCCGAATTGCCTGTGGGGGTGGTGACTTCATTTCTTGGCGGACTTTTTTTCATATTTCTACTCAAATATAAATTGAAGCGGGTTTGGTACTAGATGAGTGTAGATAAAGATGAATATTATTGAAGTTAAGAATTTGAATTTTGTACAAGATGAATTTTATCTTAAAATTAAGCACTTGGAGATTAAAAAGGGTGAAAAAGTGGCTTTACTTGGTGAAAACGGAGCGGGTAAAAGTACTTTTTTTAATCTTATTTCAGGTATTTATGATAATTACGAAGGTGAAATTGATATAAACGGTAAAAATATTAAAGATTATTCTAATTTGGGGCTTGCAAAAGCGATTTCCTATTTACCTCAGTTTTCAGAGATAATTTTCGGATTTAGTGTATTTGAGACGGTTTTATTTGGGAGATATCCGAAAACAGGGGGGAATTACGGCAAAAAAGATTATGAACTAACGGAGCAATGGTTAGAAAAGTTAGAATTGACGGATTTGAGAAATAGAAAGTTTAGAGAACTTTCGGGTGGGGAAAAGAGAAGAGTAATGCTGGCAAGGGTTTTTAATCAGGATAGTAATGTGGTTGTTCTCGATGAGCCTTTCTCAATGATTGATGTCAAGTTTATTAAAACTATCAGGGGATTACTTGATGAATTGGACAAGACAGTAATTTGTTCTGTCCATGACATAAATCAGGTGAGGGGCGTTTGCGATAGAGTGGTGTTTTTGAAAAAAGGTGAAATAGCCAAATTTTTGAAGATGGATGAAGTAACCAGGGAGGTCTTGAATGAGATTTTTGAAGTCGATTTTAATAATATTAACGGTTATTTTCTGGCTGTGTAAATACAGTTTTGCCTATGATAGAGTTGTCATTTTGTCTCCGGCTGCTGTTGATATCTTTTCAAAACTCGGATTGGATGACAGTATAGTCGGAGTTACGAGACATATAAAAGAGTTTAAAAAAGCGAGGAAAGTTGGTTCTCATATAAAACCTAATATTGAGATTATTGCATCATTAAATCCTGATTTGATAGTCTATTCTAATGAAAAATATTTTCCAAAGCTGCTCAAATCAAAAGTAGATGCAAAATTTTATAGATATGATCCAAGAACCGTGGAAGAGATTTTTGAAAAAATTCTGGAAATTTCAAAGATGATGGATGTGCCCCAAAAAGGGGTACGGTTAGTTGATGACCTTAAAGTAAAATTGAAGAAGGTTAAAAAGTTAAGAAAGATACCGAAGGTTGTTTATGAAGTTATGTATGTGCCATATATGGTGGCAGGTGAAAAGAATATTGTCTCGGATGTGATCAGGAAAGCAGGTGGTATCAATCTTGTAAAAATTAATAGAAAACTTGTGAGGTATTCTTTAGAGAAGGTGTTGGCTTTAAATCCAGATATATACATATATCAAGTTGGACCTATGAATAAAAAGGCCGTGGCACCTGAAAAAAGGTTGGAGTTTAAAAGTTTGAAATCCAAATTTGTGGAAGTGGATGAGCTCCTTTTTTCTAGGGGGAACAGCCACACTATAGATGCCATTTTGCAGTTAAACCAAATTTTTTATAGATGGAGTAATGAATGAGAAAATTGGTAATTGAAGGAGCGGGAGTAGGCAAAGATTTAATTACGGTAAAGGGGTTAGAGAAGCTAAAAGAAGCTGATGTGATTTTATATGATAGACTTGTGGATGAGAAGATTCTGCAAGATTTGAATTGTAAAAAGATTTTTGTGGGTAAAACTCCATATAAACCGAGCTGTAGTCAATGTCAGATTAATAGTTTGATTGAAAAGTATCTGATGGAAGATAAAACCGTTTTACGTATAAAAAGTGGTGATGCGTCCATATATTCAAGAAGCCTTGAAGAGATTGATGTGGCAAGGAGGTGTGAGGCTGCTATTGAGATCATTCCTGGAGTAACGACTGTTTCTCATCTGGTAGCAAAAATTGAGACTGCTCTTACTGCAAGAGATGTTTCATCTGGAGTGATTTTTATCACAGGACATAAAAAAGAGGGTGAGCTTGAGCAGGCTTACAACTGGAAGGCATTGGTAGATTTAAACATGAGTATTGTGGTATATATGGGGGTAAAAAACTTTTTGATTATATTGAAAAAACTTGTTGAAAACGGATTGAAAGAAACTACCCCTATTGCCATAGGTGAAAAGCTTGAATATCCCGATGAGAAGATTTTAATTTCCACAGTGGGTGATGTTTTAAAGGGTGGGTTCAAAATAAGCTATCCCTCCATAATGCTTATTGGAGAAGTAGTAGGTTATTCCAACCGGTTTTTAAAAGAAATGAGGCGAAAAGGTGAGGTGTGTAACAAATGCAAAGAAGGATTTATGCCATAGGATTGGGGCCCGGAGATTCCGAATACATCAGTGTCAAAGGGGTAAATGTTTTAAAATCATGCGATTTGGTGGTGGTGCCACAATCAGATAAAACGGGTAGAAGTGTTGCAAAGGAGATTGTGAAGCAATATGTAAGTGATGAGAAGATTTTTATGTATTTCTTTCCGATGAATAATGATAAAGAGCTTCTTGATAGAAGATATTCTGAATTGGCTGAAAAGATAGAGCAGTTTTTGAATGAGGGCAAAAAAGTATGTTATGTGACAATCGGTGACTTATCCATTTACAGTACTTTTAATTATCTTTATGAAAAGCTGAAAGAAAAAGAGATTAAAGTTGAAAAAATAGCGGGCATCCCTTCTTTTATTGCAGCGGCAAACAGGATAGATGAAAATATTGTGATTAAAGGGGAGTCTTTTTGCGTTGTTGAAATGGAGAAAGATGGGAGGATGCTGGGAAAAGTTTTGAGTCTTTTTGACACAGTGATTGTTATGAAAGTGCATAAAAGATTGAAAAGTTTAATCGAGTTTGCACGAGAAAATAAAATGGTGGAAAAAGCTTATCTTGTGGAGCGATGTACTTTGGATGGTGAAAGGGTTTTTGATCTTTTAACTGATGAGGTCCCTGAAAATGCGGGATATTTATCCACAGCTATTTTGTACAGGAGAAAAGGATGAAAAAAGGGGAAATGATTGAGAAGGAGAGTTTTGATATTATAGAACAGAATGTGGATCTTTCAAATTTTAGTGAAGAAGAGAAAGTGGTAGTAAAAAGAGTTATACATGCTTCTGGCGACTTTGAGTTTGCAAAATTGATACATTTTTCAAAAGAATGGTTAAAAGATTTTAAAGATATTTTGGGAAAAAAGCCTTCTGTGATTTGTGATGTGAATATGGTAAAATCAGGTATTACTGAAAAGTATCTAAGAGTTAGCGGACTGAAAACTTATTGCTTTATTTCTGATGACGAAGTTATTAGGAGGGCTAAGGAGCTTAATAAAACTCAGGCTGAGATTTCAATGGAATATGCTTTTGATAGGTTTGAAAATATAATTTTTGTTATCGGCAATGCTCCTACCGCTTTGTTGAAAGTAATTGAGATGAGCAAAGATAGAGATGATAAAGCTGTATTTGTGGTCGGTATGCCTGTGGGGTTTGTAAAAGCTGCAGAATTTAAAAAAATGCTTGCAGAATCTCCGATTCCTTGCATTACAAATTTTGGGACAAAGGGTGGTAGCGGTATTGCCGCTGCTGCATTCAACGCTTTGATAAAAGTATGCTATCATGTTTGATAAATTACTGATTTTAGGTGGAACTTCTGATACTCATAGGTTTTTAAATTCATTAGAAAGTGACAATTTCATTATAACTGTGGCAACCGAATATGGATATGAGCAGTTTTCAAAAAAATATGGTAAAGATAAGGTATTGTTTATAAAATTTGATGAGGCAAGTTTAGAGAAGTTTATCAAAGAAAATAAAATTACTAAAATTATTGATACCACGCATCCTTACGCAAAAGTGATAACAGAAACAGCTTTGAATGTATCAAAGAATTTGAATATAGAGTATCTTTCGTATGTTAGAGATGATGATATTAATGTTGATTATGAAAAAGCTATTTTTTTTAGCAACAGAGAAGAAGTGATAACTTTTTTAAAAGAAAAGGATTTTAGGAGAATTTTATTTACAATTGGAAGTAAAATGATGAAAGATTTTGCATTTTTAAAAGATAAAGCTTATGTGCGTGTTTTACCTTTTGAAAATTCCATCTACGAAGTGAGAAAATATGGATTTGATTATGATAAAATTATTGCCATGCAGGGACCGTTTTCAAAGGATTTTAATGTGGCACTGATTAAAGAGCTTAAAATAGATCTTCTTATTACGAAAAAGAGTGGAAAGGCCGGTGGTTTTAAAGAGAAAATAGAGGCTTGCGA
Organism: Deferribacter abyssi; assembly: GCF_049472655.1. Lineage (NCBI taxonomy): Bacteria > Pseudomonadati > Deferribacterota > Deferribacteres > Deferribacterales > Deferribacteraceae > Deferribacter > Deferribacter abyssi. The sequence continues at coordinate 91,595 of NZ_JAQNCS010000005.1, forward strand.
AGAAACCGGAATTTATTGTATTGTAATTGATAATGAATAATAAGCTAAAGGAATATTTTAAAAATTTTAAAACTGCTATTGTTGCCTTAAGTGGTGGTGCCGATAGTTCTGCGGTTTTAAAATTGGCTACAGATTACTTAGGAAAAGAGAATGTTCTAGCGGCAACTTGTGTTAATTTTAATATGTTTGTTTATGAGATAAATTTTGCCTATAAAGTAGCCGATCTGCTGAATGTGGCATGGAAACCTTTTTATGCAAAACTTGCCAATGAGCTTTTTACAGATGATAGGGATAAATGTTTTTATTGTAAAAAAAATATCTTGGGAGAACTGGTCAAAATAAAAAAGGAATTCGGGATTGATGTTATTTTTGATGGTTCGAATATCGATGATTTAGCTGATTATAGACCTGGAATGAAAGCAATAGAGATGTTTAATATTAAATCCCCGTTGTTGGAAAATGAGCTTGGGAAAGAATATGTTTCTGAAGTTATTAAAGATTCTGTTTTGAACACACTCTCATTTCATACTCAATCATGTATTGCTACGAGAGTTAAAACAAAAAATGCCACGGTAGAGGATATAAGAAAGATTGAACTTGCTGAGGATATGTTAAGAGATAAGTTTCCAGATATAAGAGTGAGATATTTCGGTGATTCTTTGAAGGTGGAATTTAAAAGAGATCGTATAGTTGATGAGGTTGATAGGCGTTTCATTTTTGAAATTTTAGAAAAAAATTTTGACGAAAAAGTAAAGATAATAATTTGATTAATTAAAAACTTTTTCAAAAACAATTCAAATATTTCAGTTTTAAATCACACATTTTAAAAATGGTCAGCTATGTATAAAAAAGCACCATTATTAGATTAAAAAATAGACATATTATTAAAAAAACTAATAATAAAAATAGCCTATGGTAATAAATAAGATCGTTAACTATTTGTTGTTAAATCGTTTTAGTGAATCTTAAAATTGTGGCATGTGTATTGCATATTGATTTTTAAGGAGGTGGCGTATGAAACTTGTTAAAGCAGTTATTAAACCGTTTAAACTTGATGATGTTAAAGAAGCTCTTGTTAATCTTGGTGTTAAAGGGATGACAATTTATGAGGTCAAAGGTTTTGGAAGACAGAAGGGGCATTTTGAGCTTTACAGAGGAGCAGAATACGAGGTGGATTTTGTGCCAAAGGTGGTGGTGGAAGTAGTGGTTACTGACGATATGGAAGAACAGGTTGTTGAAAAGATAATGCAGACGGCTCGTACAGGGAAAATTGGTGATGGAAAGATATTTATTATGGATGTTTCAAGATGTGTGAGAATTAGAACAGGTGAGATTGATGAAAGGTGTTTATAGGAGGTATCAATGAAAAAAATATTTTTATCAATATTTTTTATTCTCACGAGCAGTATTTTATTTAGTGCGGATAATGCAATAAGTGCTAAACAGGTGCAAATTAATCTTGACTGGTTGTGGACTTTAATAGCTGCGTTTCTTGTTTTTTTTATGCAGCTTGGGTTTGCAATGGTAGAAACAGGTTTTACAAGAGCTAAAAATGCCGTGAATATTATTATGAAAAACCTGATGGATTTTTCAATGGGAGTATTAGGATTTTTTGCTGTTGGATTTGCTTTAATGTTTGGCAAAAGTTATGGTGGCTTTATTGGTACAGAGGGTTTTTTTCTACTAAACTGGGGTTATGGTGACAATTGGACACTTGCATTTTTTTTGTTTCAAGCAATGTTTTGTGCTACAGCTGCAACAATAGTTTCTGGAGCAATTGCAGAAAGAGCAAATTTTAAAGCATATCTTATTTTTAGTTTTCTTATGTCGGCGATTGTTTATCCTATTTTTGGTGGCTGGGCTTGGGGGAGTTTGTTTCATGGTAATGGATGGCTTGAAAAATTAGGATTTATAGACTTTGCTGGTTCTACTGTAGTTCACTCGATAGGTGGTTGGGCAGCTCTTGCTGGAGCCATTGTTTTAGGACCAAGAGTTGGAAAATATTCAGCGGATGGTAAAGTCAGAGCGATTCCAGGACACAACATACCACTTGCTACTATTGGGGTTTTTATTCTTTGGTTTGGATGGTATGGTTTTAATGTGGGTAGTGAAACTGCTGCTGATGCTGCATTACCGTTAATTGCTCTTAATACAACATTAGCACCTGCAGCTAGCTCTATTACAGCGCTTGTGGTTACGTATAATATGTATAAAAAGTTTGATGCAGGTATGGCTTTAAATGGTGTTTTATCTGGACTTGTTGGGATAACAGCTGGTTGTGCAAATGTAACTCCCTTTGCTGCTATTTTAATAGGGGTTGTTTCTGGCATTCTTGTTGTATACTCAGTACTCTTTTTTGAAAAAATCAAGATTGATGACCCTGTGGGAGCTATATCTGTGCATGGTGTTTGCGGAGCTTGGGGAACAATTGCAGCCGGACTGTGTAATTATAACTTTGAACAAAGAGCATGGGAGCCGGTATTTTTATCTCAAATTGTAGGAGTTGTGGTGGCTTTCATATGGGGTTTTGTAATAAGCTTTATTCTTTTTAAATTGATAAATAAAGTGATAAAATTTAGAGTTTCAGAAGAGGAGGAGTTTACAGGACTCGACTTATATGAACACGGAATAAAAGCATATCCAGAATTTCCTATTAGCCATATAAAATAGAATATTAGAAGGGGAGTTTTCCCCTTTTCTTTAAATCTTCATAAGCTATAAAACACGGGATGGATATATAGCAGTTTTTCATTCAAAAAATTCATATAACTGTTAATGTTAGTAAAAAATATTGTGACTCCAGAAATCATATTACTTCCAAAATTTTAAATTTTGTGCTAATATGTTAATTGCAGGATACGGGAAGTCCGGTGAAAGTCCGGCGCTGCCCCCGCAACTGTGAGCCTGACGAAAGCCCATTATGCCACTGCCGAGCGCCTAAAAACTAATTAGGTGTTAGGTGGGAAGGCGGGTGAGTAGGATGAAGGCGAGCCAGGAGACCGGCCTGCTAAAAAACCTACGGAGGGTAGGATGAATATCATCTATATAATCTACTAAAACCTATTTTTCTCCTTGAAATTTTAGTTGGAGGTTAATGTGATTGAAAAGGTTGTAAAGCGTGATGGGCGTGTTGTGCCCTTTGACTATGAGAGAATTGCAAATGCCATTTTTAAAGCTGCCAAAGCAGTAGGTGGCGAAGATAGGAATACAGCTAACAGGTTGGCTATCGAAGTAGCAAAAGTTGTCGAAGAAAAGTATGGCAAAATAGGTGTGGCAACAGTAGAAGAGATTCAGGATATAGTAGAAAAAATATTAATTGAAAATGGCCATGCTAAAACTGCAAAGGCTTACATCTTGTATCGTAAAAAAAGATCAGATATGCGTGAGTTAAAAAATGCTTTAGATGATGCTTTTGACCTAATAGATGAGTACATTGGTAATGTGGATTGGCGAGTAAAAGAAAATAGCAATACGACATATTCTTTACAGGGGTTAAACAACTATATTTCATCCACAATTACTGCAAAATATTGGCTCAATAAAATTTATCCGGAAGAGATAAAAGTAGCTCACGAAAATGGTGATTTCCATATTCATGATTTGGGGATACTTTCGGTTTATTGTTGTGGTTGGGACTTGAGAGATTTATTGTTAAAAGGGTTTAAAGGAGTGGAAGGAAAAGTTGAAAGTGCACCACCTAAACATTTTAGAAGTGTACTTGGACAGATTGTAAACTTTTTTTATACATTACAAGGGGAAGCTGCCGGTGCTCAAGCATTTGCAAATTTTGATACTCTCTTAGCTCCATTCGTATATTATGATAAACTAAATTACAAAGATGTAAAACAATGTATTCAGGAATTTGTGTTTAACCTCAATATCCCTACAAGGGTAGGATTTCAAACACCTTTTACCAACTTAACTTTTGATTTAAAAGTACCATCAATCTATAAAAATGAAGCTGTGGTAGTAGGAGGACAGTTAAAAGATAAAACTTATGCCGAATTTCAGAAAGAAATGGATATGATAAACAAAGCATTTATCGAGGTAATGTGTGAAGGGGATGCTAAAGGGAGAATTTTTACTTTTCCTATTCCAACTTATAATATCACAAAGGATTTTGATTGGGACAACGAGATAGTTACAGAGTTGATGAAAATGACAGGAAAATATGGCATCCCTTATTTTGCAAATTTTGTAAATAGCGATATGAGTCCAGACGATGCAAGAAGCATGTGTTGTAGGCTTAGACTTGATAACAGGGAATTGAGAAAAAGAGGGGGTGGTTTATTTGGAGCAAACCCTTTAACAGGCTCCATTGGGGTAGTAACCATAAATCTACCACGAATTGGATACCTTGCCTCAGATGAGGCTGATTACTTCAAGCGATTAAGTGTATTACTTGAATTGGCAAGAGAAAGTTTAAAAATTAAGAGAAAAACTTTAGAAAATTTAACAGAAAAAGGGCTTTATCCATACGCTAAGTTTTATCTCACAGAAATAAAAGAGAGATTTGGCCAATACTGGAAAAATCATTTTAATACCATAGGAATTGTAGGGATGAATGAATCTTTGTTAAATTTTATTGGTGTAGATATTGTTCATGAGGAAGGGGTGGAGTTTGCCATCAAGGTGCTAAATTTCATCAATGAAAAGATTTCAGAATTTCAAATGGAAGATGATATGCTTTACAACTTAGAGGCAACTCCAGCTGAAAGCACAAGTTATCGTCTTGCTAAAATAGATAAAAGCAATTTTATAGATATCATCACAAGTGGCAAAGAGAAACCTTATTATACAAACTCTACACAACTACCTGTAAACTGTAAATTAGATATGTTTGCAGCATTAAAACATCAGGATAGATTACAAACTCTCTATACAGGTGGAACGGTATTTCATCTTTTCTTGGGTGAATCTGTTGAAGAGCCTGACTCTTTGAAGCAGCTTGTTAAAAGGATAGCTTCTCAGTTTAGATTGCCTTATTTTACAATTACACCAACTTTCTCAGTATGCCCCGTGCACGGATATATATCTGGAAGACATTTTGAGTGTCCTAAGTGTATAGAGGAAAAAAGGTACGAAATAATGAATGAAATAGAGCAATTAAAGTCATTGATAACAAACTAAATTATAGGAGGTTTTTATGAAAAAGGAAGAGATTTTAGAAAAAATAGCTAAATTGGAAGATGAGCTTAAAAATGTTAAAGGGGAAAAATGTGAAGTTTATTCAAGGGTAGTGGGGTATCATAGACCAGTTCAAAATTGGAACGACGGTAAGCAAGAAGAGTTTGGAGAAAGGTTTGAGTACGGATTTGAACAGTGATTGTGGCAGATTTTGAGCCTATCTCATTGAATGATTTTCCTGGTAGGGTTGCAACTGTGGTATTTACACACGGTTGCAACCTGCTTTGTAGATTCTGTTATAACAGAGAGCTTGTATTAAAGAATTACGTTTACATAGACAAAACGAAGCAATTTTTCGAATTTATAAAAAAAAACGGTGTTAAAAATGTGGCTATAACGGGGGGAGAGCCGCTGTCTCACCCAAATATTTTTGAATTTTTACACGAGCTAAAAAGTAATGGAATAGAAATAAAAATTGATACAAACGGTTTTTCTTCGAAAAAATTACAAATAGCCTTAAAAGAAAAACTGTTAGATTACGTAGCTGTGGATGTTAAGGGTTTTTCGGATGAAGAGATAAAATATATTACAAGATGTAATTTAAAATTTGAGTATTTTGCTGATACTTACAGATTGCTGAAACAATATGGTGTACCGTTTGAGTTGAGAATAACTGTCTGGAAAGATTTTCACAAAAAAAATTTAGAAAATTTTTTTGCATTGATTGATGAAAATGACAAAATTATTTTACAGAAGCCTTTAATCGATAAACCGTTGCTTGATAAAAGATTTGCATCTCAGCTATCAAAAGTAGATTTTGAAAAAAATGTAGAAACTTTTATCTCCTTTTTTCCAAAAACGAAAGTGAGAAACATGTTGTGAAAGAAATACCGATTTTGGCAACAACCTCATTTATTTATTACGATACAAGAGTGATGAACGTGTTAAGACTAATGCATCTCTTTGATGAAATAGAGCTATTATATTTTGAAAGCAGAAGGATATATGATAAAGTCGCTGAAAACGAGCTCTTACTGCTAAGTAAGTTGAACATTAAATATTGTCCTCACCTTCCCTACGATAGAGATTTAAATATAAAAAAAGATTATAAAATAATGAGTAACTTTGTATCAAATCTTACAAAACTACCAACTTCTTTTTTCTTTTTGCACTCGAACGAAAGGGATTATCAAAAAATTGAATGTTTAGTGGAAAAATTTCCATCAGTATTGGTTGAAAATATTAAAAGCAGTAAGGTGTTTGATGATTTGTTTGAAACTAAAGTTAATTACTGTGTAGATATTGGACATTTACTTACAAATGGTGAAAACCCCTTTGAAATTCTCAAAAAGTATGAGAAGAAAATTAAGTATATCCATTTACATGGAGTTAAAAATGGAATTGATCATTTAGAGCTTTATCACTTAGATAAAAAATTACTACTGTATATTATCGATTTTGCCATAGAAAAAAAGATTGGCCTCAGCATAGAACTCTTTGGTTTTAAAAAGCTACTTAGAAGCTTAAACTATTTATTGGAGGTTTTTGAAAAGTATGGTTACTCTTATTACAGGTGGTATCAAAAGTGGTAAAACTTCTTATGCAATAAAGCTCGCATTGACTCATGAGAAGAGGATTTATCTTGCCACGGCAGAGCCCTTTGATGAGGAGATGAAGAAGAAGATTGAAAGACATAGGGCAGAAAGGGAAAACAGATTTTATACAATTGAAGAGCCTGTTGAGATTGTAAGGGTGCTTAAAAATATTAAAAATTATGATGTAGTTGTTTTAGATTGTATAACAACTTGGGTTAACAATTTAATGTACTACAAGAAAGATCTTGATAGCTATTTTGAAGAATTAACAAACTTACTGCCTAAAGTTTCTTATAATTTAATAATAATTACAAATGAAGTAGGGTTGGGAATTGTGCCTGTTAATTATGAAACAAGAAAATATGTAAATTTTTTAGGCGTTATTAATCAAAAAGTGGCAGCTGCTGCAAACAGTTGTCTTTTGATGGTATCAGGAATTCCAGTAAAGATAAAGGAGGAGAAATGACACTACAAGAAATTATTTCAAAAATCGAACCGATTGATAAGGAAACTTTCGAGAAAGCAAAAGAGAGAACTTCACAGTTAATTATGCCGCCAAGGGCAATGGGGATGTTGAACGATATTTCTGAGAGGCTTTGTGCTATAACATCAAATATGAAACCAGAAGTGGACAAAAGAGCTGTATTTGTAATGGCAGGTGACCATGGAGTTGTAGAGGAAGGGGTAAGTGCATTTCCACAGCAGGTTACCTGTGAGATGATCAAGGCTTTTGTAAATGGCATTGCTACAATAACTGTTCTTGCAAGACAAAACAACTGTGCTGTGGTTGTGGCTGATGTGGGGTCTAAGTGTGAGATAGATGAAAAAGAACTATCCGGAAAAAATAAGTTTATTGTGAAGAAAGTAAAATATGGCACAAACAATTTTGCAAAAGAGCCTGCTATGACAAGGGATGAAGCTATTCAATCAATTTTAGCTGGCTTTGAAATTGCATCTAAAGAAATTAAAGAACAAAAGCTTAACTTAGTTGCAACTGGCGATATGGGTATTGGCAACACTACTCCATCTTCAGCAATTGGATCTGTGATAACGGGAAACAGTGTGGAGATAATGACAGGTAAAGGTACAGGTATCCCTTCTGAAATGTTAAAAAAGAAAATAGGAGTAATAAAAAAGGGTATTGAGTTTAACAAACCGAACCCAGAAGATCCGATAGATGTGCTCTCAAAAGTAGGCGGTATTGAGATTGGGGCAATAGCAGGAGTTATACTTGCTGCAGCATACCACAAAATCCCTGTTATAATCGATGGTATTATATCTACAGCCGGTGCTCTAATTGCTTACAAACTTTGTCCTACCGTAATAGAATATATGTTTGCAGGGCATAAATCGGAGGAACCTGGCCATATAAAAATGCTTGATTATTTAGGTTTGAAACCGTTATTACAACTAAATATGAGATTAGGTGAAGGGACTGGAGCAGTTCTTGCTATACATATTCTTGATGCTGCAGCAAGAATTATAAAAGAGGTGGCAACTTTTAGTGAGGCAGGGGTAAGTGAAGGCAAAGTGTAATAGTAAACAAGTGTTAAGTGACAAGTAACAAGTGATGAGTAACAGGTAGTAAAAATGAGTGCCGATTTGAATATTATTTATGTGTTAATGGGTTATTTTGGTTTGTTTGTAGAAAATATTTTTCCACAAATTTAATAAAACAGATTTTAAAAAGATAGGGTGATTCCATATGTATAACGAGAGAGGTTATGAAAGATAATGCTAACTGGTTTTAAAAATGCAATATCCTTTTTGACAATTGTAAGATTGAAAAGTGATAATTTCGATGCAAAAGAAGCTTTGCGCTTTTTCCCTGTTGTTGGTCTTTTGATTGGCTCTTTTGTGTTTTTAATAAGCTTACTTGATACCGCTATTACTCCGTTGTTAATGCTGATATTTAGTGTGATTATCACAGGTGGACTTCATCTGGATGGGGTTGCTGATACAGCTGATGCCTATTTTTCAGGACGCTCCAAAGATGTAATGCTTGAAATTATGAAAGATAGCAGAATTGGAACGATGGGAGTGCTTGCTTTAATACTCATATTAATATCAAAACTGTATGCTTTTGAAAATATTAAAGAGAGTATGGCTATCATACTACCTTTTGCCTACTCAAGAATTAGTATGCTTTATCTTATTCGTGATTTAAAATATTTAAGAGATGATGGTACAGGAAAAACCTTTTTTGGCAGGTTAGAAACAAAAGATTTCACTTTAGCATACATTATTTATTTTCTATCAATTTTTGGAGGATTTGGATTTTTCATTATCTTCAACACTGTTTATTTTATATTGCTTACTCTGCTGAAGAGTTATCACTTGAAAAAAATAGGTGGTGCAACCGGTGATATTATCGGAGCATCATGTGAAGTAATTGAAACGGTTTTACTTTTAACAGGAGTGCTCATTGCTTGATTTTTCTCATGGTGGAAATGTGTATCTTTTTGCAGAAAAATTAGGATGTAAGCCTGAAGATATAATTGATTTAAGTAGTAATATTTCACCTTTTATCGATGAAATTATTTTAAAGGAAGCTCAAAGCTATCTTAAATTTTTCAAGCTCCTTCCAAGTTCTCACGGATATTTACTAAAAAAAGAAGTGGCAAGGCGATATGGCATATCATTGAGCCAGGTGGTTTTAGGAGTTGGAACGAGTGAGTTAATAAAAAATATTTGTTTTCTGTATAAAAACAGGAAATGCTTGATATTCCCACCCACTTACATCGATTATGAAAAGTACGCTACCATTTATTCCTTGGATGTTAATTTTTATTATCAGAAAGAAGAGGATGAATTTGAATTACATTGGGAGAAAATAGATTTTTCAAAATATGAAATAGTTTTTATATGTAATCCTAACAATCCCACAGGAAAAGTTATTCGCAAAGATGAGCTAATTAAAGTAGTGAGTTTGTATCCTGATACTTTGTTTGTGGTAGATGAGTCTTATCTTCCTTTTTTGATGAATGAAGATGAAATGACTCTGTTGGGCATGGAATATAACAATTTGTTAGTTCTAAGGTCTTTTTCAAAGATTTATGGTATGGCAGGAATTCGATTGGGATTTGCGTATTCTAAAAACACCAGGTTAATTAAAAATATTGAGCGATATAATCTTGAGTGGGGGATAAGCTCCATTTCAGAACAGATAGGGGTAAAGCTTTTGTCGATAGATACAAAAAAGATTGCTAAACAGATAGATGAGATAAAATGTAAATCTTTTGAGAGATTGATGCAGATTGATGGTATCAAAGTTTATCCTTCAGATACAAATTTTTTACTTATTAAACTGTTAGAAAAAGATAGCGATTATGTTGTCAATGAATTATTAAAGGAAAAAATTCTTGTTAGAAACTGTAAAAATATCAGAGGACTTAATAATACTTTTATCCGCATATCGATAAAGGAAAAGAAAAAGATGGATTATTTTATCAAGGTTTTTGAAAGGATTTTAAATGGGTAAGAAGAAGCATATAATGATTCAAGGGACAGGCTCTGGAGTAGGTAAAACTGTTTTGGTCGCAGGGCTTTGCAGACTGCTTACAAATAAAGGGTACAAGACAGCACCTTTTAAAGCTCAAAATATGGCGCTCAATTCTGGAGTAACTTTTGACGGGCTTGAAATGGGAAGAGCACAAATTTTGCAGGCTGAAGCGTGTAAAATGTTGCCTGATGTTAGAATGAATCCTATCCTTTTGAAGCCAACAGGTATTGGAATGTCTCAGATCATTAGATTAGGTAAACCTTACAAAACTGTTTCTTATAGGGATTATTACAAATTTCATAATGAGAATTTGCAGGTTGTAAAAGAAGCATTTGAATCATTGGAAAGTGAAAACGACTTTTTAATCATTGAAGGGGCAGGTTCACCTGCTGAAATAAATCTTCAAAAATATGATATTGTGAATATGAAAATGGCAGAGATTGCTGATGCAAAGGTTTATATTGTGGGTGACATTGATAGAGGAGGGGTTTTTGCTTCTCTCAAAGGTACTTATGATTTAATTGAAGAAAAGTATAAAAGTTATGTTAAAGGATTTATTATCAATAAATTTAGAGGAGATTTGTCCCTTCTTGCGCCAGCATTTGAGCTTTTTAAATCATATTGTCCCATACCGATTAAAGGGGTAATTCCTTATTTTGAGCATTGTTTAGAGGATGAAGATTCTCAAGGGTTGAAAAATAGTGTTGATAAGAAAAGTGCCGAAATAAAGATTGGTGTCATAAAATTGAAATATTTATCAAATTTCACTGATTTTTTACCTTTACAAATTGTAGATAACGTAATGTTGAAATATACGGATGATCCTGATGAGCTTGACAGCTTCGATGCCATCATAATTCCTGGCTCGAAAAATAGTATCCTTGATATGAGCTTTTTAAAAGAAAAAGGGCTTTTTGAGAAGATAAAATCATTATACGGGAAGAAACTGATTATGGGGATTTGTGGTGGATTTCAGATGTTGGGAGATGAGATTATTGATGAAGATGGTGTAGAAGATTCTGGGAATATGGATGGTTTCGGATTCGTGCATATGAAAACTTTATTTGATAGAGAAAAGATTTTGAGAAGAAAAGAGTATATAGCATCAGGTGATTATTTCACTGGGAAGATTTCGGGTTATGAAATTCACCATGGTAGAAGTATAATACATGATGATCGTGTGGAAAATTTATTAATCGAAAATGGGTTGCTTATTTATGATAGGGAAAATAGAGTTATCGGCACTTATCTGCATGGGATTTTTGAAAATGCAGATTTTATAAAGTTCTTTTTTAAGCTTTTAAACAAAAATGTGGAAATTTCCAAAACATATTTTGAGATGAAAGAGGAGTCTCTTGAGAGGCTCGCATCAATATTAGAAGAAACGCTATGGAACAATATAAAAAATGATTGAACCTTTAACTTTAGCAGTATTAATAGATATTATTTTCGGAGAATTACCAAACAGGTTTCACCCTGTGGCTTTAATCGGAAAAATGATCTCATATTATGAAAAGATTTTTTATAAAGTAGGAAATAAAGTTTTTGGCGGTGTTTTTCTTTTCATTGCATCCCAATTAACCGTTTTGTCAGTGATATATTTGCTTTCAAAGATGTTTAAAGGGAATCAGTTTCTTCTTTTTTCTTTCAAGACATTTGTTTTTTACTCATTTTTATCAATAAAGGGGATGAAAGATCATGCAATGGAAATTTTTTATCTCTTGTTTCATGATGTAGAAGAAGCAAAAAAGAGATTGAAATATATTGTGAGCAGGGATGTGGATGGGATGGACGAGGAAAAGATAGTAAAATCAGTGGTGGAATCTGTTGGTGAAAATTTTAATGATGCCTTTTTTGCTCCAATTATATATGCAGCTGTTTTTGGAGTTTATGGCATTGCATTTTATAGAGTAGCCAATACACTTGATGCGATGGTAGGATATAGAAATGAAAAGTATGAAAAATTCGGTAAATTTTCAGCAAAAGCAGATGATATCTTAAATTATATTCCGGCAAGAATGCAGATTGTACCACTCATTTTATCGGCAGAATTACTTTTTAAAAGGGGTAAGGAGGCGTTTGGTACTTTTTTAAAATTTAAGAATACGTTATCAAGTCCAAATGCAGGGTGTGGTATTTCCATATTTGCCGGTGCTCTAAACATAACCTTAGGTGGAGATACACGTTATTTTGGAAAACTCGTTAAAAAGCCTAATATTGCAGGAGGAGATGAGAAAATAATTCCTTTTAAAATTTTAGATGCTACTGAATTGTATTTTTCCGCTGCAATATTGACTTTAATATTTTATGAAGCCATCAAATTACTGTATATTTGATGGAAAAAGTTGCATTCTGAATTAAATATGTAGGTATGTGCTTGTATGTATCCGTTGATGTTTAAATTAACTGGGAAAAAAGTGGTTTCTGTGGGCGGGGGAAAGGTGGCCAGTAGAAAAATCAGATCTCTGCTTACACTCTCAATGCCTGCAATTACGGTTGTTTCTGATAGGATTGATGATAGTTTAAAAAAACTCTGTGATGAAGGTAAGATTTACTGGATTAGGTCGAAATTTGATGAAAATGTTATAGATGAAAAATTTGATTTTGCCTTTATTTGTACAAATGATAAAGAGACTAATGAAAGGGCAGCTGATTTTTTTATAAAAAAAGGAATTCCTGTAAATGTCTGTGATGATAAGGAACTTTCAACATTTTTCATGCCTGCAGTGTTTGAAGAGAAAGATTTTGTAGTTGCGATTTCTACAAAAGGTAAATCCCCTACTGATTCTAAAGAAGTAAAGGAGCTATTAAAAAATTGTCTGAAGAAAAGAAGTTGAAAACTGGGATTACAACAGGCACGGCTGCCACAGCAGCAGCAAAAGGAGCTTTAATAAAAATTTTGAAAGGTGTGATTCCTGATAAGGTGGATGTTGTTTTGCCTGATAAAAGAATTTTGGAAATTCCGTTGATTTTGAAGAATGATATGGTAGGTGTAAAGAAGTGGAGTGGGGATGATCCTGATGTGACGGATGGAATTGAAATATTTGCAAAGGTGGATTTCACTAAAGATGATGGTGTGGTTCAGATAAAAGGTGGAGAAGGTGTAGGGGTGGCAACTAAACCGGGTTTGCAGATAAAAGTTGGAGAGGCTGCCATAAACCCTGCACCTAGGCGAATGATTGAAGAAAATTTGAAGCCTCTTTTACCAGAAGGGGTTGGGGTAAAAGTAACCATCATAGTACCTGATGGTCTCAAAATAGCAGAGAAGACATTTAATAGCAGACTGGGAATTGTGGGTGGGATTTCGATAATAGGTACTACAGGTATTGTAAAACCTATGAGTTTAGAAGCTTTAATCCAGACAATAAAATGCGAGATAGATGTTTTGCTTGCCTCAAAAGTAAAGGATATCTGGTTGGTGCCTGGAAATATTGGGGAAAAGTGTTTAAAAGTTTTTATGGATATAGAGACAGTTATTGTAAGCAATTATTTTGAGGATGCATTAAGTTATTTAAGAGAGAGGCAGGTTGAAAAAGTTGGTATAGCAGGTCATCCAGGGAAAATTGCAAAACTTGCCATGGGTTATTTCAATACTCATTCAAAAAATTCTCCTCAGGCAAATAGTTATATAAAAAATGTTTTAAATGTAGACGACGATTTTAATACTGTGGAAGAGATTTGTGACAAGTACTGTTTTGATAAAATAGCTGAAGAAGTTAGTAAAAAAGTGAAAGAGCGTTATGGGTTTTCAAAAGTGAATGTGATACTTTTTGATATGAAATGTAGGTTGGTAGGGAAATTCTATGATTAAAAAAAATATTTATATCATTTCTGCCGGATGTGGAAATAAGGAATATCTTACTTTGAAGGCGGTTAGAACTGTAGAAAAAATGGATTATCTTATAGGGCCTGAAAGGTTTAAAGATTTTTTTCCACAGAAAAAATATATTATTACCAAAAAAGTTGTGGAACATACTGTTAAAATTATAGAAAATGATGTAGAAAACCTTATTGGTGTAATAGTGTCTGGTGATGCAGGTTTTTTTTCCTTAGCAAAAATTTTATATAAAAAATTTAGTGGACGTATTGCTGAGGTAGTGCCTGGGATATCCAGTATGCAAGCAGCCATGGCAAAACTTTGCAAATCCTATGAGAATATGGAGTTTTTTTCTATACATGGGAGAGACAATGATACCCTAGAATTGTTGAAGGAGAAAATATCATTTTGCCTAAATTTTAATCACAACCTTTACATCCTTTGTGATAACAGCAATTCCGCTTTGGAAATATTGAAGAAAAATATATATCTTATTGATAAATTTAGAGTATTTGTTGTTAATGATGTAGGGATGGATACGGAGAAGATTGTAGAAGTGGTTTCTTTGGAGAGAATTGAACAAGAATCCTTGAATCTTCATGCACTATATTTGGAGGTAAAATGATAGATAAAAAGGTATATTTCATCGGAGCAGGCCCGGGGGATGCAGAGCTGATTACATTAAAGGGGTATAATATATTGAAACATGTAGATGTTGTGATTTATGCAGGTTCTCTTGTGAATAAAGAGATTTTGAAATATGCCCCTGCTAATGCCGAGTTTTTTGACTCTTCATCCATGAATCTGGATGAAATTGTGGATAAAATGTATAAATCTTTTAAAACCGGTAAAATTGTTGTTCGTTTGCATACCGGTGATCCATCCATATATGGTGCTACTTACGAGCAAATGATAGAGCTTGATAAATTGGGGGTACCGTATGAAGTAGTACCCGGAGTTACTTCTCTTTTTGCTGCTGCGGCTAAGTTGAAAGTCGAATTAACAGCACCAGATATATCTCAGACTATTGTTATTAGTAGAGTGGAAGGAAGAACTGGAGTACCGGAAAATGAAGCTCTTGACAGGCTTCTTTCTCACGGTGGAACTTTTGTGTTTTATCTTTCAGCTAAAAATGTGGAAAAGATTAAAAATAAGTTTTTGGAAAAAGGGTGGAGTAATGATACACCTGTGGCCATATGCTACAAGGTAAGCTGGAATGATGAAAAAATAATAAATTGCACGATAGAGAATTTGCCTGACAAAATGGATAAAGAAGGTATTCGTAAGCATGCCTTAATAATTGTGGGAAATGTTTTGGATAAATCTTTGATTAAACAATATTCAAGACTTTATGATAAGGATTTTGAACATGAATACAGAAAAAAAGGTAGCCGTAATAGCGATAACTAAAAAAGGGTGTATTCTTGGAAGGTTGATTAGTTTACAACTTAAAGCAGATTTTTTTGTGCCTGAAAAATTCTTCCCTGAATTTGGTGATAAATCTTTTGATTCTCTAAAAGAGGTATTTGCACACTGTTTTAGTTATTATGAGGGAGTCGTGGCTGTTATGGCACAGGGGATTGTTTCCAGGATGATAGATGGTTTATTAAAAGATAAATTCAGTGATCCTGCGGTGGTTGTTTGTGATGAGGTTGGCAGGTTTGCTATCAGCATGTTATCAGGACATGAGGGTGGAGCAAATGAACTCACTTTTCTGGTTAGTTCCATAACGGGAGCTGAGCCTGTGATAACAACAGCCAGTGAGGCTAATAAGATTTATGTGGCAGGTGTGGGGTGTAGAAAAGGGGTATCCAAAGAAAAAGTGATAGATTCCATTAAAGAAGCGGCAAAGCTTGCCAATATAAACTTGAGTGATTTAAGGGTTATAGCATCCTGCTGGTATAAGATAAATGAGGAGGGATTATTAGAAGCTGCAGAGGAGCTTGGGTGTTATATCCGTTTTCTACCTAAACATTTATATGAGAACGATCTATACAATTTTAAAGAGAGTAGTGCAAATAAATATCTGGGGATAAAAGGTGTGGCAGAGCCTTCTGCACTACTATCAGCAAGAAATCCGGAGCTTGTTTTGAGAAAGACCATTTTTGATAAGGTCACAGTGGCCATTGTGAAAGAGAGGTTGATAAATGGGTAAGCTGTTTGTGGTAGGTATAGGACCAGGCGGTATTGATTTGATAAGTGAAAGAGGTGTTCTTGCAATAAAGAAAAGTAATTTGATTTGTGGCTACAAAAGATATGTGGAGTTGATTACAGATTTAATTAATGGGAAGGAAATTTTCACAAATATTATGAAAGGTGAAATGGAAAGAGTAAAATTTGCCATAAATAGAGCGAAAAGGGGTGATACCGTTTCTCTTGTTTGTGGTGGTGATGCATCTTTGTATTCTTTGGCTTCTCTTGTTTTTGAGATGAGTGATGATTTTGAAAATATTGAGGTTATACCGGGGATAACTGCTGCAATGGCAGCCAGTGCGAAGCTTGGTGCACCCATTTGTGAAGATATTGTGTTTTTATCCCTTTCAGATCTCTTAACCCCCTGGAAGGTAATAGAAAGAAGAGTGGATGCAATCAATTTTGGAGACTTTGTTACTGCCATTTACAACCCCAGAAGTAAAAAACGAAAAGATTATTTAAAATTTGTATTGGAAAAGTTTTATCAAGAGAGAGGAGATTTGATTTGTGGAGTGATAAGAAATTGTGAAAGAGAAGATGAAGAAGTTAAAATTTGGCGTATTAGTGAATTTGAATACGATTTTGTCGATATGTCAACTATCATTATTGTAGGTAACACTAAAACTTATCTTAAAAACGACAAAATGATCACTTCCAGAGGTTATTTGGATAAATACAAAAAGTTCAATGTTCAAAGTTCAGGGTTCAAAGTTTAATTTCGTGTAAGTGGAGGTGTAGGTGAAAGTGAGCTTGCATCCACATCTACACGTCTTGAGGTTGTTGCACAATGAGATTGTTAAATTTAAACTTACTGATAGATAATAGACTTTCAATTTTTGCACCTTCAGAGTAACAACCTTTTAATCATTCTGAGGGTTAGCGAAGAATTAGTTGTGTTTTACTAAAATGAAATTATATAACACCCTCTATCTATAATTTTTTGATAGGAAATGATAATCTAAACGTAGTTCCTAAACCTAGTTTTGATTTAAAAGTGATTTTTCTGCCAATTTCATTCATAAAAATTTTTACTGCATAGAGCCCTAAACCAGTCCCTTTTTCACCCTTTGTAGTGAAAAAGGGCTCAAAAATTTTTCTCTGTATTTCTTCAGGAATACCTTTACCTGTATCTGATATTTCAATGATAAGATTATCATTCTCTAAATATTTTTTTAGTATGATTTCACCATTATCTTCTATGGCATCTTTTGCGTTTAAAATGAGATTTAGTAAAGTTTGAGTAAATCTTTCTTCATTTAACTCTATTGCCACACCTTTATCATTTAGCACCATGTTGAATTTAATGTTTTTTCCTATTATTTGAGAAAAAAACTCTCTCTTACTTAATAAGAAATTGTCAATAAAGACTAGCTTTTTTTCGCTTGAGGTTTTGGAAATATTTAATAACGATTTTAAAAATATAGAGGATTCTTCAGATACTTTAATGATCTTTTTTATAATATCTTTGTGGTTCTCTTTTAAAGTGTTGTCTATTTCCAGAATAGAAGCATAATTAATAATTACACTAAGAATATTGTTCATATCATGAACAACACTATTTACAATATTTGAAACAATTTCATCTCTTTGGATTTCATTGATGACTTTTTGCTGTTTAATTTTTAGTGTATTATCTAAAAATATTGCTACATGACAAGTTTTGTTAGTTAACATAATTTTTTTTAAGTGAACATCCAGGATTTTATTTTCAATCAGATTTTCTTCATCTAAAAACGATTCTGACATATTTGTACTTTGCATAAAACTAACTATTAAATCTTTTATTTTAGGATTTAATTCATTTATGTGTATGACTTTAGAGTTATACATTAACCAATTTTGAAGTGTTTTATTTAAAAAAACAGTTTTATCATCAACCATAAGTATACCGTTTGGAGAGTGTTCCACTACAGTAAAGTATAAATTTTCATAGAGTAGTTTAGAGTTTATTGACTGAATTGTTTCTGTAAGATCTAGACCAAAAAATAGACATTGTGTTTCTGGATTGAAAATGGGGTAAATGTTAAAGAGCACAATTTTTTCCCCATGTTTTGTTTTTATGTTAATAATATTATCTTCTTTGGGTTTTAAGTGTTTTATGCAAAAGTCTAAAATAGATTCAATATCATTACTAATAAAAGATTTTAAGTGGTTGATATCTGACTTACTAAATCCTGTGATAATTTCAGCACCTTTATTCCAAAATTTAATTTCTTTGTTTTTGTTTACTGTAAAGATTAAAAAGGATGGAATATCTATCATTGCCTTTAATAGTGAGTTGTAACCTCTGAGTTTTTTGTTTGTTTTGATAGTTATAAAGAATAATAATACCAAGAAGATAATTGCTGTAATTAATACTGTTATTATTATGATAATACTTATGTAGTCTGATAATGATACAGGTTTTGTTATGTAGAACCATTTGTCAATTAAATTATCTAATTCCTTAGAGGTTTTAAGTTTTATAATATATAAATCTAATAATTTCTTTAAACTTTTGTTGTTTTTAGGGATTAGAAATGCTATTTCTGCATTTTGAAAGAATAAAGGTTTATTCTTTATTGATATAATTTTAAACTTCCCCCTGAAATGAGTATATATTAGGTCAAGAGAATTAAAATAGTCATTAAGAAGCCAGTCTATGTGCCTATATTCAAGTGCTTTAAATGACTTAATTGTACTGTCATAAATATTTATTTCAAGAAAAGGGTGTTTTTTGGAAAGTTCTAACACAAACTTATGCCCGGTTGCATTTCTTTTAACTCCCACTTTTTTATTATATAATTCATTGATGTTACCTTCAAAATTGTATGGTACAACGGCTACTAATCCTGTTTTTAAATAGGGGATTGTAAATAGTCCAATTTTTTCTCTTTCTTTTGTTTTGTAAAGTGCTCCTACGGATAAATCACAATAACCGTATTTTACGGCGTTAATTAATCCTGTAAAGGTGGTTTCTATGAATGTGCAATTAAAGTTATTTGTTTTGCAAAAATTTGAAATAATATCATACTCTAGTCCGCGTAACTCACCTGTATAATCTCTAAATATAAAAGGCTTATAATCTGCATAATATATTTTTAATTCTTTAGATAACACAAAGGAAGGGAAAAAAATTATCAAGGAGATTAAGTAGTAAAGCAGTTTGATATTCATATATAAAATATAACAAATATAAATATAACTTCAATGAAATCTCTAAAAACTTTTTCCATGAAATTTCCTTGACAGTTATGGTATAGGTCGTGTATTATTTGTTATGAAATGGTATATATTGGAATAAAATGTTATGAAGGTTGCTAGTAGCTTCAAAGGAAAATCGGTTCATACTATAAACAACTCAGGGAGAGTTAGTATTCCTGCGAAGTTTCGAGATGTTTTGAAATTAAAATATAATGATGATTCTTTAGTTTTAGTTAATCTAGGAAAGTACTTAGCGGTGTATCCTTTAAAAGAATGGGTGAAAGTAGAAGAAAAGTTTGAAGAAAATCCTCCTAAAAATAAACAAGCTTCTAAATTGATGAGAAAACTTTTTTCCACAGCTGAAGATTGTGTTCTTGATAAACTAGGTAGGATATTAATACCACCCCATTTGAGAGAAAACATAGGTTTGAATGGGGAATGCGTAATTGTGGGAATGATGAATAAAATAGAGATTTGGCCAAAAGAGATATGGGAGAAAGAAGTTGAAGATGTGGATATGAGCTCTCTTATGGATGAAATGGGTGATATTTATCCGGAAATAACGTTATAGATATGCATAGGCCTGTTTTATACAACGAGTTGATTGATTTTTTTAAAGGTTTTGAGGGGAAAATTTTTGTGGATTGTACTGGTGGTGGAGGTGGACACGCCTCAGGTATTTTAAATATAGTTAAACCAAAAAAACTTATAATTTTGGATAAAGATAAGGATGCTGTTTTGAGACTACAAGAAAAATTTAAAAATGATAACAGAGTTATAGTTGTGAAAAGTGATTTTGCTGATATTGATGATGTGTTGTTAAATCTCGGTATAGATGGCGTGGATGGTTTGTATGCTGACTTTGGTATTTCATTTTATCATGTTTTTGATGCATCAAGAGGATTTTCTTTTAGGAAAGATGGTCCTCTAGATATGAGAATGGATAAAGATAATCCAATTACTGCTGAAAAGATTATTAATGAGTATTCACAGGAAACTTTAAAAAATATTTTTCAAAAATATGGTGAAGAAAGGTTTGCGAAAAGAATTGCTAGCTTAATAGTTCAAAAGAGAGCAATAAAAAAAATTACAAGAACTTTAGAATTAGCTGAAATAGTTAAAGATGCTATACCTAAAAAATTTCATAAAAGCGGCATTCATCCAGCAACAAAGACTTTTATGGCACTTCGTATTTTTGTTAACAATGAATTGGGATCTATAGAAGGATTGATGAAAAAATTACCAAAAATTGTATTAAAAGGTGGTAGAGTTGCTTTTATTTCTTTTCACTCTTTAGAAGACAGGTTGGTTAAGGAGTATTTGCAATATTATGAAAAAGATTGTGTATGCCCCTCAGAATATCCGGTTTGTAGATGCGATAAAATAAAAGAATTCAAAATCTTAACAAAAAAACCAATAATTCCTTCTGTTAAGGAGGTTGGAGAAAACTCTTTAAGTAGAAGTGCAAAATTGAGAGTGGCTGAAAGGGTATGAGTAAAATTATAGTACTAACATATAAAGCATTTGAAGAGATTTTTTTGAAAAAGTATTTGATAGGGGTATTTGTGATAAGTCTTGTGTTTGCTGTTATTACAGTAAAAGTAAAAAACATAGAGCTTGGTTATGAGATAAATCGATTAAAAAAAGAAAGTTTAGAAAAAGAAATAAGAATTGAGAGCCTTGAAAGAAAGTTATCAAAAATTAAAAGTACGGATAATTTGTTAAATAAGAGTAAAGAGTTAAATTTGAAATTGCCAGAATTTAACAGGGTTTTTTATGTTGAGTGAAAGAGGTAAGATTGGATTTGTTAGTTTTGTCATAGTGTTATTAAGTGGAGTAATTGTTGTGCGTTTAATTTATTTGCAGGTGTATAAACACCATTATTATGATAATATTGTAAAAAAACAATCCTTTAAAGAGATTAAGATAAAAACGGAAAGGGGTAAGATTTTTGATGCAAATGGTGTGTTATTAACAAAAGAGAATAATGTAGCTTCAGTTTTCGTTTATGGTTTGAGTAAAAAAGAGGAAAGATATGTTAAAAGAAAATTGAAAAAATATGGGATTAAAAAGAAGGTAATCAGTGGAAATTTCCATTGGTTAGCCAGAAATATCAGGGTAGATACTGCTAAAAAAATTAGTGCAATTTCGAAAAATATTAATTATGTGATAACAAAGCATAGATTTTATCCTTACGGTTCAAGTTTTTCACAACTTATAGGTTTTACTGGCGTAGATAATCAGGGGTTAGTCGGCATAGAAGGTATTTACGAGAACTATTTGAGAGGGAAGGATATTTCGTTTACCTTTTTAAAAGATAGTAGAAATAGAGTTATAATGAATAGTGATTATAAAAGTGATATTCAAAATAACCGATATATTAAACTTACAGTTAATTCAAAATTACAGAGACTTAGCGAAGCTATACTTATTCAAGATTTAGAGAAATTTAGAGCAAAAAGAGGTATTGTTTTAGTGATTGATGTTCAAAGTGGTGAAATAGTAGTGTCTGTTTCTAAACCTGATTTTGATCCAAATGAATTTAAAAAATACGACAAGGTTGAATGGAAGAATTATGCAACTCAATACACTTTTGAACCTGGTTCAATTTTCAAGCCTGTTACTTTTTCATATTTATTGAGTAATTATAAGGTAGATATGAATGATATAATTGATTGTGAGAATGGGAAATATAGAGTTTATGGTCATGTATTTAATGATGTACATAGATATGGTAAAATTAAGATTCAAGAAGTTATGATTCATTCTAGCAATATTGGAACTATAAAGCTAATGGAAAAAGTGAATGATTTACATTTCTATAATTATTTAAGAAAACTTGGTTTTGGTAAAAAAATTAGGGTTGTTGGAGCTCTTGAAGAACAAGGAATTTTGAGAAATTATAAGAAATGGTCTAAGCTTTCAAAATATTCAATCTCTATAGGACAAGAAATTTACGTTACACCTATGCAGATGCTTAGATTTTATGCTGCAGTAGCTAATGGTGGATATTATATAAAACCTTCATTTATCAAAGAAATTTATGATGGAGATAAATTTTTAAAAGTGGATTATGACAGTGTAAGAGTTTTTGACGAGAAAGTTGCAAAAAAGCTACAGTACCTTTTAAGGTTGGTTGTAACTGATGGAACAGGAAGTAATGCAAATAGTGAATATGTGGCTATAGCTGGCAAAACTGGTACTGCTCAAAAATTTGATAAGTTTACAGGTAGGTATTCAACAAAAAATTATGTGGCAAGTTTTGCAGGTTTTTTCCCTTATAATAATCCAAAGTATGCAATGATAGTGATTTATGATAGTCCAAAAAAAAGTATTTATGGGGGTTCGACAGCTGCTTTAACTTTTAGAAAAATTGCTGAACAAATTATGTTGTTAACTGGTGAAAAAATAAGAATTTATAAGGTGAGTAATGAAAGTAAAAGAGCTGCTTAAAGGTATCAGCTTTAAGTGTGAAAATAAAAAACTACTTGATATTGAAGTAAGAGATATATCTTTTGATAGTCGTAATATAAAAGATGATTCAGCCTTTATTGCATATAAGGGGACCTATTATGATAGCCACAAAGATGTGCAAAAGTTGAGTCAAGAAGAAAAAATCAAATTATTTATTACTGAAAGAAAGATAGAAGGTGTTGATTCTATTGTAGTAGAAGATGGAAGGAAATCTTTATCTCTAATATGTAAAAACTTTTTTGTTTCAAATTGTGAGTTTAAAGTTATTGGTATTACAGGAACAAATGGTAAAACGACCACTTTATATCTTATCGATCATATATTGAATTATGTTGGTTTGAAAACAATAAGGATTGGGACAGTAAATTACAAAGTTGATGATGAGTTATTTGAGGCAGACAATACTACTCCGAATCCTTATGATTTTTATAAATATATTGGAATGGGATTGAATAGAGGTTGTAAATGCGTTGTTACAGAAGTATCTTCTCATGCTCTTGATCAGGATAGAATTTACGGATTAAAATTCGATTATGCAGTTTTTACGAATTTAAGTGGTGATCATCTTGATTATCATCAGGATCTGGAAAGTTATTTTGCTTCCAAAAGAAAGCTTTTTACTGAAAAATATTTGAAAGGGGTTTCTGTAGTCAATTTTGATGATGATCACAGTAAAAAGTTAATAAATGAGCAGTTTGATCATATTAGTTATGCTATTGAAAATAAGAAAGCGGATGTTCACATAGAGAGCTATGAATCAAGCCTTAGTGGTTCGGTATTTACAGTAAATCTGTTTGGTAAAACATTGGCTTTTAAATCAATGTTGGTAGGTAAGCATAATATTTACAATATACTGGCAGCAATTTCAGTTTGCTCACATTTTGGGATTGATAGTGAGTTATTGGTAAAAGCCATAGAAAGCTTTGAGAATGTACCCGGACGCCTTGAGAAAATTTCCTGGGAAGGAAGATATTTTTTTGTGGATTATGCTCATACAGATGATGCATTGAGAAATGTTTTGGAGAGTCTTTTACCTTTTAAGAATGAGAGGATAATTACTGTATTTGGGTGTGGAGGTGATCGAGATAGAACAAAAAGGCCAAGAATGGGTAGTGTGGCTGAGAAATATTCAGATGTAGTTATTATCACAAATGATAATCCAAGAAGTGAGGATCCGGAAAAAATAATAGATGATATAGTTGAAGGTATTAATGATAAAAGAAAAATACTTGTTATTCCTGATAGAAGAGAAGCTATTAGAAAGTCAATAGAAATTAGTAAACCAGGTGATATTATTCTGGTTGCAGGGAAAGGGCATGAAGATTATCAGCTGATTAATGGTATTAAGTATCATTTTGATGATAAAGAAGAAATATTAAAGTGTTGTGGTGAGTATGAAAGAGCTTAAGTTAAAAGAGGCAATAAAAAATATGATTGATTTTATAGCACCCACATCTGTGGAGTATAGAAACTTTGTGATTAATAGTAAAGAAGTGAAAAAAGGAGATGTTTTTGTCGGAATAAAAGGGGTTAAAAACGATGGAAATAATTTTTATAAAGAAGCTTATAGAAATGGTGCGAGTTTAGTTATTTTTGATAATCCATATTTTTATAAAGAAGCTCCATTTAATAAGGTGCTTGTAAAAGACAGTGTTGAGGCGATTAAATCTATTGGAAAATGGAAGTTAGAAAGGAGTGTAGCTAAAAAGATTGCTATTACAGGTAGTATGGGGAAGACAAGCACTAAAAACATGTTATATAAAATATTTTCAAATCAGTATCAGACTCATATGTCTTATAAAAACTATAATAATGAACTGGGGATTGCTATTTCTTGTGCTAACATGGAAGATGAAATTGATTATGCTATTTTTGAATTTGGTACGAACACTAAAGGGGAGATTAAAACTTATGCAGAATATGTGAGGCCTGAAGTAGCAGTTGTTACCAAGATAGGCTTTTCACATATAGGTAATTTTAAGAGTAAAGAGAATATTGCAAGAGAAAAGTTTAGTATTATTTCTCCAAATACTGTAAAGGAGTTATGGATACATGAAGATGATGAGGTTTTTCTTGATAAAAAAGCTTTGGGTACAGTCAAACTTTTTACCTATGGCGTTAAAGAAAACTCTGACGTGGTATTAAAAAGTGTTAGTAAAATAGGGAATATCTATCAATTTGAGCTTGAATTTAAGGGGAGACGTTATTGTTTTGAGTTAAGACATTTTTTTAAACATTTTATAATGAATGCTGTTCTTGCTGCAGGGATAGCTTTAAATGAAGAAATAGAATACGAATATATTTTTGAAGGGATAAGGTCTTTTAAACCTGCAGAGAAGAGGGGGGAAATAGTTAAATTTGATGATTATATAATTATCGATGATACGTATAATGCTAGTTTTGAGTCAATTATTGCTGCAATTGATAGTCTTGATGAATACGAAGTTAAAAGTGAAAAATATGCAATAATTGGTGAGATGGCTGAGATTGGTGAATTTGAAGATAAATTTTATTCAGAGTTAGTTGATTATGCAAAAAAGAAATCAGGAATAAACTTTTTATTTTGTGGTGAATACTTTTCAAGTTTTATTTCTGAGAAAAATCTGAAATTTTTTAAAAATAAAGCTCTGCTTTACAGATACTTAGAAAAGATACCAGAAGGAGTTTTTCTTGTTAAAGCATCAAGAAGCAGAAAATTTGAGGAAGTGGTTGATTATTTAAAACAGAGAGGTAGTAAGAAAAATGTTATATAATCTTTTATATCCATTAAGTGAACATTTTATTGTATTCAATGTTTTTAGATACATTACTTTTAGAACGATTTACGCAATAATTACTGCTTTTATTCTAACCATAATTCTTGGACCAAAAATTATTAAAGAATTGAAGAATATGCAAATTTCCCAGAAAATCAAAGGTTATGAACCTAAAAGGCATAAAGAAAAAGAAGGTACCCCTACAATGGGTGGAATTTTGATTATATTAAGCTGTGTTATCTCAACGCTTTTATGGGCTGATTTACGCAATTATTATATTTGGATTGTGATATATGTGTTTATTTTTACAGCTGCTATAGGTCTTTTCGATGATTATATTAAAACTGTTAAGAGAAATCCTGAAGGGTTAACACCTAAAGCAAAGTTTTTATCTCAATTAGTGGTTGCTATTACCGCCGCTATTCTTATAATTTATGTTGATAAATCAGGTTACTCTACTAAACTAGTTTTTCCTTTCTTCAAAAAACTTATAATCGATTTATCTTATTTTTACATTATTTTTGCAGTATTTATCATTGTAGGGGCGTCAAATGCTGTTAACCTTACAGATGGTCTTGATGGCCTTGCTATTATGCCTACAGTTATATCTTTTGGGACATTTATTCTTTTTTCTTATTTGGTTGGCCATATAAAATTTTCTTCCTATCTACACATTCCCTATGTGGTTGGTTCAGGTGAATTGGCCATTTTTTGCGGAAGTATGGTAGGAGCAGGTCTTGGTTTTCTATGGTTTAATGCTTTCCCAGCATCAGTTTTTATGGGAGATGTGGGGAGCTTATCTATTGGCTCTGCACTTGGAACAGTGGCTATTATCGTGAAACAAGAGATTGTTTTAGCAATTGTAGGGGGTGTTTTTGTTTTAGAAACATTATCTGTTATCATGCAGGTGGGGTTTTTCAAAGTTACAAAAGGGAAAAGACTTTTTAGGATGGCCCCTATACATCATCATTTTGAGCTAAAAGGTTGGTCAGAACCCAAAATAATAGTGAGATTTTGGATAATATCGTTTTTGTTAGCATTACTTGCTTTGAGTACATTAAAACTAAGGTGATATATGAAGGCTGCGATATTAGGGTATGGTAAAAGTGGACGAAGTGCCGAGGAACTTTTGAGGACGTACTATCAGATTGATGAGATTGTTATTTATGATGATAAATTAGTTGACTATGAAGATTTAGTTAATTTTGATGATTCTATTTTTGATATTATTGTTGTTAGTCCGGGTTTTGATACAAAATCATTAAAAATTAACACTAAGAAAATTGTCAGTGAATATGAGCTTGCGTTTAATCTTTTAAGAGATAAAAAAATTATTGGAATTACAGGAAGTAATGGAAAATCTACCACCACTTATTTGACAGCACAGTTGATGAATAAAGCTGGTATTAAAAGTATTGCTTGTGGGAATATAGGCTTTCCTATAGGTGAAGCAATTAATAATGACTACGATGTTTATGTTGTTGAATTTTCGAGTTTTCAAATTGATTTAATGAGAAATGGTGAATATTTGGATGCTGGTATTATTACAAATATAACACCGGACCATTTAGATAGATATGGTATTATGGAAAATTATATTAATTCAAAGCTTAGATTAAGAGAACTTTTAAAACAGGATGGAGAGTTCATAGTTGGTTCTTCCGTGGTAGATGTTTTGAAAGATACTGATAAGACAATTGTAGTAGACGAATCATTAAAACAATATCCAATGCAAAAAGGTAATATTTTAGAGTTTGGAAATTTCTTTGTAGATTTAAATAAATTTCCATTAATAGGTAATCATAACGTTGTTAATTTAGCTTTTGCCTTGTCTTTATCAAATATATTTTTAGACTTAAAAGGGGATTGTACTTATCTTATTGAAAACTTGAAAGGTTTGCCTCACAGGTGTGAATATTTTGCTAAAAAGAATGGAATAATTTTTATTAATGATTCTAAAGCCACTAATGTTGACTCAACATTTGCAGCATTAATAGGGATTACAAATCCTGTTGTTTTACTGTTGGGGGGTAAGGATAAGGGTGGTGATTTTTCAAAATTAATCGAAATAATTCAGAATAATTGTAGGTATGTGATATGCTTTGGTGAGGATGGTGCAAAAATTTATGATCAATTAACTGATATTAAAAATAAAATCTTAGTAAAAAATTTATATCATGCAGTGGAAAAAGCTGCTGAAATTGCGAAACAAGGTGATGTCGTTTTACTATCTCCTGGATGTGCTAGTTTCGATGAATTTCAAAACTTTGAACATAGAGGAGATTATTTTAAGGAGCTTGTGGAAAGCCTATGAAAAACAGAGAGATTATGAGATCTGTTAATAGTTTTGATGCAATATTTGACGAAAGATTATTTCTTTTTCTTATGATATTGTTCTTATTGTTTGTAGGGTGTCTTTATATTTATAATGTAGGTGCTATGCAGGCTCAAAGGCTTCATAAATATGAATACTATTTTGTTTTACGACAGTTTATGGCTATAGTAATTGGTTTAGTTTTAATGATGATTGCATACAATTTACCACTTAGAGTTTATAGGAAAATACTTCCATTAATTTATTTTGCAACTTTATTTTTGTTAATGGTTGTTTTTTTCTTTCCTGCTATAAATGGTTCACATAGATGGATAAAATTACCACTTATAAATTTTCAACCTAGCGAATTGGCAAAATTTACGTCGATTGTATATTTGGCACACTATTTAGAAAAAAAATCGGAAAAATTATCGGACTTTCTTAGAGGGTTTATGCCCGCAATGATTTTACTGGGGGTTTTGGCTGCATTAATACTGCTTGAGCCTGATTATGGGACATCTTTCTTAATTATGTCTGTAGCCATTACTGTAATGTTTATTGGTGGTGCAAGCCTTAAACATATTTTAGGTATCGTTGCTTTTTCTATTCCTCCTGTGATTGTACTTCTTTTTAATGGGTATCACAGAGAAAGGCTTTTGAGTTTTTTAGATCCTTGGAGTTATTATTATAGCTCAGGGTACCAGCTTGTGCAGTCACTGGTAGCTGTAGGTAGTGGAGGAATGTTTGGAAAAGGGCTTGGTAATAGTGTTCAGAAACTCTATTTTCTTCCTGAAGCACATACTGATTTTATTTATTCAATAATATCTGAAGAATTTGGATTTTTTGGAGCATTAATTATTCTTTTTGTGATGCTTTCGATATTTTTCGAGATTAAAAAAATCGCAATGAAATGTGAAGATAAATATAAGAGATTACTTTGTCTTGGTGTTGCTATAATGTTTATGTATCAATCACTTCTTCATATTGGTGTTACTTTAGGGTTATTACCGACTAAAGGAATTGCTTTACCTTTTGTAAGTTATGGTGGTTCATCAATGATGGTATCTCTTTTTATGATTGGAATTGTTTTTAGATGCAGAAAGGAGCTTGAATGAAAGTGATTATTGCTGGCGGTGGTACTGGTGGACATCTATTCCCAGGCATAGCAATGGCAGAGTTTTTGAGTAAAAAAGGGGTAGAGTTTTTGTTTCTTGTTTCAGATAGAGGTATAGATAGAGAAATTTTAACTAAATATGGGTGTGTGTTTTATGAACAACAAATTATACCTTTTAAAGGTAAAGGGTTTATACAGAAGATGAAGTCAATTTATAAAATATTCTTAGCTTCATTAAAAATCAGTAAATTTATACGCAAGGATGATAAAGTCTTATTATTGGGTGGTTTTGCAGCTGTGCCTGCTGGTGTTGTTTCTATTTTTAAAGGATGTGATCTTTACCTTCATGAGCAGAATGCTGTAATGGGTGTTGCAAATAGATTTTTAGCTAAATTTGCTAAGAAGGTATTTTTAAGTTTTGATAATACAAAAAATGTAGCTGGAAGATGTATTGTTGTTGGAAATCCAGTAAGGAAGGAATTTAAGGATTTTAGAGTAAAACATATTTTTAATAAACATATTTTTGTTACAGGTGGAAGCCAGGGAAGTCGTATAATCAATAATGTAATATGTGATGCGGCAAGTAAGCTACTTGAAATGGGTTATTCAGTTATTCATCAGACTGGTACTAAACTTTATGATGAAACTATAAAGAGATATCGTGAAAATGGAATATATAATGATGAAAGAATTAAAATCTATCCTTTTATTGTAGATATGGCAGAAAAATTTAAGTGGGCTGATATAGTTATTTCAAGAAGCGGTGCCGGTTCTGTTTTTGAAATACTCTATTCAAAAAGGATAGGAATTTTTGTTCCACTGAAGATAGCAGCAGATAATCATCAATACTTCAATGCCTTATATGTGAAAGAAAAAGGGGCAGGAGAGATAATTTTAGAGGATGAGTTTAATCCTGATGGTTTAATAGAAATGATAAAAAAGGTGGAGAACGAGAAAGAATCTTATTTGAAGGCGCTTGTAAGGATTGAATTTAAAGATAGTGCAAAACTTATTTGTGAGGAGTTACTCAGTGCATAATTTGTTTGGAAAGGTAAGAAGAGTTCATTTTATTGGTATTGGTGGGATAGGAATGAGTGGAATTGCTGAAGTATTATACAATCTTGGATTAGAGGTTACAGGATCAGATTTGAATGAGGGAATAAATGTTAAAAGGTTAAGAGAGCTTGGAGTTGAGGTTTTTATTGGACATAATAGTGAAAACATAAAAAATGCAGATGTGGTGGTTTATTCATCAGCGATTGGGCACGATAATCCTGAGATTTTAGCTGCTAAAGATATGCATATACCGGTAATAAAAAGAGGTGAAATGCTGGCAGAGCTTACAAGATTGAAACGTTCTATTACAGTTTCAGGTAGTCACGGTAAAACTACAACCACTTCTATGATTGCGCATATTTTTATGGAAGCTGGGTTTGATCCTACAGTTGTTGTGGGGGGGAGATTAAATAAGACAAATAAAAATGCAATGTTGGGAACAGGTAATTATTTGGTATGTGAAAGTGATGAAAGTGATAAATCTTTTTTACTCCTTTACCCTACTGTAAATGTTGTGACCAATATAGATCTAGAACATCTTGATACATATAAAAATTTAGACGAAATAAAAAATGCTTTTGTGGAATATTGTAATAAAGTTCCTTTTTATGGATTAAATGTTCTTTGCATAGAAGATAAAAATGTTGTTGATATTATTCCAAGAATAGAAAAGAGATTTCAAACTTATGGTTTTAAAGGGTCTGCAAATATTAGAGGATATAATATTGAAAAAGTTGGGTTCGGTACTAAATTTGATGTTTCTATTTTTGGTAAAAGAGCAGGGAAAATTAACTTACATATTCCAGGTATGCATAATGTATTGAATGCTCTTGCTGCTGTTGCAGTGGCAATAGAATTTGAAATAAATTTTTCTGTTATAAAGAAAGCTTTTGAAAGTTTTGAAGGGGTTCAAAGAAGATTATCAATTAGATACTGTGATGAAAAGAGAACGGTTATTGATGATTATGGGCATCATCCTACAGAAATTAAAGCTACGCTAAAAAGTATCAAAGATGCCTTTCCTGAGCATAAATTATATACAATTTTTCAGCCTCATAGGTATTCAAGGACAAAATTATTATTTGATGAATTTTCTAGTGCTTTTTTTGATACAGATGTTTTAATTGTAACAGATATTTATCCAGCCAGTGAATTTCCGTTAGAAGGGGTGAATTCTCAAAAGTTGGTAGAAAGTATCAAAGAGCACGGGTTTAAAGAGGTTTACCAACTAAATGAGCTAAGTGAAATAATTAAACTTATTGAAGAAAAGAATGATTTTCCTCAAATAATTTTAACTCTTGGTGCGGGAAATATAACAGAATATTCTTATAAAATTGCAAATTGCTTTCGTGGAGATACAAATGGATAAAAGAATTGCTGTTCTTTATGGTGGATTTTCAAGTGAGAGGGAAGTATCGCTTAAAACAGGTAAAGCAGTTTATGATGCTCTTCTAGCGCTTGGTTATGAAGCATACTTAATTGATGTTGATAGAAAAGTTTATGAAAAGATTAGGGAAGTTAAGCCTGATTATTGTTTTATAGCATTGCATGGCAAATACGGTGAGGATGGTACAATTCAAGGACTGCTCGAGATTATGGGAATTCCATATTCTGGTGCAGATCATATATCTAGTGTTATAGCTTATGATAAGCATTATTCTAAACTTTTGGCAGAAAAATTTGGTATTTTAACACCTGAGTATTACTTACCTGACGATGAGGATGATGTAAGATTTACACCATGTGTTATAAAACCTGCGAGAGAAGGCTCTTCTATAGGAGTTAGTATAATTAATGAAAAGAGTAATTTTGCAGATGGGTATAAACTTGCGAAGAAATATGATTCTAAGATTTTAGTTGAACGTTTTATAAAAGGGAAAGAATTGACTGTAGGTATTGTAAATGGTGAAGTTTTACCTGTAATTTGGATTAAACCTAAGAAAGGTGTATATGATTATGAATCAAAATACACCAAAGGGTTGACAGAGTATCTGTTTGAGACAGGATTGTCAAAAGAGGAAGAAGATAGATTAAAAGAAATAGCTCTAAATTTTAGCAAAAAAATTGGTTGTTCAGGTCTTTGTAGAATTGATTTTATTTTTGATGGTAAAGATTTTTATATGCTTGAAATCAATACTATTCCGGGGCTGACAGAAACAAGCCTTTTACCAAAAGCTGCAGCTAAGGCTGGGTACAGTTTTAACAAATTGATAGACCTTATAATTGGAGAGTTTAAGTGAGATATAATTTATTTTTAAAGAGATTATTTTTTATAAGTTTTTGTTTTGTATTTATTTTAGTAATCTATAATGCAATCAATAAATTTATTAGTAGCGATATTTTTCATGTTAAAAAGATAGAGATTGTTGGTACTGTAAACTCCAACCAGAAATTTTTGAGAAACTATTTTAAGAAATTTTTAGGTAAAAATATATTTCAAGTTAAAGGAGATGAAGTTTTAACTGATGATATATGGGTTGAAAAATATGAAATAATAAAAAAGTTCCCTTCAACATTACTCGTGAGAATCTACGAAAAAAAGCCTCTAATAAAGTTTTCTAAAAAAGGAAAATGTTATATCAAAACTGCTGATGATTCTCTTATAAAAAGTAACTGTAATAAAGTTAATGTTTTTATCATGACAAATATTGATAATGATTTTTTTGAGGAGTTTACGAAAATATATAAAAAATTAAATAAAAACGTAACTTATTATCTTTATTCTTCTTATTTTGTAGCAAAATTTAACAAAACCGAGATTTTTGGTTATTATGATAGTTCAATTTTTCTTGAGAATTACCGTTATTTTGAAAAAATAGCTAAAACTTTGTACGAACAAATAAATTATGCTGATTTGAGAATATCTGAGAGAATATATGTTAGTGGGGTGAAGCGTGAAAGGGGATGAAATAGTTGTTGGTTTAGATATAGGGACCACAAAAATTTGTACAGTAGTAGGGAAAAAGAATGAGGTAGATAGCATTGATATAATAGGTGTTGGAACTGCTCCAAGTACAGGTTTACGTAAAGGTGTTGTAATCAATATTGATGCTACTGTGAATGCTATAAGAAAAGCCGTTGATGAAGCAGAAAAAATGAGCGGTGTTCAGATTAAAAGTGCTACAGTTGGTATTGCAGGTGGTCATATAAAAAGTTTTAACTCTAGGGGGATAATAGCGGTTAAAAATAAAGAGGTTACTAAAAAGGATGTTGAAAGGGTTATAGAATCAGCATCAGCGGTAGATATCCCGATAGGTAGTGAGGTATTACATGTTATTCCTCAACAATTTATTTTGGATGGACAGTCAGAAATTAAGGATCCCATTGGAATGAATGGTGTAAGACTTGAAGTAGATGTTCATATAGTGACTGGTGCAGTAACGAGTGCGCAAAATATCATGAAAAGTTGTGAAAGGGCTGGGATATCTGTGAATGATATTGTGTTAGAACAACTTGCATCAAGTGAAGCTGTTTTAAATGAAGATGAGAAGGAGATTGGTGTATGCCTGATTGATGGGGGAGGTGGTACAACAGATATGGTGGTTTTTAAGAAAGGAGCTATTCATCATACTGCTGTACTTCAATTAGGTGGCAATAATTTTACTAGAGATTTGTCGATAGGTCTTAATACTCCTGAGTCTGAGGCTGAAAAGATAAAGAAGAATTTCGGTTGTGTATGGCTTGATAGAATTTTGGATGATGAAGTTGTAGAGGTACCTTCAGTGGGGGGAAGACCACCACGCAAAATATCAAGAGCTGTTTTAACTCAGATATTACAAGCAAGAGCTGAAGAAATATTTCAAATGTTTTTAGGTGAGTTACAAAAAAATGATTTATTAGAAATGCTTGGTGCAGGCATAGTTGTAACTGGAGGAATTTCAAATTTTGAGGGGATAGAAGAGCTTGCAGCATCAGTGTTTGAAATGCCTGTTAGGGTGGGAAAACCACAATTTATAGGTGGACTTACTGATATTGTTAATGATCCAATTTTTGCTACTGGCGTAGGTTTGGCTATTTATGCTGCAAAACATGGTAAGGTTGGAGAAAAAATATCACGGGGTAGTGACGAGAAAGTTTTTAATAAAATTTTTGAAAGAATGAAAAGCTGGTTTTCAGAGTTTTTTTAGAAAAAATATGGGGGTGAGCTTATGTTTGAATTTGAAGAAGTAAAAAGTGGAGCAGTAATCAAAGTTATTGGAGTTGGTGGAGCAGGTGGTAATGCTATTGATAATATGATTAGATCAGGTATTGAAGGGGTGGAATTCATAGCTGCAAATACTGATGAACAAGTATTGAGGAAAAATCTTGCACCTATGAAAATTCAACTTGGAACAAAGTTAACTAGAGGTCTTGGTGCAGGTGGTAATCCTGAGATAGGAAGAAAGGCTGCTGTGGAAGATGCAGAGGCAATTGAAGAAGCACTTCGAGGAGCTGATATGGTATTTATCACTGCTGGAATGGGGGGTGGAACTGGTACTGGTGCAGCACCTGTTATAGCAAGTATTGCAAAAGATTTAGGAGCATTAACTGTGGCTGTGGTTTCTAGGCCTTTTTACTGGGAAGGGAAAAAAAGAAATGAATACGCTGAGCAGGGGATAAAATTTTTAAAAGATCATGTGGATACATATATTGTGGTACCTAATGATAGACTGCTTGATATTATTGATAAAAACACATCATTTATTGAGGCATTTAGAATTGCTGATGATGTGTTAAGACAGGGGGTTCAAGGTATTTCTGATACTATAAACAGCAGTGGTTATATAAATGTGGATTTTGCCGATGTAAAAGCTATTATGCAGTCAAAAGGTATGGCTTTGATGGGTATTGGAGAAGCAAGTGGGGAAAATAGAGATGTTGAGGCAGCAAAAAGAGCATTGAATAGTCCTCTTCTTGCAGATGCCAATATTAAAGGAGCTGAAGGGATACTTATCAACATTACCGGTGGTGCAGATATAACAATGTATGAGGTGCAAAATATTGCACAGCTAATTTATGAAAATGCTGGAGAAAATGCATCTATATATAAAGGGGTTGTTATTGATCCTGAATTAGAAGGAATTTGCAGAGTAACTGTTGTGGCAACTGGCCTTGGAAGAGTGAAAGAAGAAAAAACTGTTAATATAGATGAGTACATAAGAAAAGGCTCTCAAGAAGTGAATAATATAATGAAGAAGGTTAAAACTATAAAAAGTATGGACAAAACGTTGAAAAGTATTGGTGATTTTGACGAAGAGGAGCTTGAAATTCCAACATATTTGAGAAAACAGGCTGATTAAAATTTTTGATGAAATTTTTACATATAATTAATGTAAGGTGGTATAATGCTACTGCCTGGTATGCCGTTAATTTATCCCGGATTTTAAGGGATTATAACCATGAGGTTATAGTTGCGGGATTACCAGGCTCACCCCCTATTTTGAAAGCAAAAGAATATAATTTAAAAACCTTTGAGTTAAAATTTAACTCTAACAATCCTTTGGTTATTTTAAAGAATATTTATAAGATTAATAGATTGTTCAGGAATTTTAAGCCAGACATTGTGGTTTGTCATAGAGGAGAATTTTTTTGGTATTTTGCTTTTAAAAAATGGTTAACAAGGCGATTTATATTAGTAAGAGTAAGAGGAGATAGAAGAAAACCAAAAAATGATATTGTAAATAGATTTTTACATAACAGTTGCACAGATTTAATAATAACATCGGGGAATTTTATTAGGAATGTTTATTTGCATGATATGAAGATACCTAAACATAAAGTTAAAACAATATATGGTGGAGTAGATGTTTCGAGGTTTAGATTTTCAGAGGAAGGTAGAAGAAAAATTAGAAATGAATTTGGCTTTGATAAAAATGATTTTGTTGTTGGAATTGTTGGTAGATTTGATTATGTGAAAGGGCATGAAGATTTAATAAAAGCTATATCTGAGATTTATTATAATAAAAATATTAAGCATATTAAACTTTTTCTAATAGGTTTTGATACAACGATTAAGACAACTGATATTGAAAATATGTTAAAAAGATACAAAATAGAAAAAATTTCAAGAATATCTGGTTTTAGAGATGATATTGTGGATTGTATGTCAGCTCTTGATTTGGGAGTGGTTGCTTCACATGGATCTGAAGCTATTTGTCGTGTAGGGTTTGAACTGATGTCAGTTGGTATACCAGTTGTGGCCTCAAATGTAGGTGTTTTGCCAGAAATTATACCGAATGAAAATATTTATCCAGTAAACAATATAGAGAAATTGGTTGAGAAAATACTTAATTACAGTAAAAAAATTAATGTTTTTTCTGATGAGGACTTCTATACACAGTTTATTGAAGCTATCTCTTTAGTAATTAAAAAATAACGTTTTATTTTTATTTAAATAAGTTTTAGAGTAATTTGATTTTACTAATAACTTTAGTAGTTTTTATCACTGTTGTACTTGAACTAGGTTTTGTAAAAATGGGGTGACTCCAGCATGTTTATATTGTTGACAATATGGATTTGATAATCTATAAGCAACGCACGTTATAATTAATTTCAGTTTTTGAATGGAGTAATAAAATGGTAACTGTTAAGTTTGTTAATGGTAAGATTGAAAAATGTGAATGCAAAACAGTAAAACAAATATTTGAGCGTTATAATTTAAAAGAAAATAGTGTAATAATTACTCGAGGAGACGAACTTTTAACTGAAGATGATAAGTTAAAAGATGGTGACACTGTAAAAGTTATTCCTGTTGTGAGTGGTGGCTAATGAAATGCAAAATTTGTAAAGAAAAAGCTATAATAAAATTAAAAAGACATAATATAAAGCTCTGTAAAGAACATTTTAATGATTTTTTTCTTAAACAAGTGGATAGGGCTATCAAAGAATTTAAGATGTTTAAAAAAGAAGAAAAAGTTATGGTATGTGTTTCTGGTGGGAAGGATAGCCTTGTGCTCTGGTATGTTCTAAAAAAGTTGGGTTACAATACTGTAGGGATGTATGTTAATTTAGGAATAAGTGAATATTCAGAAAATTCAAAAAAGAAAGTTTTGAAATTTGCAAAACTATTTGATTTGGAATATAAAATAGTTGACCTAGTAGAATTAGGTTATCCTGTTCCTAAAATTGCAAAAGAATCAAGAAGAGCAGAATGCTCTGTATGTGGTGTAATAAAAAGATACTATTTTAATAAAGTTGCATATGATGAAGGGTTTGATGTAGTAGCAACTGGACATAATCTTGATGATGAGGCTTCTAGGTTGCTTGGTAATATTCTTCATTGGAATGACGAATATTTAAAGAAGCAAGTGCCAGTTTTGCCAGCTGAAGGTAAAATGCTTAAGAAAAAAGTTAAGCCTCTCATTAGACTTACTGAAAAAGAGATAGCTTCTTATGCTTTTCTTAATAAAATTGATTATCTTATTGAAGAGTGTCCTCTGAGTAAAGGTGCTACAAGTCTTGTTTATAAAGATGCTTTGAATTTAATTGAAGAGAATATTGTGGGTACTAAGCAGTTTTTTTATTTTCAGTACGTTAAAAAGTTACAGAAAGAGCTAGAACATAGTCAAAATAAGATAGGATCTTTAAAAGAATGTAAAATTTGTGGTATGGAATCTTTTAATGATATATGTTCTTTTTGTAGATTGGTAAGAAATGAAGAACAATAAATTTGAGTTTGGTGATTTTGTTATTATCATTGATGAAAAAGATCGGATTAAAATGCTTCAGTTGAAGGAAGGTGGGAGATATAGTTGCCAGTATGGATATATAGATCATCAAGATATTGTAGGTTTAGAAGATGGTTCGGTAGTTAAGACAAATAGGCAGAAAAAATTGAAAGTTTTTTCTCCCACATATATTGATTATGTCATGAATTTAAAAAGGAAAGCGCAGATTGTTTATCCTAAAGATAGTGCTATTATCCTTATGTGGGCAGATATTTATCCTGGGTTGAATGTGTTAGAGGCTGGGATTGGCCAAGGAGCTTTATCTATTGCAATTCTGAGAGCTTTGGCAGGAGAGGGTACTCTTACCACTTATGAAGTAAGAGAAGATTTTATTGATTTGGCGAAAAAGACTATTGATGATTTTTTGCATAATGTTGATAATCATAACATCTATTGTGGTAATATATACGATGGTTTTGAAGGTGTTTATGATAGGATAATACTAGATTTGCCGGAGCCTTGGCATGTTATCAAACACTGTAAAGAAGGGCTTGTTTCAGGAGGTATTATTGTTTCTTATGTGCCAACTATTTTGCAAGCTAAAAGTTTTGTAGATGAATTAAGAATTTCAGGTTTTTTTGATCAGATTGAAACTTTTGAGGTAATTAAAAGACCGTGGAGAATAGAAGGAATGTCAGTAAGGCCAGAGATGTGGTTTTATAATCATAGTGCTTTTCTAATAAAGGCTAGAAAATTAAATTTTTAAGGTTTTTAGTTTTGCTCCAATGACTTGTCCTAAGATAGAAGCTATTAAGAATAATGGGATGTATTTCCAGTTTGTTTTTGTTGTTATTCTTAATATCGCCACTATAGGTATAGGCGCGTGTATACATAAAAACCATTGAATACTAAATTTCTTAAACTTGGTTCTAAGCATTCCGAATGGCATATTAAGGAAAAAAGCTAAGATTGTTATGAAAAAAATTACTTGATAGTGTTCCATTACTCTTATATAACTTAATTTACTGGAGGATGCAAATGAAAATTTTGGTGATTGGTCTTGGAGGGTTTATAGGAGCAATCTTAAGGTATATATTTTCAAAGGGTTTTACACTTTTTTTAGGAAATGTAATTCCTTTTGGGACACTTTTTGTGAATGTGGCAGGTTCATTTATGCTTGGTTATATACATACTTTATCAGTGGAGAAGCTTGTTATTGGTGAAAATTTAAGATTTTTTATTAGCGTAGGAATGCTTGGTGCTTTTACTACATTTTCAACGTTTTCTTTAGAAACAATTCATCTTTTTGAAGATGGGGTATATATGTTGGGACTTCTTTATATGTTTTTAAATCTTTTTTTATCTCTAATGGCAGCTTTTTTTGGTATTCATTTTGCGAGAATATAAGGAGTAATTATGGTACGTAAGTTGGAAGGAACTCAAAAGTTGATGAGAATTTTTATAGGCGAAAATGATAAGTTTGATGGTAAACCTCTATATAAAGAGATTGTTGGTTTGTGTAGGGGAAAAGGGATTTCAGGAGCTACGGTCATTAGAGGTATTTATGGGTATGGTAGAAGTTCAATTATTCACTCTTCAAGGACATTAGCTCTTTCTAATGATTTACCGATAATTGTGGAAATTATCGATACACCTGAAAAGATAGATGAAATTTTGCCGGAAATTGAAAAGATGGTTCAACATGGTTTGATTACCCTTGAATTAGCGCATGTGATAAAATATGGATGATATAAATGAGTTTTTTAAAAGATATAAGTACTCCAGTTTTTAATGTAGAGCGTTTAAGAGAAGTTCCTGCCAAGGAAAAGTATTTTATTGAGATTTCTTTTGGTGATAAGAAAGAAACAATATTTTATTATGATTTGTATAATATTTTTGAAAAAAAGGTTGTTAATTGCAGATTAACTTCTGTAAGTAGATGGAGTGTAAGAGCTAACTGGGAAGGGGTTTTGTGGAAAGATTTTACTGGATATTTGGGAGTAAAAAGTTATAAGTATGTTTATTTTGAAAGTTATGGAGGTTATAATACTACAGTTTTTGGCGAAGATATGGGAAATTCGAGGATTTTAATAGCTACACATGTTGCTGGAGAAGATATAGAGTTTGAGTATGGGGGACCAGTTAGGATGGTGATACCTAATTTGTGGGGGTATAAGAGTTGTAAATGGCTTAAAAAAATTTATTTTATTGAAGAATATATTATAGGATTTTGGGAAGGTAATGGATATGATGATCGAGGGCTTATAGAGCCTACTGTTTTGTTAGATATAAACAGCAAGACGCATAAAAAAATTAATGGTGGAGAAGTATTGGAGTTTTAGATGGCTGGAAATAGTTTTGGTAGAATTTTTAGAATAACCACGTTTGGTGAGAGTCATGGAAAGGCTGTTGGGGTGGTTCTGGATGGTTGTCCATCGATGCTTGAATTGTCGGAAGAAGATATTCAAAAAGAACTGGATAGAAGAAGACCTGGGCAGAGTGAAATAACAACATCTAGGAATGAAAAAGATAAAATTGTGATTTTAAGTGGTGTGTTTGAAGGAAAAACGACAGGAACACCTATTTGTATGCTTGTTTATAATGAGGATTATAGGTCGAAAGATTATTCTAAGATTAAAGATCTTTTTAGACCAGGACACGCAGATTTCACTTATTTTCATAAGTATGGGATAAGAGATTATAGGGGTGGAGGAAGAGCTTCTTCAAGGGAAACAATTGGTAGAGTATGTGCTGGTGCAGTGGCTAAGAAGATTTTAGATAAGTTAGGAGTATCCATATATGCGTATGTTAAGCAAGTTGGAAATATTGTAGCTGAAAATATAGAATTTGATGAAATAGAAAACAATCCTGTGAGATGTGCTGATAAAGAAGCTGCAAAGAAGATGTATGATTATATACTAGATATGAAGAAAAGAGGGGATTCTGTAGGGGCAATTATTGAAGTGATAGTTAAGGGTGTACCTGTTGGGGTTGGTGAACCTGTTTTTGATAGACTAAATGCAGAAATAGCTAAAGCAATTATGAGTATTCCTGCAGTAAAAGGGATTGAGTTTGGGTGTGGTTTTAAGGTTGCTACTATGCATGGGAGTGAAAATAATGATGAAATTGTAAGTGATGGTTTTGTAACTAATAATGCAGGTGGTACTCTTGGAGGGATATCAACGGGAGAAGACTTGGTATTTAGGTTTGCTGTTAAACCACCATCATCAATATTGATACCTAAAAGGAGTATAAATATTTACGGGGCTGAATGCGAAGTTGTAACTGAAGGTAGACACGATCCTTGTGTAGCTCCAAGGGTTGTACCTATTGCTGAAGCAATGACTGCGATAGTTTTGGTAGATATGTATTTGATTGATAGAGCAAGAAGAAATATTTTTTAAATTTTTT
>NZ_JAQNCS010000006.1:0-123847 GCF_049472655.1 Deferribacter abyssi
TGATTTTAATAACTCTTTAAATTGTTTAATAGGTGTAAGAGGAAGTGGAAAATCAACTATCATTGAGCTATTAAGGTGGGGATTAGGACTTGAAGCTTTAAAAAATAGTGATGATAAATATAAAAATTCTCTTATAAAAAATGCACTTGGAAGTGCAGGAGAGGTTGAGATAGAGATTATTGTGCCTGTATCGCTGACATTCGGACAGTGATATCGTTTTTATTCGGACACCGTATCGGAAACATTCGGACACCATAGCGCTACTATTCGGACACCTTGAGTTAAGCGAAACTAATCTCTAAACTCCCCATAAAGTAAACAAAGGGGGAGTAAAAATGAAGAGGTTAGCTATGTCTATGGTAAAAGATGTTTTACGTTTAAGATTTCAAAATAAGTTATCGTATCGGGCAATTAGCCGTTCTTTAGGAG
Source organism: Deferribacter abyssi (assembly GCF_049472655.1). Lineage (NCBI taxonomy): Bacteria > Pseudomonadati > Deferribacterota > Deferribacteres > Deferribacterales > Deferribacteraceae > Deferribacter > Deferribacter abyssi. The sequence goes on from NZ_JAQNCS010000006.1 coordinate 430, forward strand.
TTCCCAAATCAACGGTATTAGATTACTGTACACGTTTTCAAATAACGGGTTTATCGATAGAAGAAGGGCTAAAGCTTTTGGATAATGAGCTTGAAGATAAGCTATTCCCAGAGCGTAAAGCAAAGTCAAGAAACAACCGTCCATTACCTGATTTTGCATACATAGCTGAAGAGATACGCAAAAAAGGTGTCACATGGTTACTATTATGGCAGGAATACAAAGAAAGACATCCGGAAGGTTACAACTATACTCAGTTTAAGAAATATTGCCAAGATTATATTCAAAGATTATCCCCAACAATGCGTCAGATATACCATGCTGGAGAGACGATGTTTGTTGATTATTCAGGATTAACGATGAATATGGTTGATGCAAGTACAGGAGAGGAGAAAGCAGTTCAAATATTTGTAGCAGTACTTGGAGCCTCGGGTGCGGTATTTGTTCATGCGACTCCTAATCAAAAGCAGTCTTCGTTTATATTGTCTCATACGTTGGCTTTTGAATATTTTGGAGGAGTTCCGAGACAAATAATTCCTGATAATTTAAAATCGGCAGTAATAAAGAATACTCGAAAAACCCTTGAATTGAATTCCAGCTATTTAGATATGGCAAGATATTACAATACAGTAATAATTCCAGCGAGACCTAACCATCCAAAGGATAAAGCGAAAGTGGAGCAGGCAGTTCAGGGGATACAGCGCTGGATATTAGCCAAATTGAGGAATAGGGTGTTTTACGGAGTAGAAGAGATAAATGCTGCTATAAAGCCTCTTATGGAGCAATACAATGAAAAAAAGATAAGGGGTATAGGTAAGAGTAGGTTTGAGCTGTTAGAGGAGTTAGAGCGTCAAGAATTGCTACCATTACCTAAGAAGCGTTACCAATATAGAGAGCACTTATTACGAATGGTTCATTTAGATTATCATGTGGAAGTTGCAGGTAATTATTATTCTGTTCCTTATCAATATATAAAATCAAAGGTTGATGTATGGTATTCCAACACTACCGTAGAAATATTTTTCAAAGGTAAATTAATATCAGTTCATCCCAGGTTATTTATTAAAGGTCAAGCTTCTACTTTGGATGAACATATGCCACCTAACCACGTATTGAGTAAAGAAAGATGGAGTCCAAAAAGAATATTTTTTTGGGCATCTAAAATAGGCTTAAATACGACTAAGTTGATGAAAATGATAATGGAATCAAGGAATCACCCTGTAAATGCTTATAGAACCTGTATTGCGATATTAAAATTATCCGATGAATACTCTGCAAAGGAATTGGAATTAAGCTGTCAAAAAGCGATTTCAATAGGAGCGTTTACAGTAAAAAGCGTAAAAACTATCTTGAAGACCAAATCTTATCAGCAAAGACCGAAAAAAGATATCACCCCTTTAAATAAGCATGAGAATATAAGGGGTAAACAATACTACAAGGAAGAGAAGGAGGAAAAGTAATGGAACTTGATAATCTTTTATCACAATTAAGTTTAAAAGGGTTTAGTGCTGCACTTAGCAAACAACAAGAAAACCCAGTTTACAACGAAATGCCCTTTGAAGAAAGATTAATTCAGTTACTTCAAGCCGAACTATCGGAAAGGCTGAATCGAAAGATTAAAAGGAACTTGGCTGCCGCAAAACTGAAAGAGAAGATGGCAAGGGTGGAAGATATCGATTACGGTATTCAACGGGGATTGAATAAAAGTATAATGACTTCTCTGATAGGAGGTGATTATTTGAGAAGAAAACAGAACATAATTATTACTGGGCCTACTGGTACGGGTAAGAGCTATATAGCTCAAGCACTGGCAAACAGAGCAATTCTTGATGGTTATACTGCGAGATATTACAGGGTTCCCAGATTAATGGAAGAATTAAAACTGGCAAGGTTAGAAGGTGATTATATAAAAATGCTTTCCCGTCTTGCAAGGTTTAATCTTCTCATTTTAGATGATTTTGGTATCAGTGCGTTTGAGGCTGATGAAGCTAATGATTTATTAGAAGTAATAGAGGATAGAGTTGGTGTGAATTCAACAATAGTTACTTCTCAATTACCAATTGATAACTGGTATGATTGTCTAAAGAATGCCACTGTGGCAAATGCAATACTTGACAGATTGGTACATAGCAGTCATAAGATAAAACTTAGCGGAGAAAGTGTTAGGAAACTGAAATCAGAGGAGAATATAGTTTAGTGATACTAAAAAATACCGTGAGGTTAGTTTTGCATAGAAGGGGTCTTAAAATTAGTGTCTAAAGTGTCCGATAGCGATACGGGTGTCCGAATAAAGCGATACGGGCAAAATGAAAGTTTTACAAATTAATATAGATTATAAGCAGGGAAGTACAGGTAATATAGTGTGTAATATACATAATCTTTTAAGAAAGAGTGGATTTGAAAGTTTTGTCGCTTATGGTAGGGGAGATTGGGATGAAGATAATGTGATTAAAATTTCAAATAAATTTGATTTTTATTTACATGCCTTAGGAACAAGAGTTTTTGATAGACATGGATTGTTTTCTACAAGTGTAACAAAAAATTTTATTGAAAAAATAGATAAATTAGATATTGATGTTTTTCATTTACACAATATTCATGGTTATTATATCAATTATAAAATATTATTTGATTATTTAAAGAAAAAAACAAACCTGTTGTATGGACTTTTCATGATTGTTGGGCTTTTACAGGTCATTGTAGTCATTATGAATATGTAGGATGCGATAAGTGGCAAAATCATTGCAATAATTGTCCACAAAAAAATCGTTATCCTAAAAGTGTATTATTTGATTATTCTTATAATAATTTTGAGCTTAAAAAAAAGTATTTTACAGGTATAAAAAATTTAATAATTATAACTCCTTCAAATTGGCTAAAAAATGAAGTTAAAAAAAGTTTTTTTAAAAATTATGATATTCAAGTTATTTATAATGGTATAGATTTAGAAGTTTTTAAACCAAGAAAAAGTGATTTTAGAAAAAAGTTTAATATTGAGAATAAATTTATTATTTTAGGAGTTGCAAATGTTTGGGTGCAAAGAAAAGGATTTGATTATTTTATTAAGTTATCTCAAAGATTGAGTGATGATGAAGTAATAGTTTTAGTAGGGCTTAATGATAAGCAGTTAAAACTTTTACCAAAAAATGTAATTGGAATTAAAAGGACGAGCAAATTTGAAGAATTAGTAGAAATTTATAGTAGTGCTGATGTTTTTGTCAATCCTACATTAGAGGATAATTTTCCAACTACAAATATAGAAAGTTTAGCTTGTGGAACTCCTGTGATAACTTTTGATAGTGGAGGAAGTCCTGAATGTTTAGATGAAAAATGTGGCTATGTTATTAAAAAAGGGGATTTTAAAGAGTTGTATAAAAAAATCTTAGAAGTTAAGAAACAAGGTAAAAATTATTTTAGTGAGTTTTGTATAAAACAAAGTAAGAAATTTGATAAAAATAAAAGATTTGAAGAATATATAAATTTATATAGGGAAATATATGAAAGTTTCAATAATAACAGTAGTTTATAACAATAAAGATACAATAAAAGATGCAATAGAATCAGTTTTAAGTCAAACTTATAAAAATATTGAGTATATCAAATTATTTGTTATTAAATTTGGTGAAGGAGTTATTAGATGATACTTTCTTATGTTATAATTTTACAGACACAAAATTTTGGATATGTCTACTATTGTAGCTACAGGTTGTAAGAGAACAATAATAGATAGTCAACAAGAATATGTAAATAGATATTTATATTCAGCAATAGACCCAATTAATGGAGGTAATTATCATATGTATAAAATGCCTGATGTAAATACATTAACAACAAAAACTTTTTTAGATGAATTAAAAGAGTATTTTAAAGATTATCATTTAATAATAGTTTGGGATAATGCTTCATTTCATAAAAGCAAGAAATTAGAAGATGAAGATTTAACAATAATCTTTTTACCATCATATTCTCCAGAGTTAAATCCAGTTGAAAGATTTTATGGAGAAATAAGAAAAGTTACAGCAAATCAAATATTTGAAAGTATTGAAAATCAAGAAAAATTAATTGATAAAGCCTTAACAAATTATATGTTAGATAAAGAAAGTGTTAAAAAACTTTGTGGATATGATTGGATTATTCAATCATGGAATTCTATGTAAGAAATACTCTTGGGTTTGATATAAATATTTAGAAAGGGAGGTTAAAATGTATATTTTAGGATTAAACACATATCATGGTGATAGTAGTGCATGTATTTTTAAAGATGGTGAATTGATAGCTGCAATAGAAGAAGAAAGAATTAGAAGAATTAAGCATTGGGCTGGATTTCCAAGTGAAGCTATTAAGTTTTGTTTAGATGAACTTGGAATTGGAATAGAAGATGTGGATTATATTGCAATTTCAAGAGACCCATCAGCAAGTTTGTATAAAAAAATAACTCATAGTGTAAAAAATCTTGTGAGTTTTAAAGCTATAAAAGACAGGTTGGCAAATACAAAAAAAGTGGCTTCTATAAAAGAGGAGTTATCAAAAGTTTTTGGAATTGATGAAGAAAAAATCAAAGCAGAAATTGTAAATGTTGAACATCATAGAGCGCATATGGCAAGTGCATTTTTTGCAAGTCCATATGAAGAGAGTGCCATATTATCTATCGATGGTTTTGGTGATTTTACTTCTACAATGATAGGAGTTGGAAAAGGTAATAAAATAGAAATTTTTGATCGGGTAATATATCCACATTCATTGGGAGTTTTTTATACTACATTTACACAGTTTTTAGGGTTTATGAATTATGGTGATGAATACAAAGTCATGGGACTTAGTCCTTATGGAAAAGAAGATAAAGAAATTATGAAAAAGTTAAAAGATGTAATCATTTTAAAAGACAATGGTTTATTTGAAATTAATAAAAGATATTTTAGACATCCAAAAGAGGGTGTTAGTATGAGTTGGGAAAATGGTATACCATATATTGAGCCTCTTTATAGTGAATATTTAATAGAAGTTTTTGGTGCACCAAGAAAAAAAGATGAAGAATTAACAGAATATCATAAAAATTTAGCTTATGGTATTCAAAAAATTACAGAAGAGACTATTTTTCATATTTTAAATCATTTGCAAAAAAGAACCGGTCTTAAAAATATATGTATAGCAGGAGGTGTTGCACAAAATTCTGTAGCTAATGGTAAGATAACTGATAATACTCCTTTTGAAAATGTATATATTCCATCAGCAGGACATGATGCGGGGACAGCTATTGGAAGTGCATTATGGCTTTATAATCAAATAAAAGATAATCCAAGAATTAAGCCACAAAAGCATAGTTATTTTGGAAGTAAGTTTAGTGATGAAGAAATAGAAAGATTTTGCAAAGATAATGGTATTCCTTATAAAAAATATAGCGATGAGGAATTATTTGAGTTAGTTACTGATTGTCTGATTGATGGTGGTGTAGTAGGATGGTTTCAAGGTAGAGCAGAATTTGGTCCAAGAGCACTTGGACATAGAAGTATTATAGCTGATCCAAGAAGAGCAGATGCAAAAGAAATTTTAAATCTTAAAATAAAAAAAAGAGAACCATTTAGACCATTTGCTCCGTCTATTTTGAAAGAGTATGTAGCTGAATGGTTTGAAAAAGTTGATGAAGTGCCTTTTATGGAAAAAGTATTTAAATTTAAAGAAGAAAAAAGAAAATTAGTTCCAGCAGTTGTCCATGTAGATGGGACTGGAAGACTTCAAACTGTAGATAAAGAAGTTGAACCAAAATATTATGCTTTAATTGAAACTTTTTATAAAAAAACAGGAGTGCCAATTATTTTAAATACATCTTTTAATGAAAATGAACCAATAGTAAATACTCCAAAAGAAGCCTATGATTGTTTTTACAGAACAAAAATGGATATGTTAGTTATGGGAAATATTGTTGTTACAGAGAGATAAATGAAAGTTTCAATAATAACAGTAGTTTATAACAATAAAGATACAATAAAAGATGCAATAGAATCAGTTTTAAGTCAAACTTATAAAAATATTGAGTATATCATAATTGATGGGGCTTCAACTGATGGGACAGTTGATATTATAAGAAATTATGGCGATAAAATAGATAAGTTTATAAGTGAAAAAGATAACGGTATTTATGATGCAATGAATAAAGGTATAAAATTAGCAAGTGGTGATATAGTAGGAATTTTAAATAGTGATGATTTTTATGTAGATAATAGAGTTATTGAAAAAGTTGTTGATGTGTTTGAAAATAATAATTGTGATAGTTTATATGGAGATTTAGTTTATGTTAATAAAGACAATATAGACAAAATTGTTAGATATTGGAAATCAAGAGAATACAAAGAAGGACTTTTTAAAAAAGGATGGCATCCAGCCCATCCTACTTTTTTTGTAAAAAGAGAAGTGTATGAGAAATATGGAATGTTTAATCTTGATTTTAAAATTGCAGCAGATTATGAATTGATGCTTAGATTTTTAGAAAAGTATAAAATTACTACTGCTTATTTACCTGAAGTTATGGTTAAAATGAGAGTAGGAGGAGAAAGTAATAGGAGTATTAAAAATATTATAAGAGCAAATATTGAATGTTATAAGGCATGGAAGATTAATAAATTACAACCTCCACTCTTATTGGGTATCAAAAAACCTTTATCTAAAATTTTTCAATATTTCTAATGCTTAATAGGTTAGGACATAATAGTAGGTTTACAATAATTTAAAATAAAAAATGTGTTTGGTATGAAGCAAAGTGTCAGTTTTGAAGAAGGTTTGAGCAAGACAGTGGACTGGTATATAGAAAATCAAGAATGGGTAAGGAATATGAAATCTGGAGAGTATATGAAATGGATAAATAAAAATTATGGAATGCGTTAGAAGGGGAATCGGAAATCGTGAATCGTGAATCGGGAAACGTGAGAGGTTATAGATAGAAGTTGTAAGGGTTGTAGAGGTGGTAAAAGTTGTAGATGGTGTAGAGGGTGAAGGATGGGTAATGGATGGAAAAATTTGATAGTGTGGCAGAAAAGCCATGATATAGTATTAGAGATTTACAAATTGACAAAAGACTTTCCAAATTCAGAAACTTATTCCTTAGTGGATCAAATCAAAAGGGCAGCCTATTCAGTGCCTGCCAATATCGTAGAAGGCCATTCAAAAAATACAAAAAAGGAATTTTTAAGATATCTTTTTATTGCTCGTGGTTCTTTGGAAGAGCTAAGATACTTCCTTTTACTTTCAAGAGATTTAGGTTATATAACCGATATAAATTATGAATATTTTGAAGATAAATTAACAGAAATAAGCTATCTTCTCAACTAACTCATCAAATCCCTAACCTCTACAACCTCTAAAACCTCTAAACCCTCTAAAGCTTCTATACCTTCTACAACATCTTAAGAAAGTTAGAACGTTTATTTAAAAATTTTAATGCAGAATTGAGGGTATTGCACAGTATAAAACGTCTCAAGTATATAACTTTATGGTAAATAAAAGATCATTTTGTCGCTATCGCTTTTCGCAGGCGGCCCCTTCTTGTTATTATGAGTGAATCGAAAATAGTCTCTTTATTACCAAAGTGCTAAACATTTAGTAATGGTCCCGCAGTATTTGTTTATCTGTTGTGCAACATAGTTAGGTATAATGTTTTGAGAAAAATAAACGATTAAAAAAATGTAATAGTGGAAAAAATAAATTTTATAAATTTTGCATGACTCTTGTTACAATCTTGACAGATAGAAAATAATAGACAATATTGAAAATTAGATGGAAATAAATGAAGTAAAACGGAATAGAATTAAAATCTTTTAAAGGAGGCATTTTACATGCCAGCGGTAATAAAAATAGATATAAACCAGATTAAAGACTTGATATGCCAATTGAGTGCTGAAGAAAGGAAAGAGCTTGCCAAATATTTAGATGACTTAACATTAGAAAAGCGCTTTATGGATTTTATAAATAAAAAGAAAAATATACCTTTGACAATAGAAGATATTACTGAAGAAGTAGAGAAAGAAAGGGAAAAGAGGTATATTTGCGAGTAGTAATAGATACAAATATCTGGATAAGTTTTCTTATAGGTAAAGCCCTTTGGGGTCTGGAAAAGTATCTAAATAAAGAGATTAAAATCGTCACTTCAGACGAGCAACTTCAAGAAATCATTTCAGTTATTAATAGACCAAAATTTAAGAAATATTTTTCTGAAGAAGACATTCAAGAACTTTTGTCTCTCCTTCAGAAAGTTTCTGAAATAGTTACTATTGAGCATACAATTTTTGATTGCAGAGACAGGAAAGATAATTTTATCCTTGAAACTGCTTTAAAGGGAAAAGTAGATATTATTGTAACAGGAGATAAAGATTTACTTGTTTTAAACCCGTATAAGGGTATAACCATTGTTACATATAAAACATTTGAACAATTGATGAAGGAGTTTGAGGTAAAGTAACAAAATTAAATACTTGAGGAGCATTTAATTGATGTTGAAGAAGTAGTTTTCAAATATTTTAATGTTTTTATAACCGAAAAAGATTACATTCTGGAATAGGTTATTTGACACCTGATGAGAAATATCAGAGTTTTATAAGTTAAATGAAATGATTGCTTAAACTTTGTGTCTAAAAAATGGTTGCAATTCCACTATCGGCATTTTTGATATTATTAGACTTACATGAGTTAGTTGATAGCTTTATTATACGGGTTGAACATTGAATTTTTCTATCGTTCACACTTACACCTACACTTATACTTACACTTGTGTTATAATTAGATTATGATTGATATTTTGATATATTTTTTAATAGCTTATATTATTAGCTTAATAACAGTTCCTTTGTTTACTAATCTTGCGGTAGCTTTAAATATTGTTGATTTACCTGATGAGAGAAAAATTCATTCTGGGAAAATTCCAAGGCTTGGTGGACTTGGGATTATAACAGGTTATTTGATTGTTTTATTCATTGTTGGAGAATTTTCTAACAAGATTATTTGGTATTTAACTGCAAATTTTATAATAGTGCTTACAGGTATTTTGGATGATAGTAGAAATCTTACTCCAAAGTTGAAATTTTTAGGACAGTTTTTAGCTGCAACGATAATAATATTTATGAGTAAAATAAGCTTTAATATAAGCTATGAACCATTACGATGGTTAAATGGAGAAGTAGTAAGTGTAGTTATAGCTTATTTATGGATTGTTGGGGTTACAAATGCTGTCAATTTAATAGATGGTATGGATGGTTTAGCCGGAGGAATTTCTTTTATAGCATTTGGAACATTGAGTGTAATAGCACTCCAAAAGGGGTTTGAGTTATATTCTATTATGGCAGTTAGTTTGATGGGAGCAACTCTTGGATTTTTGAGGTATAATATCCCTCCTGCAAAAGTATTTATGGGTGATACTGGTAGTCTTTTTCTTGGTTTTAACATAGCAGTGCTTTCGTTACTTGTTTCTCATAAAACCGGAACAGTATTATCTGTTTTAATTCCATTTCTTTTTATTTCCCTTCCTGTTTTTGATACCTTTTTAGCAATTTTTAGAAGGTTAAAGAAAGGCAAAAGCCCATTTTCTCCAGATAAAGAGCATTTGCATCATAAACTTTTGGAGTTTAATTTTTCTACAACTCAAGCTTTAATAATATTTTATGTTATATCTGCTTCTTTAAGTTTAGTTACGATATTTACTATTCAGAAGAATGTTATCTATAGTATTATTTTCACTTTTGTAATTTTATATGTTTTTTTATTAATGCTAAAGTTATTTCATCTATTTGATGTTGGCGATAAAATTAGATTATTGAATATTTTGTTAAGAAGGGTTGCTAAGAGAATATCAGAAGATAGTAAGAAAAAAGATGTTCGAGTAAAGATATTAAATGGTTTAATTGTTTTAATAACAATTTTGGTCTTTTTAATATTCATTACCTCAAAGCAATTTTGGAGTTATAAAGAGTTTTTAATAAGTTATCTGTTTTTAACTTCTGTATTAATCATTTTATTATATAGAGGTTTATATCACATTAGAAATGAGTTTATAGCTTTTGTATTTTTTTGGGTTTTCTTTTATGTGACATATTATTTATTTATTTTTAATCTCAATGATTCGAACTTTGTTGTTATAAGATCATTGTATATAATTTTGTTGGTTGTTGTTTTATTAAAGGTAATTTTAAGAAAAAGAATAGATTTGTTTATTTCAAACCCTATGGAGATAATGATATTATTTTGTGGATTTTTGGTTTATGAAATAGTGGATATTGATTTAAAAAAGTTTCTATTTGTTTTTGGTTTAAGTTTTGTAATGTATTATGCAAATAAAGTGTATTTCACAAGAGATTTCCGAGGATTTAAATCATACGTTTATATAATTGTATTTTTTATTTTTTTATTTCCCTTAAATTTTTATAAAAAACTTTATAATGATATTGCATTAAATCATTATGCAAATGAAAAAAATTTAGTTAATAGCGCTTATTTTCCATATTATATTAAATCTGCGAAGTATTTTCGCCAAAATGGTGATTTGTTAAAAGCAAGAAATATTTTATTGAGAGCATATAGATTACAACCTATGTGGAAATTTAGAGATATGTTGAAGGCGGAAAGTGCTGCAGTTTATTCCAGATTAGTTGTAAAATATTTGTTTAAGGGAGATCTGGAAACTTCTAACAAATATTTTGAGGAATATTTAGAGATGTTTCCAGAAACAGTTATTGATTTTTATGAAATATTGAGACCAGTCTTTGCAAATCTGAAAAATATAAAAATTAAGGATGCTGGTACTATATTTATCGGTAATAATTCAATTGAGAAAATAGTTAGAACATATGTGCAGTCGTTAATGAGGGTTGCAAAGAACATGGAAATAAAAGGGTACAAAACAAAAAGTGAAAAGTGTTTAAAGGTTGCTATGTTGTTTGAGGAAATCGTAAAGGGTAAATCGTGAGAGGTTATAAATAGAGGTTGTAAGGGTTGTAGAGGTGGTAAAAGTTGTAGATGGTGTAGAGGGTGAAGGATGGGTAATGGATGGAAAAATTTGATAGTGTGGCAGAAAAGCCATGATATAGTATTAGAGATTTACAAATTGACAAAAGACTTTCCAAATTCAGAAACTTATTCCTTAGTGGATCAAATCAAAAGAGCAGCCTATTCAGTGCCTGCCAATATCGTAGAAGGCCATTCAAAAAATACAAAAAAGGAATTTTTAAGATATCTTTTTATTGCTCGTGGTTCTTTGGAAGAGCTAAGATACTTTCTTTTACTTTCAAGAGATTTAGGTTATATAACCGATATAGATTATGAATATTTTGAAGATAAATTAACAGAAATAAGCTATCTTCTCAACCAGCTCATCAAATCCCTAACCTCTAAATCCTCTAAAGCTTCTATACCTTCTACAACATCTTAAGAAAGTTAGAACGTTGGAATGTTTGAATAAAATATTAGCGCTAAAGTTCTGCTTTAGAACCAAAACAAGCAAAAATAGTTTTGTTCCAGAACTTAAATATTGACGTTGAATATCTATAATGCTATACTAGAGCTATGATAGAAGAAATTATTGATCAAATTGAGCTTACTTTTGAAAGGATAAAGAATTATATCCCAGAGCGCAAGCGTTTATTTTATAATAATATACAAATAGATAATATTCGGGGTGCTCTTGTATATGGTTTGAGAGGGGTTGGGAAAACTACCTTTTTGATTGATAAAATCGTCAATTCTAAAAGGAATTTTTTATATTTAAGTGCTGATACCCCTATAATTTCATCTTTGCCACTCTATGATATTGTAAGTGCAATTTTTAAAAGGGGGTATGATGGAGTAGTTATTGATGAGGTTCATTATGCCAACAAGTGGAGTGTGCATGTAAAGGCTCTTTATGATGATTATCCAGGTAGTACTATATGGATAAGTGATAGTAGTAATATAATACTGAAAAGAGGAGTGGCGGATTTATCCAGACGGTTTGTACAGTTTCGAATACCTTTGATGTCTTTTAGAGAATACCTTTTTCTTACCCAAAATATTTTGATTGATACAGTTGATTTTTTTAATATAAATAAGAATCTCTTTAGAAAGTTAAAAAATATAAATATTTTAAAATTATTTAATGATTACATCAATACTGGTATAAGACCTATTTTTAGTGAGGGAGAGTATTGCTTAAGGTTGAAAGGGCTTTTAGAAAAATCCATTTATTATGATATACCATTTTATGTTTCTTCAATACAGGATAATCATTTAAGAGTTATAAATGCCATTATAGGACATTTAATAAATGCACCTGTCCCAACGATAAATATTTCTGGGATGTGCAGTGAATGGGGCTTAGGGAAAGAAAAGCTTTATAACTTGCTTTATGTTATGGAACAATCAGAATTGATAAATATCATTAGAAAGCCTGGCAAATCTGTTTACACAAAAGGTTCTAAAATTTTTATTTCTGATCCTTCTATTTATAGCTGTTTTAAAGGTAACATAGGAAGTGTGAGAGAAGCATTTGTTGTGATGTGTTTAAAAGAGAAGTTTAATAATATTTTTGCAAGCAAAGATGAAAAAGATTGCGATTTTATAGTAGATAATTTTAAAATAGAGGTGGGTGGAAAAAATAAAAAAAAGAAAAATGCGGATTTTGTAATAAGTGATGATATTGATGTCCCAGTTAGAAATAGGATTCCGCTGTGGATATTGGGACTTATTTATTAAAAACGTTGGATCGTGAATCGTAAAACGTAGTGAATCGTGAATCGTGAATCGTAAATCGGGAATCGGAAATTGTGAGTCAAGTGGAAGGTAGAAAAATCATTTTCCGATTTACGTTTTACGATTTACGACTTACGAGTTTTATGGCGTTGAAACGTTAGAACGTTGAAGTATGAGTTGTAGATCATGATTGACAGATAGGAGTTATTTTTGTAAAACAGAATTAACAAAAATGGAGATAAAATAGTAAATGGATTTTTCAATCTTTTTCGCAGAACAGCAAAAATTGTTACAGAAAATAAATTTATCTTTTAAACGTAGTTTATATAGCAAGATAAATCTAAAAAATAGATTTATCGCTTTATTAGGTCAACGAGGGGTTGGGAAAACCACTATAATGTTGCAGATTTTGAAGGAGAAATTTGCATATAATGATAGTGTGCTTTATATAAGTGTGGATAATCCTTATTTTGCAAGTGCTTCATTGTATGATTTTGCTAAAGAGTTTGAAAAATATGGTGGAAAGTTTTTATTTATAGATGAGATTCACAAGTATAAAGACTTTGGTTCTCATTTAAAGGCAATTTATGATTCTACTGATTTAAATGTCATAATTTCGGGATCTTCTCTACTTCAGATTTATAAAAATAATGCAGATTTAAGCAGACGAATTGTAACTATAAAAGTGCCAAACATGTCTTTTAGAGAATATCTTGAGCTGAAAAGGTATAATTTTCCATCTTATTCTTTAGAAGAAATTGTTTCAAAGCATGTCGAAATTGCAAATGATATAATTTCTAAAATAAAACCATTAAAGCTTTTTAAAGAATATCTTGAATATGGCGCGTATCCTTTTATAGTTGAGGGAGTGGATACTTATAAAGCAAAATTGATAAATATAATAAATCACATTCTCGAAGTTGACCTTCCTTACGTAACCAACATAGCATATTATAATATTGATAAATTAAAAAAGTTACTTTATATACTTGCCACATCGGTACCCTTTACACCCAATATTAGTGAGCTTTCACAAAACACAGGTATCTCAAGACCAAGCGTATTGGAGTATATTTATCTTTTGGAGAAAGCAGAGCTTTTGATAAATATGCATTATCATTCGAGAGGATATTCAAAATTGCAGAAGCCAGATAAAATTTATTTGAATAACTCTAACCTTATGCGAGCTATAACCTACAGAACAAACACAGGAAATGAAAGAGAAACTTTTTTTGTGAATCAGGTTATTTCTTATTTTTTTAATAAAGTCTCTTTATTAAGAGAAGATTTTGTTTTATCCAAAAGTGGTGATTTTTTGATTAATGGAAAGACTTTTGAGTTAGGAGGGAAAAGAAAGGGTTATAAACAGATAAAAGAGATACCGAACTCATATATAGTAGCTGATAATATAGAAATTGGATTTAAGAACAAGATACCGTTGTGGTTGTTTGGGTTTTTGTATTGAAACGTGTAAACGTAAATCGTAAATCGGGAAACGTGAAGCGTGAATCGGGAATCGTGAATCGAAAGATGGAAAAATCGTTTTACGATTTACTATTGACATTCAGAAATCGAGGTCTAATTTAATATAAAAAAGGGGAGTGGGTTCACTAAAATTATGTTAATTAGGAGAATCATTCAAGAAGAAATAGAGAAAAGGTTATTTAAAGGAAAAGCTGTTATAATATATGGTGCAAGGCAAGTAGGGAAGACTACGCTTGTAAAACAAATTGCGAATAAATACAAGGATGAGAGTATTTATTTAAATTGTGATGAGCCGGATATTAGAGATAAGCTTTTTAATAAAACATCAACAGAACTAAAACATCTTATAGGCAATAAAAAATTGGTTATAATTGATGAAGCACAAAGGGTGAAAGATGTTGGACTTACGCTAAAACTTATAGTGGACAATTTTAGGGAAATTCAAGTTATTGCTACTGGATCATCTTCTTTTGACCTATCGAATGACATTTCCGAACCGCTTACCGGTAGAAAATATGAGTTTTTTTTGCCTCCATTTTCAATAGAAGAATTGCGAGAAATTTACTCTGATATAGAGCTAAATAGAATATTGGAAAATTTGATAATTTATGGGATGTATCCTGAGACTGTTTTGAATTGTGAAGATAGAGAAATAAATTTGAAATCCCTTGCGGATTCTTACTTGTTTAAAGATATATTGATGTATCAAAATATTAAAAATCCTGATATCTTACGAAGGTTACTGCAGGCGCTTGCGTTGCAAATAGGTAATGAAGTATCATACACAGAGCTGTCAAAGCTTTTAGGTATTGATAAAAAAACTGTTGAGTCATATATAAATATCCTCGAGCAAGCATTTATTATTTTCAGGTTAAATCCATTTAGTAGTAACTTAAGAAAAGAGCTCAAGAAATTAAGAAAAATTTACTTTTATGATACAGGAATAAGGAATGCTTTGATTAATAATTTTAACCCATCTTATTTGAGGCAGGATTGGGGAGCGTTGTGGGAAAATTTTGTGATAATTGAAAGAATTAAGTATTTGAGGAACCATCTTGTAAATAAGAGTTATTTCTTCTGGCGTAATATTTATAAACAAGAAGTTGATTATCTAGAATTTGGAAATGATAAAATTTATGCTTTTGAAATAAAATGGAAAAAGGATAGATCAAAGTTGCCTAACATGTTTAATGAGTTATATCCAAATAACGAGTTTATTGTTGTAAATAAGGAGAATTTTTTAGATGTGATTTATAGAGCGTGAAGCGGGAAACGGGAAGCGGGAATCGTAAATCGTGAGTCGGGAATCGTAAATCGAAAGATGAAAAAATCGTTTTACGATTTACGAGTTTTATGACGTTGAAACGTTAGAACGTTTTTTATCATTTGACAGGAAATGTAGTTTTAGTGTAATAGATTAAACTAAAACTGGTTAATATAGTTTAATGGAGTATACTAATGAGCAGTTTGCTTGAGATAGCTGTTAATCTTTCTGCGAATAAGTTAACTCAGCAGATTCCAGATTATAAGCGATTTTTGTTTTATGACATAAAGAAAAGTGAATCTAAAATCATCGGAATTTATGGTGCCAGGGGAGTGGGTAAAACGACACTTATGATACAGCTTCTAAGAGATTTGAACCTACCTTTGCGTGAGACTATTTATATTTCCTGTGATCATCCTGTATTTTCAGGTGTTTCTTTGTTTGATTTTCTTGAGGAGTTTAGTAAAAAAGGGGGGAAAATTGCATTTGTTGATGAAGTTCACAAAGCACCAGAATTTCAAGCACATCTTAAATCCACTTATGATTTTTTAGATATTAAGGTTATATTTTCTGGTTCTTCTGTTGTTCAGATGGCAAATCCTGATTTTACTCGCAGGTTTTCTATGTACAGGCTTCCTGCACTTTCATTAAGGGAATTTATTGAGTTAGAACTAAATATTTCATTGAAAAATTATCTTTTAGAAGAGATAATAAAAAATCACCAGGATGTAGCATTAGAAATTATAAGAGAATTGAATAAAGAAAAAATCCTAAAACTTTTTGGTGATTATCTAGAATATGGGGTATACCCTTTTTATTTAGAAGATAAAAAGAAATTTAAAGATAGGTTGTCTGATTCTATAAATGCCACTTTGTACACTGATTTAGCTGAGTTATATAATATTCACCCTGAAAAAATAGTAACATTAAAAAAATTGTTAACAACAATTGCTGTTTCAGAACCTTTAGAATTATCTGTTGAAAATATCGCAAGTGTGACAGGTATTTCAAAAGCTACATTATATAAATATATAGATTATCTTTCCAGGGCTGAACTTATAATGTACATACAAAATGAAGCCAAACGGTTTAAGTCGATTAGAAAGCCGGATAAACTATATTTAGCAAATACCAATTTGTTAAATGCCTTATGTTTAAATGCTAAAAAAGGGACGATGAGAGAAACGTTTTTTGCTTCAATGCTGCGATACAGGCATTCGCTATATTATTCAAATAAAGTGGATTTCTTGATAAATGAAAAATATCTCTTTAAAGTGGGTGGGAAAAATAAAGATTTTTCGCAAGTTAAAAATAATAGAAATAGTTACCTCGCAATTGATGATATTGAGATGGGGTTTGAACGAAAAATACCTTTGTGGCTTTTTGGGTTTTTGTATTGAAACGGGAAACATGAATCGGGAAGCGGAAATCGAAAGATGAAAAAATCGTTTTACGATTTACGTCTTACGTTTTACGAAGTATAAAAACGTGTAAACGTTGAACATCCCCATCCACCCATTTACTCATTCACCCATCTATCCATTTACCCATCTGCTTATCTACTCTTCCACTTGTTACTCATATAAAAGCGGTTGAATAAAAAATTTATTTAGTTATAATAACCGCTGTTATCATAATGGGGGTTATTATAATGAAATTTTACAATAGAGAGAGCGAGCTGGAGATTTTAAAAAAGGCTGATAGCTTAAAATATAAAAGATCAATTTTATCTATAATTGTAGGAAGAAGAAGGGTTGGGAAAACTACTCTGGCTTTAAAAGTAAAAGAAGATAGTTTGTATTTTTTTGTATCAAAAAAAAGTGAAGCGTTGCTTTGTGAAGAGTTTTGTGAAGAGCTTCAGAAAAATGGATTTAAGATTTATGGAAAATTTGAGAAGTTTGGAGAATTATTTGAATACATTGTTGATTTAAGTAAAACAAAGCCTATTACTTTGATAATTGATGAATTTCAAAATTTTTATAAAATAAATCCGTCCATATTTTCTTCTCTTCAAAAGATTTGGGATTTAAATAAAAATACGGCACACTTGCATTTGATTATTTGTGGGTCTGTTTATTCTCTTATGAAAAAAATTTTTGAAGATTCTAAAGAGCCTCTTTTTGGAAGAGCAGATTTTAAGATTAAACTAAAGGAATTGAATGTAAAAGTATTAAAGCAAATTTTAGAAGATTATAATGCTTTTAATAGTAAAAATTTACTTGATCTTTATACGATTACCGGTGGGCTTGCTAAATATATAGAACTTCTGGTTTTATATGAGGCATTTGATTTGAAATCAATGATAGAGAAAATAATTTCGCCTTATAGCCTGTTTTTAGATGAAGGTAAAAATAGACTTATAGAAGAGTTTGGCAAAGATTATTCTGTTTATTTTTCTATTCTTTCTTTAATTGCATCTTCTAAAACATCAAGAAGCGAAATTGAGAGTGTCTTACAAAAAAATATCTCAGGATATCTGGAAAGACTAGAAAAAGATTATAATATTATAAAACCAGTAAAACCTATAAATGCAAAACCAAACTCAAAACTTCAAAAATATGAAATAATAGATAATTTTTTAAATTTTTGGTTTAGATTTATTTATAAATATCAATCATTAATTGAAGCAGAAAATTTTGAAGCTTTAAAAGAGATAATTATTAGAGACTTTTCTACTTATCAAGGAAAATTTTTAGAAAAACTTTTTGTTGATATTTTAAAATTACAACAAAAATGGACTAAAATTGGAAGATATTGGGAAAGAGGAAATAAGAATGAAATTGATATTGTAGCAATAGATGAAAAAAATAAGAAAATCTTATTTGCTGAAGTGAAATTTAACAAAAAAAGAGCAAATTTAAATGAATTAATTTTGAAGTCCAGAAAATTAACTGAGCAATATAATGCTTTCAAAACAGATTATAAAATTTTATCAGTTGAAGATGTTGGAGAAATGTTGAAACGTTAGAACGTGTGAACCTTGAAACGTTATTTGAAGTGATGCATTGCGAAAATTTCCTTGAAATAAAGAAAGGTATAGGTTAGTTCATCTTTATGAAAAAGAAAGATGTGTTGAAGTCAATTATAGTTGAGTTTCACTCCTGGGATTTGCCTTCAGTTATTGATAGAGAGATTGAGCTGCCTTTAAATTCAAGCAAAATTGTATCTGTTGTAGGTTCAAGAAGGGCAGGAAAGACTTATCTTCTGTTTAAGACCATAGAGACCCTATTAAATAGGGGAGTTGATAAAAAGAGATGCCTTTATCTTAACTTTGAAGATGAAAGACTTGAGATGACCCAGCAAGATTTAGATTTGATATTGTGTTAATTTTTATGTTGACATTAACAACATATTATTTGTCAACACCGAGTGTCAGCGAAGCAATCTCGATTTATGATCAGATATGTTACAAATTGCATTTTAATCATATGTGGGGTCGAGACTTTACTTTTTTACTAAAAAAAGTATGATTAACTATTAACGAAGTCCTAAATGTGGAAATTTTGCAAAAAAATAAAGTTAAGATGTTTGAAGTGAAAACAGAAAAAAAGCCTCTTGAATATTTATTTGAAAAGTTTGAAAGGGAAGGGGCGGTTTTCAAAGCCTAAGAGGAAGGGTATAGTCAAGCTGAAATTGCAAGATTTTTAAACCTTTCAGTCGTATCAGTTTCGAAAATAAAGAAAGTTTTTTTACAGAAAAAGGAATTATTTGAAAAGTTAAAAAAAGAAGGATTATTTTGGAGTTATGATAAAAGTGTTAAATATGAGGATATTAGTGAGGATATTTTTATTGAGCATGTTTTAAAATATGGTGATTTTGATGATATAAAAAAATTATTTGCTCTTTTTGGTAAAAGAAAAGTAAAAAAAGTATGGGAAGAAAGTATGAAGGGAGACAATAGATTTATAAAAGTTAGTTTTCTTATTGCAAGAGTGTTTTTAGATATTGATATAGATTTAGAAGAATTAAAAAAGGCAAAAAATGAAAGATTTGAAAAACTTAAACTTTTTACTTCCTAAAACTAAGAAAGTTTTACTCAAACTTATTAAAGAGGAATATATGTCTAATTTTGTATTAGTTGGTGGTAGTGCATTAGCATTACATATTCAACATAGAAAAAGCGAAGATTTAGATTTTTTTACATTTCAAAAAGATAGATTTGAGATTAAGAAAATAAGAAAGATAGTAGAGAGATTTGAGGGAAAAGTTATAAATATATCAGGTGAGCAAGTTGATGTTTTAATAGATGGAGTGAAAGTAACTTTTTTTGATGCAAAATGGTTTTTTTTAAGACCGAAAAAGATACAAAATTTTAACCTTGCAACATTAAGTCAGCTAGCTATTATGAAAACAAATGTTTTATTTTTAGCAAAATATAGAGACTATTATGATTTATATTTTTTAGTAAAAAAATTTGGGGTTAGAAGCATATTTGAAATGTCAAAAGATGTAATTGAAGGAATCAATTTTAAATTATTTGCAGCTGCATTGCTTTATATTGACGATATAGATGATGAAAACATTGATCATTTAGAACCAATTAAAAAATTATCATTAAAAGAGATTCAGAAGTTTTTTGAAGAGGAATTAAAAAAAGTTTTGAAGGAAAGTGAGTTAGAATTATAGTTTTTCAAGAATAAGCACTATAGCTTGGAAAACCTGTGTTAATTATGAAAGATACGATTGAGCGACCAAAATTAGGGGTCACTCCATACGATGACCAGAAATGAGTCGTTTTTGCGAGCGTCAGCGAAGCAATCTCTTGTTTATCATAAACTTACACACTTGAAACGTTTTTTATTGTGCAATACTCTTGAGAAGAGATACTATGAGAAGTATGTTGGTAAGGTTAAGGATATCTACCTAATAGGTATAGAGTTTAGCAGAAGTGAGAGGAACATTGTTGGATTTGATGTGTTGACTTTGAATCGTTAAAATATTCTCATCTGCATACTTATAGCGATTTTCATTATATGTGCTGAGGATGATGCCAGTAATATTTTAAAAGTAACAAGAGTTATTGTCCAAAATTTGATATAGGGATGTTATTAAACATGTTCATAATTGAGCGTTTTTCATATGATGTTGGATATGTAAATAAGTTTTTTCCAAGCTTTTTATAATGCACTTTATTTACTTTGAATTCAATTCGTCCATTTTGTAAGTTTTTAATGTAAAATGGGTATCCGTATTTTATTAACAATTTTGAGTTATACATTTCTTTAGATTTTTCGTGAGAGCCGAAACTAGTCATTTCTTCAAAATCTTTTAACAAATTTTTATCAATATATTTTAATAACTTTTTGTCATTGCAAAAATAAATTTCTTCAGTAGCTATACCGTTTTTTAAAACTTTAATTCCCTTACATGTGCAACCAGCAATTTTTTTTCGACCAATATTTTTATAAGTATAATGTTCAGTTTTTGTTTGTTGATTTGCTATGAAATTACCCATCATAGCTTTAAAGTTGTTTATATCTTGTTTTGTAATTACCATCACCTGTTTTTGAGAATGATTGATTTGATAAAATTCTTTACTTTTTCCGTTGTATATTAACTCAAAATCTTTAGTTTTAAATTTAAGAAGTTTTCCTTCGATAAAAGTTTTTGAAGGAGTACCATTATTTACTGAGTCAATGATTACTCCAGCAATAACGCTATTTGATAAGATGATAAAAATTATTAAACCCATGACCTTTTTCATAAATCCCCCCTGTTTTAAGTCTACTTTATATATTATAACAAAAATAAAGATGTAATGCAAAAAAATCAGCATTCCTAAAAACATTTTTCAATGTTGAGATGAGTTATTAAATCCAATTCTTTAACCATTATAGCTATAAACCCCTTATAAACAACCATTACATCTTTTTATTTTTTTATTTATTGTAGATTGTGTAAAAAATGGTATAATATTCAAATACTGTTGGGGGTGGAAAGTGAATGAAAAAAGAAGGATGTTGTTTCTTTTTTTATTGCTTGTTGTTACTGTATTTTTTTACTCGGTGTTCGTGAGATATAATCAGTATAGTGAATGGAAAAAGAATAAAGATTTGTACTTTGTAGAAAATTATCCTGCTATGACTACCCTTGATGCATATTATTGGCTGAGATATGCGAAAGAGCACGATAGAGGTGTATACTACAAAAGTGACAATGATACTTTGCGTTATTATCCAGACAGTCAAAAAAGGCCGAAGCCTGTTCCTATGCTTAGTTTTTTGGTTGCTAAATTTTCATCGTTTACAGGTGGTAATTACTATTATGCTGGTCTTTTTTTGATTCCTATTCTTGCATCACTTTTTATAATACCTTTTTCTGTATATTTTTATTTTGCAGGCTTTCCCTTTGCAGGACTTGTGGGTAGTTTTGTTGGAACTTTTAGTTATATGTATTTTGTTAGAAGCTCTATAGGTCGAGTTGATACTGACCTTTTGAATATATTTTTCCCTGCTTTAGCATCATTGTTTATCTATTTGGCAGGAAAAACAGAAAATGATAAGAAGACTTATATTTTCGTCGCTTTATCCGGATTTACAATGTTTCTTTTCTACTGGTGGTATTACCATCCAGGTTTTACATTAATATACTTTGTTGTATTGATTGCTTTACTTTTTGTTTATAAAAAACAAAGAAAAGTAATAATCTACAGTGCAATTATTTATTTTATTTTCAGTAACCCTATATATTTCTTTTATGGGATTTTCAACTTATTTGGTTTTATTAAAAATTATTTTACAATATCAAAAGAGAATGTAATTGGTTTTCCAAATATATTGCAGACAATCACGGAAGCTCAGCAAAAGCCTATTGAGGAAGTATTAAAATATGTTATGACTTCTCCTGCGTTAACAGTTATCGGTTTGATTTTATTTCTAATAGTTGGAATATTGAACTGGAAAAGGTTTTTCGCTGTTGTGCCACTATTTTTGCTGGGATTACTTTCTTTTAAAAGTTCAAATAGGTTTTCAATGTTTCTTGCACCTTTTGCGGGTGCTGGCTTAGGTGTTTTAATTGATTATTTTTATAAAATTGGTTCAGAGAAGTTTAAAGATAAAAAACAATATGTTGGTATTGGGGTATTATCGTTGTTTGTTTTTATGACTATGTTTGTACAAAACTTGACAGCTATTAGCTATGTGCCAAAGCCATCAATAAATTCAAATATTATTAAATCGTTTATAGATATGAATAAGAAACTTCCTCAGGGGGCAATTTGGTCCTGGTGGGATTATGGATATGCTATAGAAGATATTGTAGGTTTTCCTGTTTATCATGATGGAGGCTCACAAGGGTCACCAAAAACTTATTTTGTTGCGAAAAGCTTTATAACGGACAATCAATCAAAACTTTATAAATATGTATCTTATTTTGATAATTATGGAATGGAAGAGATAAAAAAAATGATTGAAGACAATATTTCAGCTCTAGAAATAGTGAAGAAAGTAGATTCTTTTGACGGAAAACCTGTCAGAGAGAATAATTATTTACTTTATACTCAAGATATGATTTCTAAGTTTTCAGCATTTAACTTTATCGGATCTTATAATTTTCAAACTAAACAGCCAGAAAAAGTTGTTTTAGCTCTTATGAGTTGCCAGAAAATGGAAAGGGGATTGTTTTTTTGTGATGGTAATAGAATAGATACTGAAAAGGGGTTGGTGAACGATAGAGTTCCACTAAAACAGTTTGTAGTTACGGTAAATGGTAAAGCTGTGCAAAGAAAAAGTTTTCCGTTTAATAAAGGGTTGAATGCAGAGCTTGTGGTAAGAGATAAGATGATATATTATTTGATTGTTGGAGATGATAAATTTTATAATTCTAACTTTAACCAAATGTATATTTTGGGTAATTATGATAAAAAACTATTTGAAGAGGTGTACAATAATTTTCCTTTTGCAAGAGTTTTTCGAGTAAGGAAATAGTTCAATGTTCAAGGTTAGTAAAATATGAAGATTGAAAGGTTAGAAGATATTAAAGCGTGGGAAGAGGCAAGAGAACTTGCGAAAATAGTTTATGAGAATTTTAAAGATATTAAAGACTATGGTTTTAAAGTCAAATACAGCGAGCTGCTGTTTCAATAATGTCTAATATTGCTGAGGGGTTTGATAGACATTAGAATAAAGATTTTATTCACTCATTGTAATAAAATAGCAAATTTAGATAATGGGTTTATTAAATACTTAAGAAACTCATCAAGATCATGCTAAAGTGAACCGCCCAAGGCCTCATAAAAAGCCTTGAGCGGTTTTAATTATTCAAACATTGAACCTTTAATCGAACGTTGAACATTAAACATTAAACATTAAACCCCGTTCAGGCTTCTAGGTATTTTTCTACATTATCAATCATTGTCCAGATGCCACATGGACAAATTCCTGCACAGATTCCACACCCTATACATTTGGTTGGGTCACTGTAGTATTCAAAAGTACCATCTTTGTTTTGAATTCTAGCAATGGCTTGCTCTGGGCAAACATCTTTGCACATTTCACAATCTCTACAGAAACCACAGCTCATGCATCTATCTTTTTCAAATTCTGGTTCTTTTTCCATTACTGCCATTGGATTAAAAAGAGAGTAATATTCTTTTTTAACTTTGTCTTGAGGTATCATTGGTGATTTTTTGAAGTCATCAAGAGGTAAACCGTTAAACAATCTATCTATATTTAGTGCTACCTTTCTACCATCTCCTATGGCATGAGTGAAAAGACCAAGTTTTATAGCATCGCCAGCTATAAAAACTTTTTCATTTACCTCTGATTGTAGATATTGGTTTAGTCTTACTTTTCCTTTTTCATCAAGATATTCTGAAGGGAGGAATGAGAAATCTGGTCTATCTCCAATGGATACAATGACCATATCTGCCTCAATAAATCTTCCATCCTTTAGGTAAACCCCTTTTTCATCGATTTTTTCAGTATATGCTGGCCATAAAATCTTAGCACCTAATTTTTTGGCATGCTCTATCTCTTTTTCAAAAGCAGCTGGTTTTTGGATATCTAACGCTACCACTTTTTCTGCACCAAGTTTATAAGCTGTGAGTACTACATCCATCCCTGCATTACCAGCACCTATAACAACTACCTTTTTACCAACTTTTGGTGTTTCTCCTCTATTTACAGCTTTTAAGAAATCTAGACCTTTAACAAGACGTTCTTTGCCTTCCACAGGCAAAATAACTGGATTGTGTGCACCTACAGCGACTATTACAGCATCGTATTCCTTTGTGAGTTTTTCAAAAAGCTTTTTGTCTACATCTATTTCAGTTTTTACATTGACACCGGTGCTCAAGATTCTTTTTAATTCGGTCTCTAGTATTTCTTGATTTAGTCTGTCTGAAGGAATAACCTGCTTAAGTTTTCCACCGATCACTTTATCTTTTTCATAGATATCCACTTTATAACCCATTTTTCTTAAATGCCATGCAGCGGTAAGACCACCTACACCAGAGCCGATTATAGCTACTCTTTTATCTTTTTCCTCTGCTGGTGTTAAATCAAAACCCACATCTTTACTGAGTAATCCGAGCTCTTTTATTCTAACAGGAACGTCAACATACTTTCTAGTACATTCATCCATACAAAGATTTGGACAAACTTGTCCACAAACAGAAGCTGGGAATGGACTATAATCAAGAATTAGCTCAAGTGCTTCTTTGGTTTTTCCTTGTCTGAGAAGCGAAATTCTTTTTTGTGTAGGTATATATGTTGGACAATTGTACTCACATGGAGCTGAATATTTTGCATTTCTCCATTCTGGGTATTTTAATCTTAAATCTCCTTTTTCTACAAAATCAGCCACGTAATAATCTTCGTCTATAAGGTCACCGAAAATCCCGCCTTCTACCCATTTATGTTCTCTAAAATCTTTTACAGGGATGAGAAGTTTTAATTGACGTTCTTCATATGATTTTGCGACAATTTTTTGCCATTTTGAGAAGTCGGTCAGTTCACTGTAAAGTTCCATTCTGTCAATTTTTGACAGAAAATCTTTGAGACCTTTGCTCAAAAAATCTATATCTGCGTCGTTCAAATCCATTAGCCAAACATCATCACTTAAGTCTTTTACAGGACCTCTTACATAAACAGTGCCACCTACCATACCTACGCAACTTCTTTTTCCTAAAACGGATTCGTATTCTTCACAGTCGTAACCACATACGACAGCTATACCTCCACCCATGAATTCAAAGCTAAACGAACCTGTGTTTTTCAAAACCCAAAATTCTGGTGGGGGAAACTTAGGGTCGTGTTTCATCAAAGCACCAGAGCGTGTTCCCACGCGTCCAGCAACGTATATTTTACCTGTGGCTGCACAATGTGCTGTGGTATCACCACCATCACCTTTTAGGATGATTTCTGCACCTGCATTTAACCATCCCACATCAGCGGGAGCCGAACCTTCTATTATGATTTGAGTTCCTAGCATCCCCATTGAGCCCACACGTTGGCCTGGATTGGTAATTTTAAATTTTAAAGGGCGACCTTCATTGTCCCAGAGTGGTCCACCAATATCATGATGACCGCAGCCAAGGACCTCAAACTCTGTATATCCTTCATCTAGTTTTTTGTATATTTCTTGAAGTAATTTTTGGGTAGATATTCTTTTGCCGTTAACTATTCCATTTATTTTAGCCACTTTACTCATAATTCCCCCCTTTTTAACATGCATACTGAATCTTTAGTCTGTCTGCTACAGCTTTATCTGTGGCAATGAGGGCATCTGAGCGACCAACAGGTAAAGAGCTGTTTCCGATAGGAGCCATAAGTTTTTTCAATTCGTGATCAACTGAGAGAAAATAGTTTACTATATTTTCTGCCACTTTATCTATATCAAGACGTTTTACAAGTATTGGGTTTTGCGTACATATACCTACTGGGCATAAACCTGTATTGCAGGCATTACATTTTCCATTATCATTTCCTACGCATCCAGCAAGCTGGAGCATGAGCTTTCCTGTAAAAATACCGTTTGCTCCAAGACATATCATTTTAAAAGCATCAGCAGCAAGATTCCAACCTTTACCCATACCACCAGCTGCCCAGAGAGGGATTTGTCCTTGTTTTCCTTGGTGTACCGCAGCAAGATAGCAGTCTCTTAACTTTGAGACAATAGGGTGTCCTGTGTGGTCTAGTGAAATTTCATGGGCAGCGCCTGTACCACCATCAATGCCATCTAGGAAGAATCCGCCTACAATATTGTATGGATCTCTCAATAAGTTGTTATAAACAGATACACTGGTGGCGCTCGCAGCAACTTTTATTGCAACAGGGACTTTAAATTTAAAGGCAGCATTAAAAGATAAGAACATTTTTTGCACACTTTCTTCTATAGAATATAGCCCCTGATGGTTTGGAGGGCTTAACAGATCTGCTTTTGGTACTCCTCTAATTTCTTGAATGTGTTTAGCCACCTTTTTAGCTTGAAGTAAACCACCGTCCCCAGGTTTTGCACCTTGACCTATTTTTATGAGTATCCCGGCTGGATCTTCTACCATTTCTGGCATAGCATTGATTATTCTATTCCATCCAAAGTGACCTGATGCTATTTGTAAAATCATATATTTTAAATAACGGGACTTCAAAAGTCTTACAGGTACTCCGCCTTCACCAGTACACATACGAATAGGGATACCTGCTTCTTCATTTAAATATGCGGTGGCAATGGCAAGAGCTTCCCACATTCTCCAGGAGAGAGCCCCGATGGACATATCCCCGATTATAATGGGATATATCCATCTTACGGGTGGGGTGTATTCTCTCTCCACGAGCTTACCATTTTTTATTTCGAATGGTATCTCCTGAGGAGGTAACACTCTACCAAAAGGTGCAAGCAGGTCAAAAGTATGTCTTTGAGCATCGAGGGAAGGGTCTGTCATTTGAGATATACGTCCGATTTTAATTCTATCAAGTGTTCTGGCAGATGTTACAAGGTTGTTTCTTCCGCCTCTTTTAAATGGATCACCTGTAACGGATCTATATTTTGCTTGAAATCTATGATCTGGATTTCTGACTGGTCTGATCGCATCATTGGGGCATACTTTTTCACATATACCACAACCACGGCAAAAATTATATTCGTTTACAACCTGTTTTATTACAGGAATAGTTTGAAAAATTACTTTTGGATTTGGAGTAATATCATCACTTACTACCTTTCGTCTACGTTCAACTCCAGCTTCTATGGCTCTAAAAGGGCATGATGCAACACATTTACCACAAAGAGTGCATCTGTCGTGCTTATATTCTATTTGCCAGAAAAGATCATCTTTTGCTAGTTCATTTACTTTCATTGTTGCCATCTTTCAACCTCCAGATTGTTGTTAATCACCACCATTTCTCTTTCATGTGGATAGATATCTTTTTCCCAATCCCTATCTGGTAAAAGCTCATTTATTCCAGTTACTTCGGAGGTTATTATTGCTGTGTCGTCTGTGTGTCCTACAACTACAGGTCGTAATTTTTTTGAGTCACAACAAGTAAAAAGTGTACCATCTGGCAATACTCCAATGATTGTATTTGGACCGTTTATTTCAAGATGAGCTAATGAAGCTCTTATTTTCTTCAAAACTTCTCTATCTTCGCGCTTTTCAATATCTTCAAATGGTAGGGGTGTAATAACATGTTTGTAATAAATTAAAGGCCATTTTAAAATCTTGTGAATATAATGTAATGTGTATAGAAAACATTGTGAATCTGATTCAAAGCCGATATATCCTTTGTAGAGTTTTTCTTGGAAGTTTTTATTTTTTTCATAAAATGTGTTCTCTCCGTTTGCTAATGCTGTATATCCTTGTAGAAAGAAAGGATGTGCGGCGTACCTTACTATGTCATAGTTTGTGTTTTGCCTACATTGAGCAGTAATAATTTTTGCTTTTAATTCATCATTTTCTTCCCAAAGACCAAAATATTCACCAATATCTGTAGGGTCACCTATTTCTTTAAGTGTTATTACATCTGGCCAGAAAGAATAGACATATCCTTCACTATTTTCTTCCAATGCTTGCCTGATTTTAAGGCGCATATCTACAAGTAGTTCTTCTTTTTCGTCTTTGGGTGCATATTTATAACTTTTTGGGTATTGGACTACTTCAAAAATATAGTTTGGCATAGGTTCAATTTTAAGACCAGGTTGTGGGGTTACTTCGGGTGTCCATTGCATCATTCTTACGAATCCGGCTTCATGAAGTATATCATCAGCTATTTTCATACCTCTATCTGTACAGGCAAGAGAAAGAATGGGTAAGTCTTTATAATTCTCAAATACTCCCC
The DNA here is from genome assembly GCF_049472655.1 of Deferribacter abyssi. Classification (NCBI taxonomy): domain Bacteria; kingdom Pseudomonadati; phylum Deferribacterota; class Deferribacteres; order Deferribacterales; family Deferribacteraceae; genus Deferribacter; species Deferribacter abyssi. The sequence goes on from NZ_JAQNCS010000006.1 coordinate 29,152, forward strand.
CGAGATCTTGCATAACCATGGCAAAGCCTGAATTATCATGCCCTTTTTGTTGAGATCGCATTAAATACAATGCCTTAGAAGGGTGTAGATAGTTTTTTGATTTGATGGCTCCAATTCTGCACATTGTATACACCTCCTGATAAACCTTATAATATTAGATAAAACTCATGTCAAGCCTAATTTTTTAATGAAATATTTTTTTGTTGCCTAATTTAGATGGATTAGTATGCTGTAAATGCTGATTATTGAGGTTCTATGTTCGATGTTAAAATAGGTTAAATTAAGGTACAACTAACAGTGTTTTTCCGCAAACAATTTTAAATAAGGTCTTACAAAAAATGGGGTGATACCAGATCTCAATTATATTCTTGATTTTTTTATTTGAAAAATATAGTATTTTTAAAAAGATAAAAATTTTTTATAGGGTGGTAAATGTTTGGTTTTGGGATGTCTGAGCTGATTTTGATTATGGTGATAGCTTTAATAGTTATTGGGCCAAAGAAATTGCCTGAGGTAGCAAAAGCCCTTGGAAAAGGTTATGCTGAATTTAAAAAAGCATTAAACGAGTTTAAAGAAGCTGTTAATATTGACTTAGAAGAAACAGGTACACAATCAAATAAAAAGGAATCTCTGACAGAAATTTATAAATCAAAATGGGAAGAAGTAATTTTAGATGATGGGAAAGTTTATTCTTCTGATAATACATCTATAGACGAAGAAAAAAATAATGATGAAACAAAAAATTCATAATAAATTAGGTTGATTATGGCAAATGTGGATGAAAAATTACCTTTAACAGCCCATCTTGAAGAGCTTAGAAGCAGGCTTATCAAAAGTATCATTGTTATAGTATTAGTTTTTATCGTGTGTTATTCCCAGAGTAAATATATCTTTGATTTTGTAACAGCACCTTTGATAAAAGTGTTACCAGAAAAATCTTCTCTTGCAATGATTAAGCTTACGGAGGGTTTTTTCACAGAGCTTAAACTTTCTTTGATGGCAGCGTTGTTTTTCAGTATGCCTTTTATTTTATATCAATTATGGAAATTTGTAGCTCCTGGTCTTTATGCTCATGAGAGAAGATATGTGGTTTCTTTTGTTATTGTGTCATCTATTTTGTTTTTTACAGGTGCTGTTTTTGCATACTATGTAGTATTCCCTTTTGGTTTTCAGTTTTTTTTAAGTTATGCGAAAGGGTATGTAATAGCTAATCTTTCTATACAGTGGTATCTATCTTTTGTTGTGAGATTGATTATGGGGTTTGGGATAATTTTTGAACTACCTGTTTTCACTTTATTTCTTGCAAAAATGGGGATTGTTACAGCCTCAATGATGAAAAAGTATAGAAGATATGCTATTGTGGTAATTTTTATAGCAGCTGCAATACTTACTCCTCCTGATGTTTTTACTCAGCTGATGATGGCTGGTCCACTTATTCTTCTTTATGAGATAAGTATATTTGTTGCTAAGATTTTTGGTAGAAAAGAAGAAATAAAGAAAGAAGACATTTATGAATAATATATTGTTGGATAAATACGGTAGACGATATCAGTATTTGAGAATTTCTGTAACTGATAGATGTAATTTTAGGTGCAAATATTGTATGCCACAGCATAGTTTTAAAATGCTGACCCACAATGATATTTTAAGTTATGAGGATATTCTATTCGTGGTAAAAACTCTTGCTGATGTAGGGATTAAAAAAGTACGAGTTACAGGTGGTGAACCTCTGGTTAGAAAAAATATAACTTATCTTTTTAAAGAATTAGGGAAAATAGAAGGTATCCAAGATATTACGCTAACAACAAATGGTTCACTTTTAAAGAAGTTTGCCAAAGGAATTTATGATGCTGGTGTAAGACGTATAAATATTAGTTTAGATTCTTTGAAAAAGGATAGGTACGAGTTTATTACCGGTGGTTTTGATTTGGAAGATATAATTGAATCGATAAAATATGCAAAAGAGATAGGGTTTGATCCAATAAAGATTAATGTGGTTGCAATAAAAGGGTTTAATGATGATGAAATTATAGATTTTTGTGAATTTTCTGCAGAAAATAGTCTGAATGTGAGATTTATCGAATTTATGCCTTTAGAAAGCTCTATGGAATGGAAAAAAGAAAATATAATTACTGGAAAAGAAATTTTAGAAATAATTTCTAAAAAATACGAGTTAAAACATCTTGAAAAAGAGAACCTTTCTGGTCCATCGGATAATTATCTTTTATCCAATGGTGCGAAAATTGGTATTATTACACCGATTTCTAACCATTTTTGTGCTACATGTGATAAGCTTAGATTAACGGCAGATGGTAAATTGAGACCATGTTTACTTAGTGATTATGAAATTAATTTAAAACCTGCCATAATTAATTCTGATGCAAAATTGCTTTTAAAACTTATTCAGGATTCTTTACATTTAAAGGCTGAAAAACATCCAGTGGATTGTGACCTTGCAAACAAAAGGTTTGGCAGGCATATGTCTGAAATTGGAGGATAATATGAAATTACCTTACGGTAAGTCCTATGTGGATATAAATATAAAGAAAGATTTCGATCTTTTAAATATAAGTATCGATAAAGAGCCTTTGAGTATAGATGAAATATTTTTAAAATTAGAAGAGGCACCTGTTTATAGTGAAGGTTTTAGCAGAGTTTTAGAAAATGCCAGAAAAATCCTTTTTATTGTACCTGATATTACTAGAAAATCCGGTTTAAACTTTTTTTTCCCGCAATTGATAAAGTATGTTGAAAAGGCAGGGGTTAGTTTTTCAATAATTTTTGCCACAGGTACGCATAGAAAAGTAACTGAAGAAGAGAAAAAATGGATAATTACCGAGGAGGTTTATGACAAATATAAAGATAGACTGATAGATCATGATCCTGATGATCCTCAAAAGTTGGAGTATTTTGGAAAAACAAAGAATGGAACACCGATATTGTTGAATAAGGCTTATTTAGAGCATGATACAGTTATTCCCATTGCTTCAGTGAGTTATCATTATTTTGCAGGTTTTGGTGGCGGTAGAAAGATGATTTTGCCGGGTATTGCTTCCAGAAAGAGTGCGCTAAACAATCATAAGTTAGTACTTGATATTAGGAATGGGCGAAAGCATCCTTTAGCTACATCCGGTAATTTAAAACAGAATCCTGTAAATGATGATATTGTGGAAGCGGTGATGATAGCAAGAAGGGGAAAAATATTTTTTGCTGTAAATACTATTTTAAATGACAAAGGAGAAATAATAGATCTTACTTGTGGAGATCTTTTTATGTCACATATAACTGCTACAGAGTTGTTGAAAAAATATACATTGATAAAAGTGAATAAAAAATATGATTTGCTTTTTGTTTCCTGTGGAGGGTTTCCAAAAGATATAAATATGGTACAAGCCCAAAAATCTTTGGATAGGGTGACGAGTATTACTGAGGATGGAGCAAGTCTTATCTTTTTTGCAGAATGCCAGGATGGTTATGGAAACGATTATTTTGAGAAATTTTTTGATATAGAAAATACAAGTGATATGTTTCAAAAATTGGTAGATGATTATCAAATAAATAGACAAACTGCTTATTCATTAAGGGTTAATACGGAAAAATTTAACGTGTTTCTTTATTCTAAATTTGCTGAAACTGATTGTAAAAGAATGGGATTTAAGAAGCTAAACGATTTGTCACAAATAGATGAGTTAGTGGAAAAGAGTAGCAAGATTGCTGTTGTTCCAGATGCTTATAGTGTATTTTTTGATATTGAATCTCAAATGTAAACATTTTGATTTTTTCATAGATTTAAATCTTACACATAGCGTATTAATGATTAAAAGATTATTTCACGGTTATCCTTTTTTGCAATAATATTTGTGGTTTCGCTACTCTGAACACTGGCTAAACAATCTAATGTTATCATAAAATCACATTTATGAGTTGTTTGGAAGTAAAATATCCTTGTGATCAATATACTCTTAAAGTAAATTTTAAAATAGATTAATAGCATTGATTACGATTGTACTAATTCCTATCAAAAGTTTAAATACAGTACCCAATAATCTGCCTTTAAAAACTATAATCCCTCTTTTTAATGATTTTTTGAAATCAGCATGTCTAATATATTCGTATATTACAGCTCCTACAAAAGCTCCTAAAAACGCTCCTATTAAGGCTCCTAATCCAAAAAATATAGGAGCCATAATAATACTGAAGATAATGCTAACAATCAGAGATACAGTGAATGTTCCTTTTTCAAGCCCTTCAGATTTGGTACTAAAATATCCAACAATAAACTCAATGATTTCACCAAAAATTATGAAAATCGTAATAATGGCAAGTATTTTAAATTCTATCCAATGAAACAAGTATGCAATTAGTGGAAAGATAAATGAAATGATATTTCCTGGCAACCCAAAGAAGTTAGTCAAAACAGCAATGCTCTGAAAGATGATAATTAATAATTTAAATAAAAACATCTAAATTCTTATTTTAAAGAATATCAGGGGTAACCCCTGACATTCTTTTATAAGAAAAATATCAATAAGTAAACCGTAGAAATGATAATTGATACAATCATTAAAGGGAAAGCAAGTTTTGTAAACTTCATAAAAGTTATAGGTCTACCAGCTCTTTCAGCAAAGCCTGCCACGATTAGATTTGCACTTGCACCTACTAGAGAACCGTTACCTCCAAGACAAGCACCTAAAGATAATGCCCACCAAAGGCCTTCTGTCCATAGCTTGAACTGCTCCGGATCAGTGGGGGCTCCTTGAAGATGAGGAGCAAGATTTTTGATAAGAGGTATCATTGTGGCCACAAATGGAATATTATCCACTATAGCACTAGCTACAGCTGAAACCCAAAGAATGAGAATACCGGCAATGGTTTTACTTCCTTGAGTAAATTCAAGTACTTTTTCAGCCATTAATCGAATCAAACCAGCTTTTTCGATACCTGTAACTAGAATAAAAAGCCCTAAAAAGAAGAAAATGGTGACCCATTCTACTTCTCCAAAGATGTGATGCATGTCTTCTCCTTCTGCATGCATAATAAGAAAGAGAAGTGCAGCTCCTGTAATGGCAATAGTTGCTGGTTCAACACCTAAAGGGTGGGCAATTACAAATCCTAATATTACAAGCCCTAAAACAGCTCCACACTTTTTTAAAAGGGTTGAGTCAGTTATAGATTCTTTTTCATTCATAGCAAGTATACGCTGTCTGTTTTCTTCTTTAACACTCATTTTCTTTTTAAAGATTAGTTTTAAAAGAAAAATTGTTACAATAAAAATTACAACGACTACAGGTGTAAGCATTAAGATAAAGTCGTTAAAAGTGAGGTGTGTGGCACTACCAATCATAATGTTTGGCGGGTCACCAATTAGTGTTGCGGTGCCACCAATATTAGATGCAAGCACTTCTGCAAATAAGATTGGGAATGGATCAATTTCTAGTTCGTCTGCAATCAATAAACTCACTGGTGCAATCAATAAAACAGTTGTAACGTTGTCAAGAAAAGCAGAAAAAACTGCCGTTACTACAGAAAGGCCTACTAATATTTTCCAGGGTTCCCCTTTTGCCCATTTTGCTACTCTTATTGCTGTATATTGAAATACACCTGTTTTTTTAGTAATCGCTACAATTATCATCATCCCTGTAAGAAGACCTAAAGTATTAAAATCTACTCCACCACTTCTATGGATATTGCCAGCTGCATCTGTTTGGAGAAGTCCGTAAATGGCTTCTTCCTGATGTAATATTCCTAGGAAAATCATAAGACCAGCACCAAGAAGCGCCACAATTGTCCTGTGGATTTTTTCTGATACTATAATTGCATATGCAGAAAAAAATATGATTGATGCAACAATTAACTGGTTTCCTCCACTTACAGCTTCGTGAGCTACTTGAGCATCCATAAAATCCTCCTCATGCTAAATTTTAATTCCATATATTGTTTCTTGTTGTTTCAGATATTTAGTAGAGAATGGGAGATGGGTATTACAGTATGATACATATTTTTCCACAATTTCGTAGGTATTATTTTCTTCACTTATATGACCCAATAAAACTGTTTCTAATTCAGAATTATCAAGCATATTAAGTGTGTTTATGGCTTGTTTGTTGGATAAATGTCCTCTGATGGATTCGATTCTTTTTTTTAAAAATTTTGGATAGCTACCGTTTTTAAGCAAATTATCTTCATAGTTTGCTTCTAATATGGCTACTTTTGAGCTTTTTAAGAAGTCGATGATATTATCGGTGACAACACCTAAATCGGTAGTAAAAGTTAATCCTTTTCCTTCAAAAATAAAATGAAAGCCAAATGGTTCAGCACCATCATGAATAACTTTGAACGGTGCTACTTCAAATCCATCTATTTGATAAATTTTTTTATCTTCTAATATATAAAAATCTGATACGTCTAAATCATATTTTTTTGAAATCTGCAATGCAGTTCCCATACTGCAAAAAATTTTTGCGTGATAATTGGTTAAAAAAGTTTTTAATCCTTTTGTATGGTCGTGATGTTCATGAGTTATAAAAAGAAATATTTCATTTGATTTTGAGAAAATTTTTTGAAAAAAAGATTCGTATTTTGATTTACTTACACCTATATCAACAATGATTGCAATCTTGTTGTGTTCTATAAGGTAACAATTTCCTCTGCTACCAGATGAAATTACGTTCAAAATTGCCATGAGATGATATTAATTTGAAATTTATTGAAAATCAACATTTATTATGGCTTTAAGTTGCTCTATTTTGCAAGATGTTTGTGACTCCATGTCTGTGAATATGTATATATATGATTAACAGGATATTGTTTGGTAATGTTTGCTAGTGATAAGTCTGTTGTTATCACAGGTCAAAAGTATTAATTGAAAATTAATCTTATTTGTTGCCAATATGTTAACCTGCTGACTAAGTAACAATTGTATTTATCATCTTAATGTAATGTAGTAAAGAAACATAAAAAATTACTTTTAAAATATTGTTTTAATTGAATTAGATTGAATGTTGGGTTATATGATATAGCCAAAAATCAGAAGGAGGAAAAAATGAATTTAAGTAAGGCTTTTACGAATAACTTTTTAGGACATGCCCCGCGCTGGTACAAAAATACTATATTGGTGTTTCTTGTGATTAATCCAATATTGTATTACACAGTAGGACATTTTATTACGGGATGGCTATTGATTCTTGAATTTATTTTTACTCTAGCAATGGCGCTTAAATGTTATCCTCTACCTGCGGGTGGTCTTTTAGCTTTAGAAGCTGTCGTAATTGGAATGACTGATCCTAAATCTGTATATAAAGAAGTAGTTCTTAATTTTCCTGTGATTTTATTGTTGATGTTTATGGTAGCTGGTATCTATTTTATGCGTGAAGGTTTACTTTTTTTATTTTCAAGACTATTAACAAAAATACGCTCAAAAATAGCTATTTCATTACTTTTTTCATTCTTAGGGGCTTTTTTATCGGCTTTTTTGGATGCTTTAACAGTGACAGCGGTTATAATTACCGTAGCATACGGTTTTTATAATATATATCATAAAGTTGCTTCAGGAAAACATTTTAATGATGAATCTAATATAAAAGATGATGTGCAGGTTAAAGATGAGCATAGAAAAGATTTAGAAGAGTTTAGAGCTTTTTTAAGGAATATTATGATGCATGGAGCGGTTGGTACTGCTCTTGGAGGAGCCACAACTTTAGTGGGTGAGCCACAAAATCTTTTAATCGGTAATATGGTGGGATGGCATTTTAAAGATTTTTTTATAAACTGTGCTCCTGTGTCTATCCCTGTATTGATTGTTGGTATTACAACATGTTTTTTATTGGAGAAATTTAAAATATTGGGATATGGACATAAGATGCCTGAAAATGTTAGAAAAATTCTTGTAGATTATGTGGAAGAGCAGAATAAAAGTTTTGATACGAAAATGAAAATGAGACTTATTGTCCAAGCAATTACTGGTGTAATACTTGTTATAGCTTTGGCGTTGCATTTAGCAGAGGTAGGATTAATCGGTTTGATGGTGATAGTGCTCCTTACTGCTTTTAATGGTATTATTGATGAGCATCAAATCGGGCATGCCTTTGAGGAAGCTTTACCTTTTACAGCGCTGTTGGTAGTATTTTTTACAATTGTTGCAGTTATTCATACTAATCATCTTTTTCAGCCAATTATAGATTATGTGCTTGGACTTGAGGGGACAAAACAGCTTGCTGCATATTATTTGGCAAATGGTGCATTATCGGCAATTAGTGATAATGTTTTTGTGGCAACAGTTTATATGAGTGAAACTGTGAATTATTTTAAAGATGTAATCCCTTTGATTGGGGAAAACTTACACAAAGCTACACCTGAGCAGCTTGAAAAGATTAAACAATTATGGAAACTTGCTGTTTCAATAAATATGGGGACAAATATACCCTCAGTGGCTACACCAAATGGGCAGGCAGCGTTTTTATTTCTTCTAACATCTGCTCTTGCACCGGTGATTAGGTTATCTTATATGGAAATGGTAAAACTTGCGTTTCCATATACTGTTACAATGACTATAACCGGTCTTTTGGCCACTATATATTTCTTATAATTAAGATATTGGAGTTCAGGTGTTAATTTACACCTGAACTCTTTTTAGCTCAAAGTTCAATGTTTGAAAAAGGTTAAGGTTGAGGTTGAGGGGAAGGGGAAAATGAATATTTGTTGTTATTTATAGTTATTTCACGGTTTACGCTTTACAATTTAATAAACGTGTGAACGTTAAAACGTTAGAACGTTCTTATTGTTTTGGTTGAAAATTTTGATAATTTAAATTATTAACAAGGGATGAATATTTTTATAAAGCATGTTTTAGAAGGTCTTAGAAAAGGGATAAATATTAGTGGTAAAATTGTAATTTATACGTTTCCTTTCTATATTCTCATAGATTTATTGAAGCAAAGCGGTTTCCTTGTCAGAATTGGTGATTTTTTTGAGCCTATAACAGCTTTGATGGGATTACCAGGTGAAGCTACAGTTATTCTTCTCTCTGGTTTTTTGATAAATCTTTATCCTGCTATTGCATCCATGGCTGCTATGGAGTTAACTGTAAAGCAGATTACAATAATAGGGATAGTTTTGGGTATTGCTCATAATTTAGTAATAGAAGGGATTGTTTTATCAAAGTCGGGGGTAAAAATTTATATTACGGTATTATTTAGATTGATGTTGGCAATTATGACAGGGATAGGGGTTAATATCATATGGAATTTTCTTTTTTAGATTCTTTCATAAATGCGGCAAAATTGTCTTTTAAGTTAATCTTGGTAATAACTCTGTTGATGATTTTCTATGAGTTTTTTGAAAATTCAAAGTTATATATAAAATTACAATCTTTTTTGGAAAGACCTCTAGGAAAAGTAGGGTTTACTCCAAACTCTTCCATAACAATGGTTGTGGGATTAGTTTTGGGGATAGCCTATGGAGCTGGAATTTTAGTAAGGAATGCAATGAGTGGTAAGATGAGTAGTAAGGAAGTTTTGTTGTCAAGCCTTTTTTTGTCTGTTTGTCATGCAGTTTTTGAAGACACTCTTCTTTTTGTTGCTATTGGTGGAAACGGTGTTATTATACTTGGTACAAGAATTTTTCTGGCTGTAGCTGTTGCTTTAATAATAACAAGGTATATAAAATTGTAATGGAGGATATTTCTATGAAAAGGTTGCTAATGTTTTTGTTTATTCTGATTTTATTTGTTGTAGGGTGTACAAAAAGGATTGTTGTCGGTAGTAGTGATATAAACTCAATTGATAAGAGCTTGGAAATTATCAAAGAAACGTTAAATAAGAATTCTCCTTCGCAAGATTATAAATATTATAAAACCATTTACTCTGATAATTTTAGACTGTTAGCATTCGTTTGGGTTCATAAGAAAAAAGATAAGTTTTATATAAAAACTGCTGAAGTTTATGGGAAAAAACCAAAAATTTATATAATTAAAACTTTTGGAAAGTATTTTGTAAAGATTTCTGGAGGAACTGTTTATGGGTGTTATGGGACATCTGTTAATGAACCAGAAATAGGTTTTAAAGAGATAAAAGTTGATTGGAATATTTTTGATAGGAAAGGTTGTGATCAGTCTATAAAGATTCCTTTTAACAACAAAAGTGATGCAAAGCACTTTGCTAAAGCTTTGAGCTTTTTATTAATGCAGTATCAAGAAGAGCCTGGCGTGTTTGAAAAAATTAGAAATGAGGAAACAGAAAAGAAGAGTATTAGTGAAAACAAGTGTAGTGTGGATAAAATATTGAAAATGAAAGAGATTGGGCTTACAAAAGAAGAAATCAAAAAAATTTGTGAGTAGATGAATCTTTTTTTCATTTTCTTAAAAAGTGTGCTACCAATATTCATTATCATATTGGTGGCTTTTATCTATAACAGATTCAAGCATATCGAGCTTAAATCTTTAACAGATGTTACATTGACTATATTTGCCCCCCTTTTTGTTTTCCATTCTTTAACTACAAATAAGGTTTCTATAGAGTTACTTTATAGGCCATTCGTTTTTATGGTATTGCTTGTTATAATTCTTATTTTTGTAGCTATTGTTGTGTTTAAACTGTTGCGAATTGATGAACAGTATAAAATCCCATTTATACTTTCTGTTTCAATGATAAATGTAGGAAATTTTGGGCTTCCTTTGATTAGTTTTGCTTTTGGTGAGAAGGGGGTTTTTTATTCCATAATCTATTTTGTTGTTTTCAATATTCCATTATCAACACTTGCTATAATGCTTTCATCTAATGAAAAAAATTTTTTTTATGCTATTAAGGATGTATTAAAAATTCCACTCATTCATGCATTTATTGTGGCTATATTGTTTTCTATATTTAACATACAATTGCCAAATTTTTTAGATAAAACTGTTGGACTGTTGTCTATGGCTGCAATCCCACTTTTAATCTTTATTCTTGGGTTACAGCTTTCTAGCATAAAAATTTCTGTTAGGTTTTTAAAGCCAGCATTAATAGCTTCTTTTTTAAGACTGGTGATTTCACCGGTGATTGCTCTTTTTATAGTTTACTTACTGGGGATAAAGGGAGTGGAAAAAAATGTAGCTGTGGTTCAAACATCAGCGCCAAGCGCTTTATTACCATTGATGTATGCTATCAAATTTAATAAATCACCTGAGTTTTTATCTACAGCAATTTTTCTTTCGACACTTTTGTCAGGTTTTACATTAACTGTTTTAATTAGTTTTAGCTAAAAAAAAGAAACTAATTTTGTGGTAAACAATTGATTATCTCACTGATATACTCAAAGATAGTCTTTTTACATTATTTTGATGGATGGATGCTACAAAGCAATCTTTTGCGGCAATTGTTGGGGTTTCGATAAACATTGTGAAGAGTTGTGGAAAATTGGAGAAATTGCAGAAATCCTACTATTTGACTTTGGAGGTAAAATCTTATAAAAGTTTTCAAAAGAGAGGTGTTGTATGGGAAAAGTTTATGCAATTTCTATAAGTGAGAAAAAAGGTACAAGAAAAAGTAATGTTGATAAAGTTCAGATTAAAAAGGGGCATGGAATAGTGGGAGATGCTCATGCAGGAGATTGGCACAGACAGGTGAGTTTTTTGGCTATAGAAAGTATTGAAAAAATGAGAAAGCTTGGTCTTGATGTGAAAAGTGGTGATTTCGCTGAAAATATAACTACTCAAGGTGTAGAGCTCTGTAGGATGAAGGTTGGTGAGCGAATAATAATAAGTGGTGTAGAGTTTGTGATATCTCAGATAGGGAAAGTTTGTCATCATAGATGTGCGATTTATTATCAAGCTGGTGACTGCATTATGCCAAAAGAAGGAATATTTGCTGTTGTTAAGAATGATGGTGACATTCAAGTGGGTGATGAAATAGAGATTATGCCTAAAGATGGTTTTAGTGTTGCAATAATAACTTTGAGTGACAAGGGTAGCAAAGGGGAAAGGGAAGATATTACAGGTTTAAGAATTAAAGAATACTTGCAAGAGAAAATGAATATTTCATTTATCAGGTATGAGATGATACCCGATGAGAAGGTGATGCTTGAAAATATGCTTGTAGATTTTTGTGATTTACAATGTTTTGACCTTGTTATAACAAACGGTTCAACAGGTATTTCTCCTAGGGATATAGCACCAAATGTTACTAAGAAAGTTATTGATAATGAATTGCCTGGGTTTGGTGAAGCTATGAGAATGGCAAGTTTTCAAAAAACTTCACACGCTATTATTTCAAGGGCTCTTGCTGGTACAAGGAGAGATACTTTAATTTTAAATTTACCTGGTAGCCCAAAAGGGGCTATTGAAAACCTGGAAGTGGTAATAGATGCTATCCCTCATACAATCAAAAAGTTACAAGGGGACAAAGAGGATTGTGCAAGAAACTGATTTAAAAAAAGGACTGTTTTTAGTTATTGATGGTATCGATGGATGTGGGAAGACTACACAAACTCAGTTGGTTGTGGATTACTTAAAGTCTTTAGGTAAAAATGTATTGTTAACAAAAGAGCCTGGTGGAACGTCGATTGGTAAGGTTTTAAGAAATATCCTTCTTTCTACTGAATTTGAGATGACTTCTGAAACAGAGCTATTATTGTATAGTGCCGATAGGCTTGAACATCAAAAAATGGTTATTGGACCAAATATTTTAAATGGAAATATAGTTGTGTGTGATAGGTTCATATCATCAACTTATGCTTATCAAATATTTGGAAGAGGATTAAGTATTGATGTACTTAAAATGTTAGAGAAAATTAGTGTCATGTGGTGGCCAGATATCACCTTTATTATTGATATTAAACCTGAAATTGCTTTAAATAGGGCTTTAGAGAGATTAAAGATGGCTGGAAAAGTTGAGAAAGAGGGTAAATTCGAAAAATCTGGTATTGAATTTTATCGAAAAGTTAGAGAAGGTTTTTTATGGTATGCTAAGAATTTTAAAAATGTAGTTGTTATTGATGGTAACAAAAGTATTAATGATATATTTGAAAGTATCAAATACGAAATAAAGGCTAGGTTATAGATGTTGTTTGGACACAATCACTTGAAAGAGTACTTTAAGGTTATAGCTGAAAACAATACATTTCATACTTCGTATATATTTTATGGCAATGAAGGAATAGGTAAAAGGTTATTTGCTCTTTATCTTGCAAAAAGTGTTCACTGTGAAAATGGAATATTTTTTGAGGATTGCGGTTGTAGAAGTTGTAAACAGATTGATAATAAAAGTCATCCTGATGTTGTGATTTTAGAAGAGGATGAGCTAAAGATTGATAATATTAGAGAAATTAATGAGAAAGCTTTTTTATCCTCTTTTACGGGAAAACGAAAATTTTTTATTTTGGACAATTTCCATAAAATAAAAAGAGAAGCTGCCAATGCTATGCTAAAAACTCTCGAAGAATCTCCTTTGGATACTACATTTATTTTGATAACACATAATTATGAAATGGTAATTCCTACGATATTGTCTCGGAGTATCAAAATTATGTTCCATCCATTGAGTTCAAACGAGATGAGGCAGGTGTATAATGTTGTAAAAGATGAAGAAGAAACTTATAATATTGATTTTGAATATTTTGATCTTTTAGAGTTTATAAATCTTGTAAGCAAGATTAAAGAGAGAGATGAATTTAAGATAATTTTAAAAAAAATTTATGAAGATTTCAAAAAATTATATTTTAAGAGTTTAAATGAAAAATATCTTTATTGTTCTGATTATCTGCTGGATATTTTGAAAAGTGTTGACTATAATATAAATCTTGATATAGCAAAAGGGTATTTAATTACAAAAATTATTGAGGTAGCAAGTGATTGAGATAAATGCGATAGGTGTGGCTTTTAAAAGAGCTGGGAAAATTTATGATTTTTTAACTAATAATGTGGATGCAAAAAGGGGTGATTTTGTTGTTGTAGAATCGGAGAAAGGTGAAGATATAGCTACTGTTGTTATTCCTGATAGAAAAATTCAAATAGAAGATATATCTGTAATGAAGAAGGTTTTAAGAGCTGCCACTAGCGAGGATCTTGAACAGCTGGCACAAAATAGAAGAGATGAAATAAAAGCGTTGGCTATATGTAAGAAATTTGTAAAAAAACATAAACATGATATGAAGCTTTTAAAAGCTGAATACACATTGGATAGAAAGAAATTAACCTTTTATTTTACAGCTGATGGAAGGATAGATTTTAGAGAGCTTGTGAAAGATCTTGCAAGAGTTTTTAGAACTAGAATAGAAATGCGACAGGTTGGTGTGAGGGATGCTACAAAAATATTAGGTGGAATTGGTGTTTGTGGCAGAGAGCTTTGTTGCGCATCCTTTTTAAGAACTTTTCAAAATATATCTATTAAGATGGCTAAAGATCAAAATCTTATTTTGAATCCGTCAAAGATTTCGGGTGTTTGTGGTAGATTAATGTGTTGTCTTATGTACGAAACATATGAAGATGATTTGATGGAAGGTGAATTTATAGAATTTCAAGATATTTTGGACGAACAAAGCGGAGGAAAAATATGAGTAAACAAACATTTTATGTTACAACCCCTATTTACTATGTAAATGATGTTCCTCATATTGGGCATGCATATACAACTGTGGCGGCAGATGTTTTGGCTAGATACAAAAGAATGTGTGGTTATGACGTTTTTTTTCTTACAGGTACAGATGAACATGGACAAAAGATCGAACAGGCTGCCTTAAAAAAAGGGATTACTCCTAAAGAACTAGCAGACTCTGTAGTGGAACGCTTTAAAAGCTTGTGGGTTAAGCTTAATATTTCAAATGATAAATTTATCAGAACCACTGATGAATCTCACAAGAAAGCTGTGCAGAAGATTTTTAAGAAAATGCAGGAAAACGGTGACATATATTTAGGTGAATATGAAGGTTGGTATTGTACACCTTGTGAGACTTACTGGACAGAGACTCAACTCCTTGATGGTAATAATTGTCCATCTTGTGGCAGAGAGACGCAAAAATTGAAAGAGCCAAGCTATTTTTTTAGGATGTCTAAATATCAAGATACTCTATTGAAATATATTGAAGAAAATCCTGACTTTATACAGCCACCCTCAAGGAAAAATGAGATAGTATCTTTTATTAAGGAAGGACTGAAAGATTTATCTGTAAGTCGTGTATCATTTAAATGGGGTATCCCTGTACCTGGCGATGATAAACATGTGATTTATGTATGGATAGATGCTCTTACTAATTATATTTCTGGAATTGGTTATGTTGATGAAAACGAGGAATTTAAAAAGTTTTGGCCAGCTGATGTTCATCTTGTAGGAAAGGATATTTTGAGATTTCATACTGTATATTGGCCTACAATGTTGATGAGTGCCGGCTTACCTTTACCTAAAAAGGTTTTTGCTCATGGTTGGTGGACAGTAGAAGGGCAAAAAATGAGCAAGTCTCTTGGTAATGCTATAGATCCAAACTGGCTTGTGGATACTTTTGGTGTGGATGCTATTAGGTACTTTTTGTTGAGAGAGGTACCTTTTGGACTTGATGGAGATTTTTCATTTAAAGCTCTTATTCATAGGATAAACGGTGATTTGGCAAATGATTTAGGTAATCTTTTGAATAGGACTCTTGGGATGGTAAAAAGATATTTCAAAGGTATTATTCCTGAATACAAGGTAGAAGATGAAACAGATATTGAGCTGTTTAAGAAAGTGGAAGAAGTATTTAATGAAGTAGATAAACACATTGATTCAATCGCATTTAATAAGGCTCTTATGAGTATCTGGACACTTGTGGCAGAGTTAAACAAATATATTGATAAAAATGCACCATGGATGCTTGCAAAGGATGATAGTCAAAGAGATAGACTTGAAACGGTATTATATGTAGTACTTGACGGGATTCGCATTTTGTCTCTACTGATTTATCCTTTTATGCCTAAAACTTCAGAAGAGATTAGAAATCAACTTAATATTAAAATAGATATATTTAAAGAAAGTTTTGAAGATCTAAAGAAAGTGAAACTACTTAAATCTGGCAATAAAATAGGTGAGGTAAAGCAACTTTTTCCAAGAATTGACGAGAAAGAATTCCTTGACAGGGTTACAGCTGAGAATAAGAAGAGTGAGCCAGAAAAGGTAGTGGAAGAGATAACGATTAATGATTTTTCAAAAGTGATAATTAAAGCAGGGAAGATACTTGAAGCAGAAAAAATTGGGAAATCTGAGAAATTATTAAAATTAAAAGTTGATTTAGGAAATGGTGATATCAGACAGATTGTGGCAGGTGTGGCAAAAAGTTATGAGCCAGGTGCACTTGTGGGTAAGACGGTTGCTGTTGTTTCCAATTTAAAGCCTGCAAAGCTTATGGGAGTGAAATCAGAAGGTATGATACTTGCTGCTTGGGTTGGTGATAAACATGTGGTGGTTGAGTTGGCTGATGAGGTACCTGCTGGGAGTGTAATTAAATGATTGATTTGGAAACATCAATTGAGCAGTTAAAAAAAGAGAAGCTGTATTTTACAGATACTCATGCTCATATCCATTTTGAACCGTTGAGTTCAAAACTTGATAAAGTTATTGAAAATTGTAAAAGAAACTGTATTGGTAGAATAATAAATATTGGTATTAACCTCAATGATTCAAAAAGAGCTTTGACTGTTGCAAAGAAATATCCTTTTATTTATGCTGCTGTGGGTGTGCATCCTCATGATTCTGCAGATTTTAGAATAGAAGATCTTGGATATTTTGAGGAGCTTATTCAAGATGAGAAAGTTTTGGCAATAGGCGAAATAGGACTTGATTATTATAGAAACTATGCTCCTGCTGATATTCAAAAAAATGTTTATAGGATATTTCTTGATTTTGCATTATCTCTTGATAAACCAGTTATTATACATAACAGAGAGTCAAGTGAAGATATTGTAAAGATTTTGAATGAAATGAATAATAATGGAAAATTAAAAGGGATTATCCATTGTTTTAATGGAGATAGAACTATTTTAAAATGGGCATTGGACAATGGATTTCTTATATCGTTTGCTGGTTCTGTGACATATAAAAGTGCAGTTGAAATAAGGATTGCAGCTAAAGATATACCTCTTACCAGTGTTTTGGTGGAAACAGATTCACCGTATTTAGCCCCTGTACCAAAAAGAGGTAAAACAAATGAGCCATCATATACTATATACACTGCAAAATTTTTAGCAGAATTGTATGGGATTACGCTTAATGAGCTGGCAAAAATTACTGAAAATAATATTTCAAGGTTGTTTGGAAGGTTAAATGCCTTGTAAGGTATTACTTGTTGAGGATGATCTTAATACTTTGCATGGGTTAAAGACTTTTCTTGAGAATGAAGGTTTCTGTGTAGATATTGCGGATAATGGAAAAGATGCGTATATCTTGCTACAAGATGGTGATTACTCTGTAGTAATTACAGATATTAATATGCCTTTTATGGATGGTCTAAATTTTCTCAGTAAGATAAGAAAGTTGAATGAAGATATGTTGGTGATTGTAATTACTGCGTATAGTAATATAGAAAATATGGTTATAGCATTTGATTTAGGAGCTGTAGAATTTATTGAAAAACCTTTTGATCCTGATGATTTGTTAAGATGTATTAAAAAGGTTTTGTCAATTTAAGGCGTTATAATCGTAAAGGTTTCTGCAAATTCATGATTGTATCATCTTATGAGTTTTTATCATGATGTGTATAGATTGTAATGTCTCTCAAATTGTAATTTGCTAGTGAAAATTAATTTGGGATTTTTATATATGTACCAGGAATTAAAAGTGTAGTTTTCAATTTGTTTGTTATTTTTATTTTTTCTACTGAGGTGTTAAACTTATTTGCAATACTCCATAGTGTATCACCTTTTCTAATAAGGTATTTTCTACTTTTTGTAAGGGTATATCTTTTATATCTTTTCTTTTTGTAGTTATATTTTTTTGAGACAATAATGGGATCACCTGGTCTAATAAGCCTTGGATTAATTCCTTTATTGAGTTTTATGAGTTCATAAACGGATAATCCATATTTATGTGCTATGTTATATAGAGTATCACCTTTTCTGACTATGTAGATTCTTGGTGTTACTGCGTTGATATCATTTGCAAAATTTTGCATTGCGAGAGATTTTGCATATTTTTTTAAAGGAATAAAAATAGGACCCGAAAAGAGTATAAAATCATACCGTAAATTGTTTAACTTTTTAATAGATGCAACAGAAACTCTGAATTTTCTTGCGATTTTATAAAGTTTTTCTTTTTTCTTTGCATAGTAGATTTTTACCTGTAATAGTTCTTCTGGTGACAACTCAGCTATTTTTTTCTCTAAAAACATTTTTGTTCCATAAGGTATTCGTAGTTCAAAATTATCATTTGGGGGGGTAATTGGTTTTTTTAAGGACGGATTAAGTTCTTTGAGTTTTTTGAAATCAGTGTTGAGCAAATCAGCTATTACGTATAAATTCACTGGTTGGTTGAGTTTGATTTTATCAAAGATTAATGGATCAGTTTGTGGGGGTTCAAAACCATATTCTAGGTAATTTTTATAAATTATAGTTAAGGCGATAAATTTTGGGACATAATCTTTAGTTTCTTGCTTTAAAAATCTATATTTAGATATTTTAAAAAAGTTTTTAGTTTTGTATCTTTGTGTTGCTTTTAATACTTTATAAAAACCACCATTATAAGCTGCAATGGCTAAGTACCAGTCATTAAAGTATTTATGTAAATATTTTAAGTATTTTGCAGCTGCAATAGTAGCCTTTTCAAAATCCCGTCTTTCATCTACCCAGAAGTTGTTTTTTAAACCATAAATTTTCCCTGTGGATTCCATAAATTGCCACATTCCACCAGCCCCGGCCCAGGAATAAGCATATACATCAAAACCACTTTCAGCAAAAGGTAAACAAGCAAGATCTGTGGGCAGGTCCATTCTTCTAAAAATATCTTTTACAATGTAGATATACTTATTTGCATTGTTTAACCACCTTTGAAAGGTGATAGGATAAAGTTTTGTGTACCGTTTTATGAAATATTTAACCCTTGCATTAACCACAATTGGAATGTCGTAATCTTTTTGGTTGAAAGTTTCTGAAGTTAAATTAAGGGTTAACGATTTATCGAAAAGTAAGGAGGTTTCAAAGTTGGTATTGGGTGAGAAAAGTTTAAATTCATCATTTTTTAGTGGCGATACAATAGGTTTTTTTACTATTTCAACTTTTTTTACAGGAGGATTGCTTTGAATATTGTGAATATTTTGTTTTGTTTGCGTTTTTAAATCAATAAGTGAACATGAAATGAATAAAAGAGATAAAAAAAACAATAACAATAGCTTTTTCATGGTGGGCATAGTAAACTAAATGTTCTTTTCTTTCAATCTTTTTTTGGATAAACCTGAAGCTACAATATTTTCTTTTTTATTAATTGTTTGAATAATTTTTAGTTTTTCTTCATGATTAAAATGTGTTTTGTATTTACTATAAAATTTTAGTAAGGCAAGTAATCTGTAATATTCTATATTTTTAACACAATGGCTGAGATGGTCATTTAAAAAAAATCTTTTTATAATGGTTTTTAGGTTTAAAAATCCTATTTGGTAAAATAGTGCAACTCGTAGCCAAAGATCATAATCTTCCGCAATAGGTAATGATTCGTTAAAAATTCCTGCCTTGTTAAAAACTTCTTTTTTTGCGATGAAACTTGAAGGGCTGATTCTACAATGGTCAAGTATTTTTGTTAAAATTTTTCCTCCAAACTTTTTATGCTTTTTACCCTGATTGATAAATACACCATTTTTGTACCAGAATTCATCAGTGTGGCATACATTAAAGTTGTTTTGTTTCATAAAACTTATTTGTCTTTCAAGTTTGAAAGGTAGCCAAATATCGTCAGAGTCCAAAAAAGCTATGTATTCACCTTTTGCGAGTCGTATTCCTACATTTCTTGCTGCACTGACACCTTTGTTATTTTCAAAGCGAACGTATTTTACTAAATTTCTATAAGGTTTTATCGCTATGGCAATGTCTACACTGGAACCGTCATCAACTATAATGATTTCAACATTTTTAAATGTCTGACAAAGAACAGATTCTATTGCATCTTTTAAGACAGTAATACGATTATATACTGGTATAATTACTGATACCATTGTCACTAAACCAACGTTCGAAAATATCTAAAAAATAATCAATCTACATTTCTTAGGTTATCCATAATTGTGGAAAAGACTAGTATTGTGTTGGTTTGCCTAACACCTGTAATATTTCTTATTTTTTTTATTAACTGAGAAAGAGTTTCAGTATTTTTTGTAACAACTTTTAAAATCATTGTAAAATCACCTGTTACATGATGACATTCTATGATATCTTCGTCAAAATTCGCTAGTGTTACTTCGAAGTCTTCTATATGTTGAGCGTTATCGATGGAGATTCCTATAAAAGCTAATATATCATATCCTAATTTTTTATAGTCAATTTTGGTGGTGTACTGTTTTATGATACCTTCTTTTTCAAGTTTCTTTATCCTTTCAATAACTGAAGGTGGCTTCATTCCCACAGCTTTTGATATGTCTGCATAAGAAGTTCTTCCGTCTTTAATTAGAATATTTATTATTTGCTTGTCAACTTCGTCTATAAATTTCATTTTTACCTCCATTTTTCTACGGATATTCTATCACACAATTTGTATAGTTTGCAAGTTGAACACTTTGGAGAAATTGGGGTGCATATCTTCTGACCAAAGCTTACCAGCATTTCGTTCCATTTTTTCCAGTAACTCTTTGGCAAAATTTTACGTAATTCCATTTCTGTTTTTTCTGGTGTATTTGTTTTAACTAGACCAAGTCTATTACAAATTCTATGAACATGTGTATCTACACAAATGCCATATTTGTTGAACCCTTCTACAAGAACAAGATTTGCAGTTTTTCTACCTACCCCTTTTAATTTTAAAAGTTCATCTAAAGTATTAGGTACACGGCCACCATATTTATTTACGATAGTTTTTGAAATTTCCTTTATAGTTATTGCCTTTTTTTTGTAGAATCCTGCGGGATATATTAAAGATGCAATTTTTGCTTCTTCAAGTTTGTACAATTTCTGTGGGGAATCTGCAACAGAAAAGAGCCTCTTGGAGGCAGCAATAGTAACATCATCTTTGGTTCTTAATGAAATTAGGCAACTGATCAGCACCTTAAAAGGATCATTTTTTGTCTCTTTAGATATTTTAGTTACAGAGGGTTCAGATAAGGTTTTATAGATATCTTTAAGTGTCTGATAAATTTTGTCTACTTTGTCAGTAGTTTTCAATGAATTCTCTCAACTTTGGTTTTATGTGGATATTATTCAGATCAAGCTTTCTTAATGATTTTACCAGTATTGAAATTTTGTATTCAGGTGTAGATTTTTTATCTATAATAATATAATATTTATCTTTCACTCTGCAAAGTCCACCTTTTGCCTTAGTGGCTTCATATCGTACAGAAATATTTAGTTTGTATGCTATTTCCTCTAATTCTTTTATTAATTTACGTTTATCTTTCATGTTTTGTGTTTTACAAATATTTTACAAAATTTCAACAATATTCTTAAGATAATATTACAATAAAAGTTAGTTAATCTTTTTTATGTAAGATTGCAGCAAAAAATCCATCCCCCTCTGATTTGTGAGGTAATGTATAAAAGCAGTTATCTTGTACAAGACTTTTATCTATCTCTGGTGAGATAAGTTTAATGTTATCATATTTGTTTAAAAGCCAATGGATATTTTCAAAACCTTCTTCAGGTTCTAGAGAACAAACACTATAAATTAAATATCCACCTTTTTTTAAAAGTGACACCCCTTTTTCTAAAAATCTTTTTTGATAGTTTGACATTTTGTTAATATCTCTATCATTTTTTAACCACAAAACTTCAGGGTGTTTTCTAATAGTTCCAAGAGCTGTGCATGGAGCATCAAGAAGTATGAAATCATACAACGTATTGTCATTGAAGTGAAAAAAATCAGATTTAATTACTTTTACATTGTTGCAATTATATTTTCTTAAATTTTGCGATAAAACTTTTAGTCTATCAGGATTTTTTTCAATAGCTATTATTTTAGCATTAGGATAACGTTTTGATAGCAAGATAGTTTTTCCTCCTGGTGCTGCACAGCAATCTAGGATGTTTTGTACATTTTGTAATTTTTTTAATAGTGGAATTTTGAAAGAGTTAATATCCATAGGATAATAGATACTATCATCATACCCGTTTTTATATTCATATATAGATAAGTTACTGGTAGATACTAAATAATATTTTGGAATTTTGTGTAAAGATTGTAAGAAAAGTTCAAATTCATTTTTGTTTTTAAATCTTTTTTGCCACCTGTCAAAAAAATAATGGGGAAAGTCATAATATATGTGGTATTCTTTTAACAGATTTATTTTATTTTTTACTATGTTTCTTAAAACCGCATTGACAAGAGGTTTTTGCTTTTTAGGGGTTAACTCTACAGATTCATTTACTGCAGCATAATCTGGGATATCATTTAAAAAGAGTATTTGTGCTGCCCCCAATGTAAGAGCAGCCATAGATTCTATGGGAGTATCCTTTTTAAGGTATTTTGTTAAAATGTATTGAATAAACCCAAAATGTCTGAAAATCTCAAAATATATTTTTCTGTAAAACTTTTTGTATGGATTGTCAGTGAAAAAATCTTCTTTTATTTGACCATTAAAAAAATTAAGGAGAAGGTTGTAAAGCCTTCTCCTTGTTTTATCCGCCATATGCTAATTTTCTAAGTCTTTTAATTCGTTCTTCTATTGGGGGGTGAGTGGAAAATAGTGATAAGATACTTTTACCACGTAATGGATTCATAATGAACATGTGTGCTGTAGCAGGGTTAGCATTCATTGGTACCGCTTGTACACCATAAGCTATTTTTTCAAGTGCACTTGCAAGAGCTAATGGTTTTCCAGAAAGTTTAGCACCCCGTTCATCAGCAAGATATTCTCTTGATCGAGATATAGCCATTTGAATTAGAATGGCTGCAATAGGGGCTATTAACATTGCAATAAAAGCTCCAATGGCACCACCGGCATTTTCATCATCATCAGATCTAAATCCTCCAAAAATAAATGCCCATCTAGCCCAATCTGCTAACAACATAACTGCACTAGCTACGGATGCAGCAATTGTTGAAATAAGAATATCTCTGCCGTAAATATGAGCTAGCTCGTGCCCCAATACTCCTTCCAATTCATCTTCATTTAATAAATTTAGTATTCCTGTAGTTACAGCTACTGCTGCATGGTTTGGATTTCTTCCTGTAGCAAAAGCGTTAGGAGTGGGATTGTCAATAATGTATACTTTTGGCATAGGCATGCCAGCTTTTTGAGTAAGCCTTCTTACTATTGAATATAGCATTGGTGCTTCTGTTTCGGTTACTTCTTTAGCTCTATACATTGCTAGTACTATCTTATCACTAAACCAATAAGATATAAAATTCATTCCTAGAGCAAATATAAAAGCTAACATCATTCCTGTTCTACCACCTAATAATCCTCCAATAAATATGAAAAGGAGAGTTAACAACCCAAGTAGAAAGGCTGTTTTTAAAGTGTTTAAATTCATATGGTTAAACCTCCATTAGTCATTTTTTTATAATATCTACGAGATAGATAATTTTTCAAGGGTTTGGTTCAAATTTTCGGTTCGAATTTATCACCTTCTTTAATTGAAAATCCTGCAAGAAATGAAACAACAGGCATTCTTTTTTTCCCTTCAAACTGAATTTCTTTAACAATAAGTGAACCACTGCCACATTTTACTTTAAAATGTTTCTTTGTAACATCAAAAATTGTACCTTTAACTATGTCCTTTTCATCATTTGTAACATCTGCTTTAAAAAATTTTACTAGTTTTCCATTATAATACGTAAATGCAGTAGGCCAAGGTTGTAATCCTCTTATTTTTCGTTCTATTACCTCAGCTGATTCATTGAAGTCAATCAATCCATCTTCTTTTTTTAATATGGGTGCATAGGTTGCTGCAGAGTGGTCTTGTTTTTTAGGAGTGATATATTCAAAATTTGTTATTGTTTCAATGAGCAAGTTTGCTCCAGTATCAGCTAATTCTTTTGAAAGTTCTACAGCATTCTTTTTGTCAATAGCTGTTTCATCCGTCAAAAGAATATCTCCAGTATCAAGTCCTGTATCCATCAACATGGTGGTTACACCAGTTTTCTCTTCTCCATTAATAATTGCCCAATTAACAGGTGCAGCGCCTCTATATTTTGGTAAAAGAGAAAAATGAACGTTTATTGGTGCTTTGCTAGGAATGTTTAATATTTTATCTGGCAAAATTTTACCGTAAGCTACAACTACTAAAAAATCCGGTTTTTTTTCTGCAATCTTGTAAAATGCTTCTTCATTATTTTTAAGTTTTTCTGGTTGAAATACTTCAATACCATGTTTGAGGGCAAACTCTTTTGTTGGGGGGGCTTTGAGTTTTTTCCCCCTTCCTTTGGGTTTATCTGGTTGACAAACAACAAGATTAACATTGAATCCTGTTTCTAAAAGTTTCGCAAGGGTAGGTACAGCTATTTCTGGTGTTCCCATAAAAACGATATTCATAATACTACACTCCGTTGAAATTCAAGAGAAGAAGAGCCTAATAGGCTCTAAAAAATATATTCTTCTTCTGATAACCTTTTTGCTACTTCATCAATTATTCTTTTTTCATCATCAATGTTTTTAGCTTCAAAAGTTACAGTAAATCTTAGATAATGTCCTGCATCATCCCAAGGAACAGAAGATATGAGTTTTTCCCTAATTAAGTAATCGCAAAATTCCTCAGCATTTTTGAATTCTTTGCCACTTTTAGTACCTTTTGGTATTTCAAAATAAAGATAAAATGTTCCCTTGGGTTCATTGACGTAAAAACCAAGATCTTTTAAAACTTTTGCCAAAGCTTGTAATCTTCTTTGGTATTTTTCTCTAACGTTATCTATTAATTCTGGATGTTGTAAGGCATAAGTTGCTGCCTTCTGTATTGGTATAAACTGTCCTGAATCGTTATTATCTTTTACTGTAGCAAATGCTTGTACGAGCAGCTCATTTCCGCATACAAAGGCCATTCTCCAACCTGTCATATTATACGATTTTGATAATGAATGAATTTCTACGCCGACTTCTTTTGCTCCTTCAATTTCTAAGAAGGAAGGTTGCCTTTCTCCATAGGTAAGTTCAATATATGCTGCATCATGGATTACTGTTATATTGTTTTCTTTAGCAAATTTTACAACTTTCTCGAAAAATTCTTTAGGTGCAAGAACTCCTGTTGGGTTGTTTGGATAGTTTAAATACAGAATTTTTGCTTTTTTTCTAACATCTTCAGGGATAGAGTCTAAGTCAGGTAAAAAGTTGTTTTCTTTTGTTAAAGGTAAATTATATACACTTCCTCCAAGGTATTTTGTGATTGTACCTGTAACAGGATAGCCAGGTACTGTCATTAAAGCAATATCACCAGGATTAATTAGACAGAATGGAAGCATTGCAAGGGCTGGTTTTGAACCAATTGCATGATTTACTTCTTTAACAGGATCTATATCGACACCAAATCTTTTTTTCATATATTCAGCAGCGGCATCTTTAAATTCTTGAATTCCATTGTCTGCATAAAATCTGTTTTCTTTTTTTTCGGCTTCAACTTGCAGTACCTTTACAATACTCATATCTGCCATATCATCAGGTTCACCCACTCCAAGATCTATAAGTTCCTTCCCTGGATTTGCTTCTAAAGCAGCTCTTTTTGCTCTTTTTATTTTTTCAAATTTGTAGATTTTCGTATCTTTGCCAAACATTTTTCCGCCTAAACGTTCAGCAATAACATTTTCCATAAAATCTCTCACCACATCCTCCTTCAATCTTTGATTTATTTATTATCTAAACGGATTTTATTTTTATTGCAAGCCTCAAATCCTGGACATGTTTTTTCATTACAAGGATCCATATGAATAGTAACATCTAAGTCTTTTACTTCTTTTTTTAATGCATTTTCAATCAATTGAGTAACTTTGTGTGCATCTTCTAATGTAAGATTTTTGCAAAGAGTTATGTGCATATCTAAAAATTTTTTATTACCAGCTTTTCTTGTTCTGATTCTATGTGTATTTAGATGATATTCATCAAACTGTTTTAATACATTAATAATATCATTTTTTATTTCTCTGGGGAGCTCAGTGTCTAGAAGCTCCATACTTACGTTTAAGTTTAATTTTATTGCAGAATAAATTATATAGGATGCTGTAAGAATAGAAATAATAGGGTCGATTATCTGTAAATTAGTATATTTAATTAAAACCAATGCTAATATGACGCCACCGTTACTTAATAAATCCACCTTATAATGTAAGGCGTCTGCCTCTATAACTGAGGAATTTGTTTTTTTAGCCATGTAGTTTAAGTAAATAACCAGAAAAAAAGTGACTATTAATGAAAATGCCATTATGTAGATCCCTGTGTTTAAATCTGTTACTGATTCTTTACGAATAATTTTAATAATACTTTTATAAAAAATAAAACCTCCTGATAAAAGTATGATCAATGACTGGATGTAAGTAGCAAGTGATTCAAATTTTGCATGCCCATAAGGATGTTTTTCATCCGGTGGTTCTTCAGATTTTTTTATTGCCACAAAGTTTATAGCAGAGGCTATAATATCAAAGATTGAATCAGCTGCTGAAGCGATGATTGCCATTGAATTGACAAATAATCCAAAAATTATTTTTACTATGGCAAGTATAGTAGCGATTATTATAGATACTTTTGGAGCATTTGCTTTACCCATCAGTTTTTATCTCTTCCACATAATTTAGTTCTAAATTTGTTATAGTAGAGGTTAGATGTTTTAATTCTTGTTCACTTAAATTATTATTAGTTTTCTCTTTTAACATCCTTAGGATATCGATGTTCATTTTAGCAGAATTTAAATCTTTTTCTAGTTTACCACTTAGAGGGTTTGAGAGTTTACCCATTGCTATTAATGCATTTGTTTCAAAAGTTGCTACTAGGGAGATGAAAAGGGATTCGAAATATTTTTTTTCATCCATTTTTTCCCCCTTTGTTCAGTTTTCTAAAATCTATCCAAATATCAAAAAGTCCAAAGATACTCAAGATTATAGTAAGAGGAGGTTCTAGTAAAATGAAAAATAAAATTATATATTTAAAGATTGGAGGAACGTTTATTTTTTTTAACCAAAACTCAAGAATTTCAATGCCTTGTATAAAAAATAGAGTAAAGAAAATAATTAATGTATTATATGAAATGATTTTGGCACTAATAAAATTAGCTAAAATTAAAAAGCCACCTACTATAAAAATAGGTATAATTTGAAGCGGTACTTGAAAGGGAGTATTTGAAATTTTTTGTGATTTATCAAAAAATCTTTTATTGATATAAGTAATAAAAGAAATGTAACTATATGAGAGTGAAGGCATCAGATATACAAAAAGCGTGGCTATATATGTCTTATTTTTTTCAATTTTTTCAATATAAAATAATTTTTCTGTTGAGCTACTATTTCTTAAAAGTTCTAAGTAATTTGAGAGGTTAAATTCTAAATTTTTTATTAGTAAAGTTTTTATGTCTGGTAATAATAATAAAATTGTGATTGAAGCAAGTAATGCTGGTATACCTGATAATAATTCAGCTTTGTCTTTTTTTGCTAAGATAGCATATGATGGTATAACTACCATGAAAATATAATAAACAGTGACTATTTTGAATATAGAAGCATGAATAATAATGCCAATCAGAAGTTCGTAAGGGAATCTGTTTAGTGTGTTTAAATAAAAGAGTAAAAAAATAGGTGAAATTAATCCAAGGAATAAACCAAAATATGGATTATACACATTAAAAGTAAATAATATAAAACTTATTAAAAGTTGTAAAATTGGTATGGGAGTTACCATATATGAAAAAGAAGGGGAAACATTCCCCTTAACTTATTTATTTAATGTAAAAGGTAATAATGCCATAATACGAGCTGTTTTTATAGCATCTGCCAATCTTCTTTGGTGTTTTGCACAGGTACCTGTTAACCTTCTTGGCATAATTTTACCACGTTCTGTGATAAACTGCTTTAAAAGATTAGCATCTTTATAATCAATTTCAATATTTTCTGTACAAAATCTACAAACTTTATGTCTTTGAAATCTTCTTCTGATAATAGCCATCTATTAACCTCCTGTTGTATACTTCTTTTAAAATGGTATGTCATCTTCGTCGAAACTATCTTCAGTAACGTCATCAAGCAAATCTGATGTGCTTGCAGCTTTTTCCTTTTTCCATACAAGTTGTATGTTTTCAGCTACGATTTCATGTTTGCTTCTTTTTTGTCCATCTTGTTCCCAGGTACGATAAGTTAGTCGCCCTTCTATAAGCACTGAAATTCCTTTAGAAATATACTCTCCAGCGAATTCAGCCAATTTTGAAAAAGCAACTATATCTATAAAACAGGTTTCTTCTCTTGTTTCTTCTCCCTGTCTATATCTTCTGTTTATAGCAAGACCAAAAGATGCAACAGGTGTTCCACTTCCTGGAATATATCTTACTTCAGGGTTCCTTGTTACATTTCCTAAAAGGATGACCTTATTGAAGAAACCCATTTTATCCCTCAGTTTTTTCTGTGTCAGATTGTTTTTCAGTTTTTGGTGTTTCTTCTTTTGCTAATGTTTGCTTTTTTAGTTTAAATTTTTTACCATCAATTTTGACTACAATAAAACGAATAACATTTTCATTGAGTTTAAATCTTCTTTCAAGTTCTTTGGGATATGTAGGTTCTGCTTCAAAATTGATTAGAAAGTAATATCCTTCTGTGTATTTTTCAATTTTGTAGGCGAGAGTTCTTTTACCCCATATTTCTTCATGAATGATTTTACCACCGTTTTTAGTAATGTTTTCTTTAAAACTATCAAAAACTTCGATAGCGTCTTCTTGCGAAAGATCTGATTTTACGATAAAAAGTGTTTCGTAAGTTCTCATGTTTCCTCCTTATGGTTTTTTAGCCACGTGCCTATAGTACACGTAGCAAGGCGGTAGTCTCATTTATCAGTTTGGCGAAAATATGTCAACAAAAAATATCCTGGAGCCATCCCTATTTTTTATTGTCAGCCTAAATTATGTATATATTACAAATAGTTACATGTTATTGTTTATGGAAAAACATTTTCTTCATTCTCGTAAAACATCCTGTATTGCTACGGTTCAAGCTCCCATAAAATGTTTTTTCATAAACAACTTGAAACAAGGTTTTACGTTTTACAAAAAATGGGGTGGGTGACTCCGTAAAATATCAATTTTTATCAATTGATAAAATAGAAAGTTCATATTATATGTTTGAAGAAAGCTGCAATTGCTAGGTGATGCTATGGTGGAGATTGAGAGAGTGTTAACTATTAAGGCTGTAAAATCCAAAGTTAGACTAGATCAGTACATTGCAGAACAATTGAATAGATCAAGAAATTACTGTTCAAATCTAATAAAAGATAGTTTGATTTTAGTGAATGATAAAAAAGTAAAACCTTCTTATAAAGTTCATATTGATGATGTAATTGTTGTTAAAATTCCAAAAGAAGAACCGCTTGATTTAAAACCTGCAAATATCCCTTTGAATGTTGTATATGAAAACGATTACTATATTGTGCTGGATAAGCAACCAGGTCTATGTGTGCATCCTGCCCCAGGTAATAAAACTGATACATTGGTTAATGCTATCATTAACAAATATAAATTAGAAGATGCTGATGATTTGAGGCCGGGCATTATACATAGGTTAGATAAAGATACTTCAGGTTTAATTATTGTGGCTAAAAACAGGGAAGTTAAAGAGAAGATAGCCGTTCTTTTTAAAGATCGTAAGGTTGAAAAAAGATATTATGCAATATGTTATGGGAATCCGAAATGGGACCATATTGTTGTGGAGAATGAAATAGGTAGACATCCTGTTGATAGGAAAAAAATGGCGGTTGTAAAAAATGGGAGATTAGCCAAAAGTGAGATATGGGTTATTAAAAGGTGGGAAAATGTATTTCTTGCTGAGATAAAAATATATACAGGGAGGACCCATCAGATAAGAGTTCACATGTCGTATCTAGGTTTCCCTTTGGTTGGTGATGCTGTTTATGGGAATAAATTGAGCAAAAAAATTGTTTTCCCAAGACAGGCTCTTCATTCCTACTATCTTTCGTTTCAATGTCCTTTTGTAAATAAATTGATGAGGTTTAAAATTAGTTTTCCAGATGATATGAAAAATTTTATTAGTAAATGGTCTATCAATAGTTGAGATAGATTATTGTAATATTGAATTATCCTTTATTAAAACAATGTTTATTGTTGACACTTTCGTTTTGATGTGTTAGAAAATGCATACTGTATACAAAATACAGAGGTGAGTTATGAGTCCTTATTTGCCAATAGCACTAATGTTAATAATTTCAGCTTTAATAGGTGTCATTACTATTACTGTAGGCTTTATAGTTAGACCTGATAAGCCAGAAAAAGTTAAGTTAAGTGTTTATGAATGTGGTATGCCTGAGTTTTCTGATGCAAGAAAAAGGTATAGTGTGAAGTTTTATATTATTGCAATGTTATTTGTAATATTTGATGTGGAAACTGTTTTCTTGTTCCCATGGGCTGTGGCATTCGATATGGTTGGAATTTTCGGTCTAATTGAGATGATTATTTTTATCATCATACTTGTTTTTGGTTATTTTTATGCTTGGAGAAAAGGAGCGTTAGAATGGGCTTGATCGAGCACAAATTTTCAGACAACATTATAACCACAACTATTGATGGTGTAATTAATTGGGCTAGAAGGTCTTCAATTTGGCCTGTGACTTTTGGTCTTGCCTGTTGTGCTATCGAGATGATGGCAGCTGGTGCGTCTAAATATGACCTTGATAGGCTCGGTGTTATTTTTAGAGCGACGCCGAGACAGGCTGATTTAATGATTGTGGCTGGGACTGTGACGAGGAAGATGGCGCCAGTTGTTAGGAAAGTCTATGATCAGATGCCGGAGCCAAAATGGGTGATAGCTATGGGTAGTTGTGCTACAAGCGGTGGAATATTTAACACTTACTCCACTGTTCAAGGTGTGGATGAAATAGTTCCAGTAGATTTCTATATTCCTGGGTGCCCTCCAAGGCCTGAGGCTCTGCTTGATGCTATAGTGGCTCTTCAAGAAAAGATTAAGCATGACAAAGTTATCAGGAAATGAGGTGTGTTATGGTGTTTAATGATATTGTTCAATACTTTAGTGAAAAGTACCCAGGGAAAATTTCAGGTAAAATAGAGTTTAAATGTAATTTTATTCAAGTTGATAAAGATGTTTTTAAAGAAGTTTTGAAAGAATTAAAAGAGAAGTTTTTGTTTAAGTATATTGTGGATATTGTTGCTACTCACTGGCCTGATAGAGAAATGAAGTTTGATGTAGTTTATAATCTTTATTCCATTGAGAATAATATTAGGGTTTTTGTGAAAGTAGCAATTCCTGATGATAAGATAGAGACTGTTACTGATATATGGAAGGGTGCTAATTTTATGGAAAGGGAGCAATATGATCTTGTTGGTGTGATTTTTGAAGGTCATCCTGATTTGAGAAGAATTTTGCTTCCTGACTTCTTTGAAGGGCACCCTCTTAGAAAAGATTTTCCTTTAAAAGAGCGTAAATGGTTTAATAAGGTTGATGAGCAGAACTTAGGTATAAGGTTTACAAAGTAGGGGTTGGCTATGGAGAATGTAAAAGTTCAAAATAAAGATTACTTGGGTGAAGTTATTACAATTAATATGGGGCCTCAGCACCCTAGTACACACGGGGTTCTGAGGCTTGTAGTTGACCTTGATGGTGAGACTATTGTTGATGTTAGACCAGATATAGGCTTTTTGCATAGGGGAGTTGAAAAGTTAGCTGAAAATAGAACTTATCATCAGTTTATTCCTTTAACTGATAGATTGGATTATCTTGCACCACTTTCAAACAATCTTGCATATTGTCTAGCTGTTGAGAAGTTTTTTGATGTAAAAATTCCTGAGAGAGCAGAATATCTAAGGGTGATTTTTGCTGAGCTTGCTAGGATTGCTAGCCACCTTGTATGGATTGCCACCCATGCTTTAGATATTGGTGCTATGACAGTATTTCTTTATGCTTTTAGAGAAAGGGAAATGATACTTGATATGTTTGAGATTGCAACTGGGCAGAGGATGACAAGTTCTTGGATAAGGATTGGTGGAATTAGAGATGATGTGCCACCTGAATTTTTTGATAGGTTGAGGGAGTTTATTGATATATTTGAAGATCGCTGCAATACATATGAAAGATTGCTCACTAAGAACCGTATTTGGTTAAAAAGAACTGTTGGCGTAGGATATATATCTGGTGAAGATGCTATGAATTATGGTGCGAGTGGACCAATCATGAGAGGTTCTGGTATTAAATTTGATTTGAGAAAAGCAGAGCCTTATGGAATTTATGACAGATTTGACTTTGATATCCCATGTTTTGAAGAAGGGGATATCTATGCACGTTATAAAGTTCGTATGCAAGAGATGAGAGAATCAAGAAAAATTTTAGAGCAAGCATTAGAACAGATACCTGAAGGCCCGGTCATGACAGATGATCCAAGGATTGGGATGCCGGCTCATGAAGAAGTTTATGAGAAGATGGAAGCGCTTATTAGAAGGTTTTATCTTATTTCAAAAGGGTTTAAGACTCCTAAAGGTGAAACATATGCTTGCGTTGAGGCTCCAAAAGGGGAAGTGGGTTTTTATATAGTGAGCGATGGTAAAGAAAAACCTTATAGGTTGAAAATTCGTGCTGCTTCTTTTGTTAACTTGGGAGCATTACCTCTTATGTCAAAGGGGCATATGATTGCTGACCTTGTTGGTATTATAGGTAGTGTAGATATAGTGCTAGGTGAAATAGATAGATAGGGGAAGCCTATGGCTGAGAAAATTTTGGATAAAAATGGAAATAAAGAAAAAGAGCTTCAGCAAGAATTAGATTTAACTGCAATTGATGAAATTTGTGCTGAATATAAAGGGAAGAAGGGTTCAACAATTCCTGTTTTACAAAAAGTACAAGATTACTATGGTTATCTTTCAAAAGAAATGGTTGAAAGGATAGCCGAAAATTTAAATATGTCTCCGCATACTATTTATGGTGTAATTACGTTTTATGCGCAATTTTATACTACTCCTCGTGGTAAATATGTGATTAGAGTTTGTCGAGGTACAGCATGTCACGTAAAAGGTTCTGGTCGTATTTCAGAGGTTGTTACAGAAGAGTTTGGCATTAAAAATGGGGAAACATCGGATGATCTTAAGTTTACTCTGGAAGAAGTTTCTTGTATTGGAGCTTGTGGTATGGCTCCAGTTATTATGATCAATGATAAAACATACGGTAATTTGACCCCTGAAAAAGCAAGAGATATTTTTAGGGAATATGCTAAAAAAGAGGATTAGGGGTAGGATATGAGTGCTCAAAAAATAGATCAGATTGAGGTACATGTTTGTATGGGTACTGCCGGAGTAGCATCAGGCGGTGCCGAAGTAATGGCAGCCTTTGAGGAAGAATTTAAGAAGCATGGTCTTAATGGTGAAATAAAAGAAAGAAATTGTAAAGTAAAAGCTACAGGTTGTAGAGGGTTGTGTGCAAGAGATGTTTTAGTGGATATTCATATCCCAGGTCATGATGAAATCACTTATGAGCATGTGACACCAGAAATGGTTCCAACAATAGTTGAGGAACACATCATTAAGGGTGAAGTTGTAAAAAAATGGGCTGCTAAAAAAGATTATTATGAGTTTTACAAGCTTCAAAAGAGATATGTTTTAGCTGATTGTGGTAAAGTTGATCCAGAGGATATAGATGATTATATTTCATATGGTGGATATGAGGCTATAAAGAAAATATTGAAAGAGATGACTCCTGAAGATGTTATTGAAGAGGTTAAGAAATCAGGTTTGAGAGGTAG
Source organism: Deferribacter abyssi (assembly GCF_049472655.1). Classification (NCBI taxonomy): domain Bacteria; kingdom Pseudomonadati; phylum Deferribacterota; class Deferribacteres; order Deferribacterales; family Deferribacteraceae; genus Deferribacter; species Deferribacter abyssi. The sequence continues at coordinate 63,151 of NZ_JAQNCS010000006.1, forward strand.
AGGGGGAGGTGGTTTCCCTACAGGGCTTAAATGGACATTTTGTAGGGCGTCAAAAGGTGATTTAAAATATTTGATCTGTAATGCTGATGAAGGCGACCCTGGTGCTTTTATGGATAGAAGTATTATTGAAGGGAATCCTCATGCTGTAATCGAAGGAATGCTTATTGCTGCTTATGCAATTGGTTGTAAAGAAGGTTATATCTATTGTCGTGCTGAGTACCCCTTAGCTATTAAGCGTGTTAAAAAGGCTATTAGAATAGCTGAAGAACGAGGCTTTCTTGGCAAGAATATACTAGGTACTGACTTTGAGTTTCATTTGCACCTAAAAGAAGGTGCTGGTGCCTTTGTTTGTGGTGAAGAAACAGCATTGATAGCATCCATTGAAGGTGAAAGAGGGATGCCTAGACCAAGACCACCATTCCCTGCAGTCAAAGGACTATGGGGGAAACCATCTAACGTTAATAACGTAGAAACATTTGCTAATTTACCTCTGATTATAAAAAATGGTGCAGATTGGTATGCTTCTATTGGTACGGAGAAATCAAAAGGTACTAAGATATTTGCTTTGAGTGGTAAAGTTAAAAGTACTGGACTTATTGAAGTTCCAATGGGTGTTACTGTTAGACAACTTGTATTTGATGTTGGTGGAGGCATACCTAAAAGAAGAAAAATCAAAGCTGTTCAGCTTGGTGGACCATCAGGAGGTTGTTTGCCAGAGAGCTTGCTGGATACTCCTATAGATTACGACTCATTGATTGCTGCTGGTGCTATGATGGGTTCTGGTGGTGTGGTTGTAATGGATGAAACTAACTGTATGGTTAATGTTGCTAAATTCTTCTTGACTTTTACCCAAAGAGAATCTTGCGGTAAGTGTATTCCTTGTAGAATAGGTACAAAGACAATGCTCGATATTCTTGAAAGGATTTGTAAGGGTGAAGGTAGAGAAGGTGATATAGAGTTGCTTGAGTCATTAGCTGTGGATATCAAGACTGCATCTCTTTGTGGTCTGGGACAAACAGCACCTAACCCTGTTCTTACAACTATAAAATATTTTAGGCATGAATATGAAGCACATATAAAAGATAAAAAATGTCCTGCTAGAGAATGTCCTGATTTGATAGAATTTGTTGTGGATGAAGATAGATGTAAGAAATGTGGTATCTGTTTTAAGGTATGTCCTGTTGGTGCAATTACCTGGGAGAAAGGTAAGCCTGCTTACATTGATAAGAGTAAGTGTGTTAAATGTCGTGAATGTATAGTAAACTGTCCATTTAATGCAATAGATTAAGAGTGAGGATGGCCTATGTTGACCGTTAAAATAGACGGAATTGAAGTTAAAGTAGAAGAAGGGACAACAATTTTAGAAGCGGCTGAGAAAGCCGGGGTTTATATTCCAATAATGTGTCATCATAAAAATTTGAACCCTTTTGGTGCATGTAGGGTTTGTCTTGTGGAAGTTAAAGGTAGTCCAAAACTGATGACAGCTTGTACGACACCAGTGAATGATAATATGGAAGTGATTACAAATAGTGATAAGCTAAAAAATATTAGAAAAACATTAATCGAGTTATTGCTGATTAATCACCCTCTTGACTGCCCTGTATGTGACAAAGGTGGTGAATGTTTACTGCAGGATCTAACATACGAGTTTGGTATAACAAAAGTTAGATTTGATGAGAAGCCAAATAATAGTCCAGTTGATCATACTAATCCATTTATTGAAAGAGACATAGATAGATGCGTACTTTGTGGTAAGTGTGTGAGAATTTGTGATGAGATTGTAAATATAGAGGCAATATCGTTTATTAACAGAGGTGTCGAAACATATATAGGGACAATGTTTGATCAGCCTTGGAATTGTGAATACTGTGGTCAGTGTATGAGTGTGTGTCCTGTGGGATCGCTGAACAACAGGGTATATTTATTCAAAAATAGACCATGGCATCTTGAGAGTACGGAATCAATATGTGGATTTTGTTCTTGTGGATGTACTGTTCTTATTGATCATGAAGACAATGAAGTATATCGAATTAAAGAAGATGTAAACAAAGGGATTAATAAAGGGTTATTGTGTGCAAAAGGCAGATTTGGGTTTGAGTTGATTAATTCCACCAATAGGCCATTAACAGCAAAAGTTAAAGATGGTGAAGATTTTAAGGATGTGGATTTTGATGGAGCGTTAAATACCGTATATGAGAAATTAAATACGGTATTATCAAAATTTGGCAATGATAGTGTTGCTTTTGTTGTGTCGCCACGATTAACTAATGAAGAGGCATTTCTAGTCCAAAAATTTGCTCGAGAAGTTGTAAAAACAAATAACCTATATTCTCTAGAAACTATCAATGCACTTCCTGATGGTACATACGAAGATGTAGAATCAAGTAAAGCATTAATTGTTTTCAATATCGATGTTACAGAATCTAACCCAGTATTAGGTTATTCAGTAAGGGTTACAGGTAGGAAAGAAGAGTCTAACCTCTATGTTTTTTATCCGAATTATACACCACTAAAAAGAGTTGCTACAGAGTTTTATGTATATAAACCATCAGAACTTTATAATGAGTTTGAATTATTCATAAAAGCATTAGATGGTGATAAGAATAAATATAGTGAAGTAGCAGAAAAGTTTAAAAATGATGATAAACCTGTATTTATATTTAATCCTTATAATAATAAGGATGTAGAAATTGCTAAAAAAGTTCTAGAGAAAGTGTCAAATGTAAAATTAGTTCCTGCTAAAGCCAAGAACAATTCTCAAGGTATTGTTGATATGGGATGTTTTAATGGTATGAATCCAGGGCTTGTTAAGACAGAGAAAGGAGTGGATTTAAGGGAAGGAATTGAAACTGGTAAAATAAAGGCATTGCTTGTATTTGGTGAAAACTTGGCTGTTAGATCAGAATACTATGATATATTGAATTTGTTTAAAGATTTAGAGTTATTTGTTGTGACAGATCCTTTTTTCAGCGAAACTGCAGAGCTTTCGAATGTTTATATTCCTGTTGCTACTTTTGCTGAAAAGGATGGATCATTTACTAATTTTGAAGGAAGAGTTCAATCATTACGTAAAGCAATAAATAAAGGTGTTAATTCTGATAAAGAAGTAATAGTAGAATTAGCTAAAAAATTTGGTGTTAACTTACCAAGCGAAACTGAGAAAATCAGAGAGATGATCGAAGTTGAAAATCCACTTTACATAGGTGTGGATTGGAATGGTGGCTTAGTTAATTATCCTTATAAAGTAGAAATTGATGTGGATGTGAAGTTTGAGATTAAGGGCTCTGGTAAATATGAGCTGTATCCAGCTTATTTGAGGTTACATAGTGGTTCATATACTAGAAGATCATACGATTTGAATAAAGTTTATGGAGAGCCGATTGTTGAGATCAATCCTGAAGATGCTAAAGAGTTAAATATTAAGGATAATGATTATTTAACTATTAAAATAGGTAATGATTCTTACAAATATAAAGTAAAAATAGATAAGAAGGTTTTACCAGGCGCTATCACTTTACCTAAGGATTTTAACGAAACAGCACCCCTATTTAACGAAGGTAATTATTTGAAGGTAGATTTAATAAAACATATATAAAAATATTAGAAGAGGTAAGGGTATGTTAGTGGGGATAATTTTAACAGTTATTAAGATCCTAATTGTTATTACTGTGCTTCTGTTGAGTGTAGCTTATATGACATGGGCTGAGAGAAAAGTTATAGGTCATATGCAGGTAAGGTTAGGGCCTACTCATGTGGGCTGGAAAGGTTTACTACAACCGATAGCTGATGGTTTGAAGCTACTGATGAAAGAAGATATAGTGCCAGATATGGTTGATAAACCAGTATATATTATTGCACCATTACTTAGCTTAATACCTGCATTGAGTGCATTTGCAGTTATCCCTTTTGCTGATAAGTTTGTTATATTTGGCAAAGAAGTACAACCATATATTTCTGATATAAATATTGGTCTTTTATATATATTAGCTCTTTCATCTGTTGGTACATATGGGATTATTATGTCAGGTTGGGCATCAAACTCCAAATATGCACTTCTTGGTAGTTTAAGGTCTTCAGCACAAGTTATCAGTTATGAAACTGCTATGGCACTGGCTTTAGTAGGTCCTGTGTTGTTAGCTGGCTCACTTTCATTAAGAGATATTACTATCGCACAGAAAGGATTATGGTTTATTGTTCCACAATTTGTTGCTTTTGTAATCTATCTTATATCTGCTATAGCTGAAACAAACAGGGCGCCTTTTGACTTACCTGAAGCAGAAACAGAACTTGTTGCTGGTTTTCATGTAGAATATTCAAGTATGAAGTTTGCCCTCTTTTTTCTTGCAGAATATGCGAACATGTATGTAGTATCAGCCATTGCAACTATAGTGTTTTTAGGCGGGTGGAATGGACCAATTTTGCCAGGATTCGTATGGTTTGTCATAAAAGTTTTAGCTTTTATGTTCTTTTATTTGTGGTTAAGAGCAACATTGCCAAGATTGAGATTTGACCAGTTGATGTCATTGGGTTGGAAAGTTATGATTCCAATTGCACTGGCAAACGTTTTTATAACATCTATAATTGTATATATTGTGAGATAGGGGTGAACTATGGCGAAAAATATATTTGACTACATATTTTTTACTGAAATAATGCAAGGGCTTGGTGTAACCCTTAAACATATGTTTAAAAAGCCCGTTACTTATAAATATCCATTTGAAGCCACCCCTATTTATGAAAGATTTAGGGGCGTTCACTATATGAAAACAGATGAACAAGGACGACCAAAATGTGTGGGTTGTTATTTATGTGAAAAAGTTTGCCCTTCAGAATGTATATATATAGAGACTGATGCTGGACCAAATGGCGAGAGATTAATAAAAAAATATGAGATTGAACTTGATAGATGTATTTATTGTGGATTTTGTGAAGAAGCATGTCCAGTTGATGCAATCCACATGGGCACAAGTTATGATGTTGTAAGACCAACAAGAGATGGCTACAGGGTTAATATGAATTTTTTAGTTAATAAGTATAAAGAACATATAGAAGAAGATAAAGGAGAATAAAATGGAACAGGTGGCATTTTATATCTTGGCATTTTTAGCCATTGTATCATCACTGTTTATGATAACAAGAATTAACCCTGTCCATTCAGCCCTGTGGATGTTACTTACTTTTTTTAGTGTAGCAGGTATTTTTGTTCAGCTTGATGCTGAATTTATAGCTGCAATTCAGGTTTTGGTTTATGCTGGAGCAATATTAGTATTATATCTATTTGTTGTCATGTTGCTTAACCCAAAATCTCATGGTTTTATCAAAATTCCATTTAGATATGCAATTGGGACTCTTGTTTCTATAGTATTAGTTGTTCAAATATTTATAGCTATGAAAACTACTAACATTCTTGGGCTTAAAGGCAGTGTTACAGAGCAAATGATGAAGGAATTGGGTAATGTTAAGTTATTCGGAAAAGAGTTATTTACTAATTTTCTTGTACCCTTTGAAATTGCTTCTATCCTATTGCTTGTGGCTATGATTGGTGCAATAGTGCTGGCGAAGAAAGAGTAGGGGAGGTGGATAATGGAAATGACGTTGCAGCATTATCTGATATTGAGCGCAATCCTTTTTGGGATTGGAATCGCTGGTGTCATTATTAGAAGGAATCTTATTGTGATGTTTATGTCGCTTGAGTTAATGCTAAATGCCGTTAATATAAATTTAGCTGCATATTCTAAGTATTTGCATACTATGACAGGTCAAATCTTTATTGTCTTTGTTATGTGTGTAGCTGCTGCTGAGGCTGCTGTAGGTTTGGCGTTGATAATTTCACTCTTCAGAAATAAAGCTACAATAAATGCTGATGAAATCAATTCACTAAGAGGATAGGAGTAGGGATATGATTGAGTTAGGTATACTAATAGCGCCATTAGCTGCATTTTTAATAAATGGAATTTTTGGAAGACTTTACATAAAGAGAAATGCTCATTTTATCGCAATAGCAGGTGTTTTAATATCATTAGCACTGTCAATAATGACGTTTTTTAAAGTAGCTGGAGGCTATAGGGTTGATGCTACAGTTTATGAGTGGGTAATAGCAGGAAAAATCACTGTTCCTTTTGGAATACTCATAGATCCTCTTTCTGCGATAATGCTGATAGTTGTTACATTTGTTAGTACTATGGTGCATATATATTCTATAGGGTATATGCATGATGATCCAGGTTATTGGAGATTCTTTACATACTTATCTATGTTTACACTTTCTATGTTAATCCTAGTATTAGGAAATAACTTTTTAATGCTATTTGTAGGTTGGGAGTTGGTTGGTTTATCATCCTATGCATTGATAGGATTTTGGTTCCATAAAAAGAGTGCTGCAGATGCTTCTAAGAAAGCGTTTGTAGTTAATAGAATAGGTGATTTTGGATTTTATATAGGTTTATTACTTGTGATAATGACATTCAAGAGCTTAACATATCATGATGCATTTAATTATGAAATTATTGAACAGATTAAGAATAATACATTTAGTATTTTTGGATTAAATTTAAGCCTTTTGGATTTAATGACGTTTGGGTTATTTTGCGGTGCAATTGGTAAGTCAGCACAATTTCCACTTCATGTGTGGTTGCCTGATGCGATGGAAGGTCCTACACCAGTATCTGCATTAATCCACGCAGCAACAATGGTTACCGCTGGTGTTTATATGGTAGCAAGATGTAATCCGCTTTTCTCAGAAGCTCATATAACAAGTAATATTGTAGTATTTGTTGGTGCAGCAACAGCATTACTTGGTGCAACAATAGGTTTAACACAGTTTGATTTCAAAAGGGTGTTGGCTTATTCAACTGTGAGTCAGTTAGGTTATATGATCATGGCAACAGGGGTTGGTGCCTATGTAGCAGGTATATTTCACCTTTTTACACATGCCTTTTTTAAGGCACTATTGTTTCTCTGCTCTGGTAGTGTAATGCATGCTATGCAGGATGAGCTTGATATTAGAAAAATGGGTGGTCTTTTGAATAAAATGAAGATTACAGGTTATACATTCTTGATTGGATGTATAGCGATTGCAGGAATTCCTCCTTTTGCTGGTTTTTTTAGTAAGGATGAAATCTTAGCAATGACTTATGCAAGTGGGCATAAATTCGCATGGTTTGTTGGTACTGTTGTGGCGTTTATGACAGCATTTTATATGTTTAGATTATGGTGGTATGTGTTTGTGGGACAACCAAGAGATAAACATTTATATGATCATGCACATGAGTCACCATGGCAGATGACATTTCCTTTGATACTTTTAGCAATTATGTCTGTTGCGGCAGGATTTTTTGGATTTCCACCTGAACATGGATTTATTCACAAATTTTTAGAACCTGTGCTTGTTCCTGAGAATCTACATATTCCTCACATATCAACTGGTACAAGTTATTTTCTCATGATTCTTTCAGTTGTTGTTGCTGCTGCAGGAATTTTTGTATCATATTTATACTATGTTAAGATTCCGGAATTACCTGCTAAAACAGTTAGTACATTTAGACCTATACATAAATTTTTCTACAACAAATGGTACTTTGATGAGCTTTATGATGTTCTTTTCGTTCAGCCTATTATTATGATTTCAAAGTTTTTATGGAAAGGGTTCGATGCAAATTTCATAGATTTCATTGTAAATGCATTCGGTTGGGTTGCTCAATTTCTTGGTAGATTTTTCAGAATTATTCAAACTGGTAGAATACAGACATACATATTCACGTTTGTACTTGGCTTAATTCTATTATTAACAATTTTCTATATGGTGTAGGGGGCTAGATATGATGAGTAATATCTTATCAATACTGATTTTCTTCCCAGTAGTGTCAGCACTAGTGATATTTGCTTTATGGAGAAGCGGTAAAGCTACGATGTGGGCTGCTTTTGTTGCAAGTGTCATCGAGTTTTTACTTACAATGCCATTAATGTGGAATTTTGATAAAGGTACTGCAGCTATGCAGTTTGTTGAGAAATATGATTGGGTTAAAGCTTGGGGGATTAGTTACTATGTGGGTGTTGATGGCATATCTATTCTAATGGTATTTCTTACCACCTTATTGACTGCAATTTCAATTTTAGCATCCTTTAAATATATTGGTAAAAGGCAAAGAGAATTTTATATTGCAATGTTGATATTAGAAGCTGCTATTGTTGGTGTGTTTGTTTCATTAGATTTTTTCCTTTTCTATATATTCTGGGAAGCAATGCTTATTCCAATGTATCTTATTATAGGCGTATGGGGTGGTAAGAGGAGAGTTTACGCAGCTATAAAGTTTTTCCTATACACTCTTGCTGGTTCAGTTTTAATGATGTTAGCAATTATAGCGCTTTACTTCAAACATGGACAGTTAACAGGTGAGTATACTTTTGATATATTAAAAATTACTGCAGCAAGTGCACAGTATTCTGTAAGTTTTCAGACAATAGTTTTTCTGGCATTCTTTTTAGGATTCGCAATTAAAGTTCCAATGTTTCCATTCCACACATGGTTGCCTGATGCACACGTAGAAGCTCCTACTGCTGGCTCAGTTATTTTGGCTGGTGTGCTTTTGAAAATGGGTACATATGGCTTCTTAAGATTTTGCTTGCCAATTACACCTATTGCATCAATTAAATTTGTACCTTTAGTGGCAATACTGTCAATTGTAGCTATAATTTATGGTGCTTTGGTAGCTATGGTCCAAGAAGATGTTAAAAAGCTAGTTGCTTACTCATCTGTGAGTCATATGGGGTTTGTGACATTAGGTATTTACGCACTAAATCAATCCGGTATTGAAGGTGGTATATTACAAATGTTCAATCATGGAATTATAACAGGTGCGCTCTTCTTGTTAATTGGTTTAATATATGAAAGAACACATACTAGGCTGATTGCTGATTATGGTGGCATTGCACAAAAGGTTCCTGTATATGCAACAATATTTGCAATATTTACTTTTGGATCTATTGGCTTACCAAGTATGGGGGCATTTATAGGTGAATTTCTTGTTCTAGTTGGTGCATTTAAAGCATTTTCTGACTATGCTATAATAGCAGCTTCTGGGGTGATTTTTGCGGCTGTTTATATGCTTTGGATGTATCAGAGAGTGTTTTTCCAGCAATTTAATAGTAAATGGGAGAATATCGAAGATGTGAATGTTAGAGAGTTTATTTATCTATTTCCACTTATTATAATAGTATTCTGGGTTGGTATATATCCCGAAACATTCACTTCATACATGCATGAAAGTGTGAAAAATCTGATAGAACAAATAAATACAGTTAAAATAGCGCTTAAATAGGGAGGCTTATAATGGCTCAAAGTATTGTATCTATATTGCCTGAAATTTTGATGACAATTTTTGGCCTCTTGCTGATTGTTATAGATGTATTGGCCGATGAGGACAGAAAATCAGGGGTGGGGTATTTTGGCATTGCTTTTATATTGTTGGCACTAATAGCATCTATCCCGCCATTTAGTGGGTTCAAAATCTATGGTTTTGGCAAAATGGTTGTATGGGATGTTTATTCGTATGCATTTTTTCTAACCTTTGCATTTGCATATATTTTGACAACACTTGGTTCAGTAGACTATCTCAAAGAGAGAGGGATTAATAAAGGTGAATATTATGTCATAATGTATTTTAGTATTATTGGTATGATGTTTATGGTCAGTGCGACTGATCTTTCAGTATTTTATCTTGGATTAGAGACAATGGCTATTGCTATGTATATCTTGGCTGGATATAATAAAAAAGATATAGCCTCTAATGAAGCTGGCATAAAATACTTTATTATGGGTGCATTTTCATCAGGCATTTTCCTTTATGGCTTAAGTTATGTGTTTGGATATACGGGTAGCACAAAATATCATATAATAGCTGAATTTATTAAAAATAACGGTATTTCTCACTTTAGTATAATATTTGGTTTAATTTTGATGTTTGCTGGTTTTGCATTTAAAATTTCAGCATTCCCTTTTCATATGTGGGCTCCTGATGTGTATAATGGGGCACCAACTCCTGTGGCAGGATTTATGACCGTAGCACCAAAAGCAGCTGCATTTGGTGGAATGGTAAGGTTTTTGATGGTTGCAGGTGTTCCTGCAGCTGAAAAATGGCAGTTATTTTTTGCAATCTTAGCTGTATTAACAATGACTTATGGAAATTTAGTAGCAATAGCACAAAATAATGTTAAAAGAATGCTTGCTTACTCAGCTATTTCGCATGCAGGATACATGCTTATAGGCTTAGTTGCTGCAAATGATATTGGTTATCAAGCTATAGCATTGTATACAATGATTTATGCTTTTATGAATATAGGGGCATTTACTCTCCTTTCTGTACTTAAAAATAAGGGGATAATAGATGATGAAAGATTGGAGAGTTTTGCTGGTTTAGCTAAAAAACACCCCCTATTTTCTCTTGCTATGTTACTCTTTATGTTTTCATTAGCAGGTATACCTCCTTTAGCAGGTTTTATTGGTAAATTTTATATATTTATGGCAGCTATAAAAGCTAAAATCTACTGGCTTGCAATAATAGGGGTGTTGAACAGTGCAGTTGCATGTTATTACTATATGAGAGTAACTGTGTTTATGTATTTCAAAGAAGCTGAATACGAGGTAGAAGCTAACATTAAGCCAGCTGCCTTTATTGCGACTTTTATAGCATCAGCTGTAGTATTATTATTAACTATTTTCCCTAGTTTTTTAATTAATATCGTTAAAAGTATGATCGTATAATGAGGACAGAAATGAGTGAAATTACACTTAAGAAAGCGCTTGAAGATGCATTAGATAAAGAACAGAAAGCTCATGATTTTTATATGAAGCTTTGTGAATTGATAACTGATCTTGGTGCTAAATCAATCATTAAAGAACTGGCAGAAGAAGAAATAAAACATAAAGAAATGATAAAGACTGCCATTGAAACAGGGAAAATAGAGCATATTGGACCTGAAACTAAGTTTTATACTACTGACTTAGGTATAGCACAAATGGTCTTACCTCAGGTTATTACAGAAGATTTATCTGTACAAGACGTGTTGAGAATAGCTATGAAACATGAAGATAATTCAAGAGTCTTCTATGAAAAACTTGCAGAAAAATTCAAAGGGACTGAAACTGAGGATTTTTTTAAAAGAATGGCTATTGAAGAGGCAACACATAGGAATAAAATACAGAATATTTATGATGATATTATTTATGAAGAAAATTAAAGGGGGCTAAAAGCTCCCTTTTATATATGGTGGGGGTATTTAGCTACTCTATCAGCTGCTTTCTTTATTGTTTTTAATATCTCATCATCACTTATTTTGTTTATAGCAATTGTTAGATCATCAGAGACCTGGTAATGAGGCGGTATTGTGTTTAAAGTTATTGAAACAACATCTAAAATACAATCTCTACATGTACAATATTCAGTATGAGATTCATAAAATTCTACTATTAAATTCCAAACTCTTTTCTCATTAACATTTTTTATTTTTTCGATATCATAAATGTTGATTTTAGCCATAAAACCTCCTAAAATGTTTAGAGTAAATTTAGTATAGGAGGGAGTTTATTGCAAGAGAAAATAGCTGTTATTGGTGGTGGAAGTTGGGGTACTGCTTTAGCAAATTTGTTGTCAGATAATAATCATGAGGTATATTTATATGTTCTTGAAGAAGAGTTAAAAGAATCTATTAATAAATACAACGAGAATACTATATTCTTGAAAGGGGTAAAGCTTAATAAAAGATTGAAATGTTACCTTTTTGACGAATATAAGGGAAATTTTGATAAAATATTATGGGCAGTTCCTACACAGTTTACACGAGAAACATTATTAAAATTCAAAAAAGATTTAGTTGATAAACATATAATTGTTGCTACAAAAGGGATTGAAATAACATATAAAAAATTTGTACATGAAATATTTGAAGAGATAATAAGTGTTAAACTATCTGTTTTATCTGGCCCTTCTTTTGCAAAAGAAGTAGCTATGAAGAAACCTACTGCAGTTAGCATTGCATCGTTTGATAATAAGGAGGCTAGACTATGGCAGAGGATTTTTTCTAATGAATATTTTAGGTGTTATACACTAAAAGATGTGGTAGGGGTTGAAGTAGGTGGAGCAATGAAAAATGTTATAGCAATTGCTACAGGTATTTCTGATGGTTTAGGATTTGGAAACAATGCGAGAGCTGGTATTATTACAAGAGGCTTGAGAGAGATTACACGATTAGGATTAAAAATTGGAGGCGAGTTGGAGACGTTTATGGGACTGTCAGGAATGGGAGATTTAGTACTAACATGTACAGGTGAGTTGAGTAGAAACCGAAGTGTGGGTATTAGGCTAGGTAAAGGAGAAAAAATTGATGATATTATTGAAAGTATGAAAATGATTGCTGAAGGGGTTTATACTGTAAAAGCTGCGTATGAACTATCAAAAGATTTAGAAATTGAAATGCCTATAACTGAAGAAGTTTACAAAATTATTTATGAGTCAAAAGATCCTCAACAATCTTTTTATGACATAATGAAAAGACCGTTAAAAGAAGAAAATATATAGGAGGAAAAAGGATTATGTTTGAAGGTGGAAAGTTTATATGGAGAAATGGTGAATTTTTAAAATGGGAGGATGCTACTACCCATGTTTTATCACATACGTTGCACTACGGGGTTGGGGTATTTGAAGGGATTAGATGCTATGAAACTGACGAAGGTCCTGCAGTATTTAGATTAAAAGAACACGTTAAAAGACTCTTTGAATCAGCAAAGATATTTATGATGGAAATTCCATTTACAGAGGAAGAAATAAATAATGCTATTCTTGATACCGTGAAGAAAAATGAGCTTAAAAGCTGTTATATCAGGCCAATAGTTTATTATGGATACAAAAGCTTGGGGCTTGCAGTTAGTAATGATTTTCCTGTTGATACAGTTATTGCAGCGTGGAGCTGGGGAGCATATCTAGGTGAAGAAGGAATAAGTAATGGTATAAAAGTTAAAACGTCAAGTTTTAATAGGTTTCATGTTAATACTATTGCAACAAGAGCAAAAGCATGTGGTAATTACATTACGTCAGTGTTAGCAAAAAGAGAAGCTTTAATGAGTGGATATGATGAAGCACTATTTTTAGATCCGGATGGTTATGTGGCTGAAGGGAGTGGAGAAAACATCTTTATAATTAAAGATGGTGTTGTATATACACCGCCAGTTACATCTATATTAAAAGGGATTACACGAGATTCTATAATTACTATTGCTAGAGATTTGGGGTATGAGGTTATCGAGAGAAGGTTTACGAGAGATGAAATGTATATAGCAGATGAGGCGTTTTTTACTGGTACAGCGGCAGAAGTGACACCTATCAGAGAACTTGATGGAAGACCTATAGGTATCGGTAGAAGAGGAAAAATAACTGAAAAAATTCAAAGTACTTTTTTTGAAATTGTTAAAGGTAAAAATAAAAAGTATAGCAACTGGCTGGCATTCGTTAAATGATATTAATCATCGATGGACATTCAGTAAGTTACAGGATATATTATAAAACTCCCCCTTTGAGTAATTCAAAAGGGGAGCCTACTTCAGTTTTACACTCGTTTTTGAATCTGATTATTTCATTGAAAGAAAAACTTAATCCTGAAAAAATATATGTGGTATTTGATTCAAAAGGAGAGACTAAAAGACACAAAATACATAGCGAATATAAATCTCAAAGAGAAAAAACACCTGAAGATTTAATTGTTCAGATTGAGAGATTAAAAGAAATACTACCTTTGTTGGGCGTTCACGTTGCTGTTAAAGAAGCAACTGAAGCTGATGATATTATTTATACATTAGTTAGAAAAAATAATAATAAAGTAATATATGTAATTACTAAGGATAAAGATTTATATCAGCTTGTAAATAGTAGAGTTAAAATATATGATTATCAAGATGAGAGTTTATTGGATAGAGACGGTGTTTTAAACAAAATAGGTGTTTATCCTGAGCAGATTAAAGATTTTTTAGCATTATGTGGTGACAAATCAGATAATATTCCAGGGGTGAAAGGGGTTGGAGAAAAAACTGCGGCAAAGCTTATTAGTGAATTTGGCTCTTTAGAAAATCTTTATGAAAATCTAGATAAAATAAAGGGAAAACTAAAAGATAAATTATTGGCAGGTAAAGATGATGCTTTTTTTAGTAGATCATTAATTGATCTTGAACAAATTGATACTATTGAACTTTATGATAGTAAACGGGATGATAATCTGCTTAAAAAATATTTAATTCAATTAGAATTGAAAACTGTCTTTAAACGATTGTTTAGAGAAGATGTTGAGGAATCAGATTTAAAGAAAGAATATATTGATTTAGTAGCTTGGATTGATAATAAAATACATTTTTTTAAAAATGGGAAACTTATCAATGAATTCTCAAAGATAGAAAAGATTAAGTATTTTTATGACTTAAAAGGAATCATTAAAAAACATTCAATAGTACCTAAAAAGTTTTATGATTTAAAAATTGTGACCTGGATGAACAACCCTGATGCAGGTAGTATAAAAAAAAATAAAGGTGAAAGTGTAGAATCTTTTTTGAAAAGACTATCTTTAATGGCTGAAGAAGAAGTTGATAAATTAAGAAGTCTTGAATTAGAAAAGCTTTATGAAGATATTGAATGTAATGTATTATTAGTTCTTGCTGAAATGGAAAAAAATGGAATTAAAATAAATGCTGATAAAGTGTATAAAATACATGAGGAGTTAGAAAAAAAATTGCTTGTTATTGAAAAAGAAATTTTTTCATATTGTAAAGAAAAATTTAATTTAAATTCACCTAAACAACTATCAGTAATATTGTTTGAAAAATTGGGATTAAGGCCAGTTAAAAAGACAAAAACTGGGTTTTCAACATCCGAAGAGACGTTAAAAGAGCTTATTAACCAAAATCCAGAGCATGTTTTGCTAATTGAAAAAATTCTTGCATATAGAGAGTTAAACAAACTTAAAAGTACATATACTATTAATTTATTGAGTTATGCTGATAGTAGTGGAAGAATTCATTCAGAATTTAATCAAACAGGGACTACAACAGGAAGGATAAGCTCTATTAATCCTAACTTACAGAATATTCCTATAGGGACAGATTATGGAAAAAGGATAAGGGATTGCTTTGAGGCTGAAAGTGGATTTGTTTTTGTGAGTTTTGATTATTCTCAGATAGAACTAAGAATTTTGGCTCATTTGTCAAAAGATGAGAAGCTACTTGAGGCGTTTAATAAAAATCAAGATATTCATACTAAAACGGCAAAGGAAATATTTAATGTGGATACAGTGGATGACAAGTTAAGAAGGCTTGCTAAAGCGGTAAATTTTGGCATAGTATATGGATTAAGCTCTTATGGATTATCAAGAGATACAGGAATTTCACAAAAGGAAGCGACTGATTTTATCGATAAATACTTTAAGTTGTATCCTAAGGTAAAGGATTATATTGAAAGTGTTATTAGGTATGCCAGCGAGAAAGGATATACAGAAACAATCCTTCATAGAAAAAGGTTTATTAAAAATATTGATAGTAAAAATAAGATGATAAGACAACGTGCTGAAAGAGTAGCAATTAATGCTCCCATTCAAGGATCGGCAGCGGATATTATAAAACTTGCTATGATTAATATATATAAATATTTACAAAAAAATAATGTTAATGCTAGAATGATATTGCAAATTCACGATGAGCTTGTATTTGAAGTTAAAGAAGAAATAGTTGATATGTTTATAAAGGATGTTAGAGAACTGATGGAGAATGTTGTTAAGCTTGATGTTCCCCTGTTAGTGAATTATGGGGTAGGAAAAACTTGGGGAGATTTGAAGTAGTGGGGAAAAAACTTAATGAAATTTTAAAAGAAAATCATGAATTAAAGAAGGAGCTCGAGGGGATTATAGAACTGATAAAAGAAAATGAAATAAAGCAGAAGGGGTTTAAGATTGTAGAGTATGCTTTTTTGCTATGCGAATCAGTAGCTGAAATAGCAAATAAGCCCTTAAAGTATTTGGAAGAAATTTTTGAAATTGATAAAGCATCTCTTTTTATTGATAGAGAAGCTTTCTCGTTTGAGAGAGAAAGTGACATAATAGATGATAGGGTTTACTTTGTAGAAAGTAAGGTTTTTAGATATTTCTTTTTAGAGAAAAAAGTTTATGCGGGAGTAGGAAGGGTTAATTTTATTAGTGAGTATGATATTTATAATAACATGAGTTCTTATCTAATATCGCCAATAATAGAGAATGGTAAAATTATCGGTTCGCTAAATTTATATTCAGCTAATCCTAAAAGATTCATAGAAAAACGAAGTACAGATTTTATAAAAGATTTATCATTTAAGATAGCGATATCTCTAAGAAAGTTGTTTGATGCAGAGAGACTAACAAAACAAATGTTTGTAGATTTTTTAACAGGTGGTTACAATAAACTGGCTCTTTATGATTTTCTTGAGCGATTTGTAAATATGTTTGACAGATATGGTAAAAGTTTCTCCTTGGGAATTTTTGATATAGATAATTTTAAAGAGATAAATGATACTAAAGGTCACCTTGCTGGTGATGAGTTTTTAAAAAAATTTTCTAATACAATGCGAGAAACATTTAGAAAGGCTGATATCGTAGGAAGGTTTGGTGGAGATGAATTCTATTTAATATTACCAGAAGCTGATATCTCGATGATGCTAGGTGTTGCAAAAAAGATAAAAGATATTATTGTAAGATTACGTTTAGAGCTGAATTTACCTGAAATTTTAGATATTTCAGGTGGTATGGTATTGGTGCCATCTAAAGAAATAAGTGATATTGAGCCAGAACATATAATAAAAATAGCTGATGAAAAACTTTATGCAGGTAAAAAATTGGGAAAAGGGAAAATTATAGGAGTTAATAATGATATTTTATCCTGATTCTGAGAAAGTTAAAAAAATATTAAATAGAGGAGAACTTTTTGAGGATAAATATCTTAGCGATGTCATTGATATTATCCAAAAAGTGAAAAAAGAAGGAGATAACGCATTAATAGAGTTAACTAAAAAATTTGATAATTATAATCTTGAAAAGAAATATTATTTTGAAAGAAGTGAGTTAAAAACATTTTATGATAAAATACCCGAGAATTTGAAGGTGGCATTTAATCGAGCAAAAGATAATATTGAGTTTTTTCATTATGCTCAAATGGAAAAGACCTTTTTATTAGAAAGAGATGAGGCAATTTTAGGACAGAAAATTACTCCACTGGAAAAGGTGGGAATATACGTGCCAGGAGGTAAAGCAAGTTATCCTTCCACTGTTCTAATGAATGCTGTACCTGCAAAGGTTGCTGGGGTAGATAAGATTTTAATGATGAGTCCAACTAGTGGGGGAGAGATCAATGAGCTTGTTTTAGGTGTAGCTTACCTTGCTGGGGTGGATAAAGTGTATTTAGTTGGAGGAGCTCAAGCGATTGCTGCATTAGCTTATGGAACAGAAACTGTAGAAAAAGTGGATAAAATAGTGGGACCTGGCAACATTTATGTGGCTTTGGCAAAGAAGATTGTTTTTGGTACTGTGGATATAGATATGGTTGCTGGTCCTAGTGAAATACTTATTCTTGCTGATGATACTGCTAATCCAGCATTTATTGCGGCTGATATGCTTTCGCAAGCCGAGCATGATGAGCTTGCTAGTGCAATAACAATAACAGATAATGAAGATCTGGCAAAGGCAATAGAAAAGGAATTATTTGCTCAGCTTTCACAATTAGAACGGAGAAATGTAGCTGAGAAATCTTTAAGAGAGTTTGGCGGGATTTTACTTGTTAAAAATCTTGAAGAAGGTGTAAATTTTGTAAATAATATTGCTCCAGAGCATTTTGAATTATGTGTCAGAAACCCTTTTGAATATCTTTATAAGATTAAGAATGCTGGTGCTATATTTTTGGGACATTATACTCCAGAAGCTGTGGGGGATTATTTTGCTGGGCCAAACCATACGCTTCCCACAGGAGGTAGTGCAAGATTTTTTTCGCCACTTGGCACTTATGATTTTATTAAAAGAAGCAGTATCATACAATGTTCTTTAAATTATCTAAAAAAGTTTGGAAATAATATTATGGACATGGCAGATAGTGAAGGTCTTACTGCTCATAGAAATACAATTAAATACAGGATGTTGGATGGATTTAAAGAAGATATTTGAAAGATATAATTATCCAATATTAATTACGAATGATAATCTTGAAGCTATATTTTTAAATAGTAAGTTTCGTAGTTTAAATGGTTATGATATAATTATTGATAAGATAAGGGATTATTATAATGAGAACATAGAAAATGAATTTTTTATTATTGATATTAAAGAATTAAAGAAAGTTTATAGAGTGGTTGTATCAAGGATTAATGATAATATTGTTTTTACCTTAGAGGATAAAACTAATATTGAAAGTTTTTTGAATAAGTATTTTACATTAAACTCAATAATTAATCAGGCTCCTTTTGGAATAATTATTACGGATATAAGAGGGAACATTGTATTTGTTAATTATGGTTTTGAGAAACTTAGTGGTTATTCTTTTGATGAGGTTTATGGAAAAAATCCAAGGATTTGGAAGACAGATTATCAAAATAAAACTTTTTACGAAAATTTATGGGATACTATACTATCAGGTAAAGAATGGAAAGGGGAATTTATAAACAGAAGAAAAAATGGTGAGCTTTATGTAGATGAGAGTATAATTTTTCCTTTTTTTGATGAAGAGGGGAAAATAGTAGAGTTTTGTGCTATTAAGCAAGATATAACAGAACTTAAAAGATTAGAAAGAAATTTGGTCCAAAATGAAAAGCTTGTGGCTATGGGAAGATTTGTTCATAATATTGCTCATGATATGAAAAATATACTAACAGGTATATATTCGCTCACAGATTATCTAAGAACAAAGGGGGATGAAAATAATCCTGATAGTAAAATCATTAAACAGATTCATAAATATGTAGAAGTTTTAAAAAACTTTACATCTTCATTAAAAAATTTAGGAAAAGACGATTTTTATGGAGTTACAGAAGTTGATTTATGTTCTTTTATTAAAGAGGTTACTTCATTTTACAGCAGGCTAGTAGGTAAGAATATAAAATTTACTGTTAAGTTTAACAAATGCTGTGATATTTATATAAATCAAAATCATTTAGAACAAATTTTATTGAATTTAATAATAAATGCAAAAGATGCAATAACTGATAAATTTGGGACAAAAAGTGGTGGTGAGATTGTTGTTGGAACAGATATTATTGATGATAATGTTGTGATTTTTGTTTCGGATAATGGTAAAGGCATTCCTGCTGAGGTCCTAGAAAAAATATTTTCTTTGAGTTTTACTACTAAGATTGATGGTACAGGGGTAGGGTTGACAATTGTTAAGAATATTGTTGAAAATTATGAGGGGAAAATCGAAGTAGAATCAGAAGAAGGTAAAGGGACAACATTTAAAATTATTTTACCTTTATCAAGTTGCAAAAGAGAGATTGTTTTTTAGTTGTTTTCGTTTATTTTTATTACTTTTGCACCTTTTATTTTTTTACTTTTTAATTCTTTTAGTGCTAAATTGGCTTCTTTTAAGGTATAAGTTTGATAAATTGGTTTAATGTTTGCTTTTGAAGCAATTTCAACAAACTCTTTAATATCGGAGATAGTTACATTGGCTACAGATTTGAGTTCTTTTTCAAACCATAAATCCCTTTCGTAGGTAAGGTTTAAAAGATAGTTTTTATCAATATTTTCTTTTCTTATTGCGTTTATTACAAGTCTTCCTGCTGGGGTAAGGTTTTTCAAAGCTTCAACAATTGGTTTCCAAACTGGAGTTGTGTCTATTATTGCGTGGAGTAATTTTGGAGAATTGTCTGTTATATCACCACTCCATATGGCACCAAGATCTAATGCAAATTGACGTTCTTTTGGGTTTCTTGCAAAAACAAAAATTTTTGTATCAGGATATAGGTGTTTGACTAGTTTCAAGACAAGATGCGCTGAAGCTCCAAATCCAGTTAAACCAAGATTCATCCCATTCTCAATATTTGCAAGTTTTAACGAACGATATCCTATAGCACCGGCACATAATAGAGGTGCTGCTTCTTCATCGCTGAAATTATTTGGTAATTTTACTGCATAATTTTCGTTTATTTTCATGTATTCTGCGTAGCCACCATTAGCATCTCTTCCTGTTGCTTTGAAGTCTTTACAAAGGTTTTCAAGCCCTTTTTGACAAAATTCACAATTGCCACAGGCTGAAAAAATCCAACCCACGCCTACCCTATCTCCAATTTTGAAAAGAGTTACGTTTTTACCTTTTTTTACAACTTTTCCGACTACTTGGTGCCCTGGTATCATTGGGAGTGAAGAAGGTGGCGTTCTCCCTTCTATTTCATCAAGTTCGGTATGACATACTCCACAAGTGTTCACTTTTATCAAAATTTCATCATCATTTATATTAGGTATAGGGATATCAACTAAAGATAGTGGGGTTTCGTTAAAAATATTACAGATTTTATTGATTACCATCGCTTTCATTTCTGTCCTCCTTATTAATTCCTTGATTAGATTTTATTTAAAAATCTAATTTAATAATTTTTAAGTATAATTTCTATCAAAAATTTTAATTTGTAAAACACTCAATGATGTATTTCCGTAAACAACCTAATATATTGATAATTAATATAACTCAAAACAGTCTCAGAAAAATGGGGTAACTCCAGTAGTCAAGCTAGGTTTTGCAAAAAAAAAAAAGGTGATTCCTGTAGCTCTTGTATTGATTTTTATAGAAAAGAATGTAAATTACACTTTGTGCTGGGAGTGGTTGGAGTGCTGGTGCCTCCCGGGGCCTTCAAAGCCCGCTGTTTCGCCCCTGTGGCGAAAGGAAGGTTCGATTCCTTCCCACTCCCGCCATTGTATTAAGTACTTTTATTCCTTATTTTTTTATAGTGAAATTAAAAGATTTTGATAATTAGATGAAATTAAATTTAATATGGCTTTGCATGAACGCTATTAGATAATGTTTTTTATCATCTTTAAACCTATTGTTTATTATATTATTATTTTACATTTGTTCAAATGTGATTAGATTCTTTTAGGTGAAAAATTTCTAAATTTTTAATATTTTGGCAATGATGCTTGCTATAACACCTGCTAGTATTGGGAAGAAAAAAGTACTAGATAATCTTAATAGGGTAAATTTTAACCCTAATATACCTATCTCGAGAGGGATTCTTGCAATTCCCCAAATAGACCAAGCAGTTACAAAGGATACCATTGTACCTATTCCTGCACCACTTTTCAATAAGGCAATAGCTAAAGGGAAACTTACGTAAGGTCCGCCTGGAGTCAGTGCACCTGCAATTGCTCCTAAAAAAATCCCTTTTAAACCAGCTTCTTTACCAATAAATTTTAAAATCAGTTCTTTTGGCATCAATATTTGAATGAATCCTGCAACTATTATTGCGAAAAATAAGATAGGTAAAATGTTTATAAAAAGATTGTAAGATGTTTTTAACCCATTGATATAGCTATTATCCCCTTTATTGTAAGCAATTATAAAAAGGGCTACAGCTAAGATTGCCATGATCAATGTTGGTATGAACATTTTATTTGAACCTTTTGTTTTCATAAACGTTTTTTTCATTTTAAGAATAATATTATTAAATTTCAAGAAAATTAATTTTAAAATTAGCTCATTTACTAACAAAATCAACAACAAAATTTTATGAAAAAGAAGTTGTTTTATATAAAAAAATCTTGACAAGAGATTTTAATATTATTAATTTCAAACCTATACAAAACAGAAATTGTAGTTTTATACGTCGGGTATTGTGTGTTCATAACATAAAACATAGGAAATAATAATCCATAAAACAATTTCAATCGAAAAATGAGGTGTAGAGTGAATTTATCTGAATTAAAGAAAAAGTCTATTGAGGAGCTTGTTGCTATAGCTAACGAATTTGATATTGAACATGCTGATAATCTATTGAAACAGGAATTAATTTTTGAAATCTTGAAGGCTGCAAGTGAAAAAAATGGACAAATTTACGGAGAAGGTGTTCTAGAGGTCCTTCCTGATGGTTTTGGTTTTTTAAGGTCTCCTGATGCTAATTATTTGCCAGGTCCTGATGATATCTATGTTTCACCTGCTCAGATTAAAAGGTTGGGACTTAGAAGTGGTGATACTATTCAGGGGGAAATTAGACCACCAAAAGATAACGAAAAATATTTTGCTCTTTTGAAAGTAGAAAGGGTAAATTGGGAAACTCCTAGAAGACAGCGCAATCTTTTTGAGAATTTAACCCCATTGTTTCCTGATGAAAGGATGAATTTAGAAGCCTATCCTACGGCCTATGATACAAGAATTATGAATTTACTTGCACCTGTTGGGAAAGGGCAAAGGGGGCTAATTGTTGCTCCGCCGAAAGCAGGTAAAACAATGCTTTTGAAATCTATTGCAAATAGTATTACTAAGAATCATCCAGAGGTTTATCTTATAATATTGCTTATAGATGAACGTCCTGAAGAAGTTACAGATATGCAAAGATCTGTACAGGCAGAGGTTGTTAGCTCTACGTTTGATGAGCCAGCTTATAGACATGTTCATGTTGCTGAAATGGTGTTAAATAAAGCAAAAAGATTAGTAGAACATGGTAATGATGTATGTATCCTTCTTGATAGCATTACAAGACTTGCTAGAGCTTATAACTCAGTTGAACCGCCAAGTGGAAAAGTATTAAGTGGTGGTGTTGATGCAAATGCTCTTCATAAGCCTAAAAGATTTTTTGGAGCTGCTAGAAATATTGAGGAAGGTGGCTCTCTTACAATAATTGCAACTGCACTCATTGATACTGGTTCGAGGATGGATGAAGTGATTTATGAAGAGTTCAAGGGGACGGGAAATATGGAATTGCATTTAGATAGAAAGCTTGCTGAAAGAAGGATATTCCCTGCTATAGATATTAATAAATCAGGGACGAGAAGGGAAGAGCTTTTGCTTACTAAAGAAGAGTTGAATAAGGTATGGATACTTAGAAGATTTTTAAGTAACATGAACTCTGTTGATGCAATGGAGTTCCTTTTAGATAAAATTAGAGGTACTAAAACGAATAAGGAATTTCTTGAGTCAATGAGTAAATAATACTTTACAAAGAAAAACAAATTGTGTTAATAGTGAACCTTTGAAAATTAATAGTAATGGAGGATAGATAAATGAAAAAAGGTATTCATCCTGAAGTTAAAGAAGTGGTTTTTAAATGTGCATGTGGTAATGAAATAAAAGCATTATCAACAGCTAAAAAAACAGGGATTGCGATTTGTTCTGCATGCCATCCTTTTTTTACTGGTAAACAAAAATTTGTGGATACTGCTGGACGTGTAGAAAAATTTATGAAGAAATATGGAAATTACGCTGAAAGTTTGAAGAGAAATAAATAATTTGGTGTAATTAAATTGGAAGAAGCTAGAGTCAAAGTTAAACTTTTAAAATATACTAGTGATCCTGAGCTTACAGCTGCTTTTGCTGCTAAGCTCTGTTATTCTTCTGAGGCTGATATTGAAATTTTACAAAACAGTATAGAAAAAACTGATCAGCTAGAGTTCATCGAAAAGATAGTAAGTATAGGACATCATTCAGTGCTAGAGCATGTTTCGTTTACTTTTGGCATTGAAGGTGTTTCTCGAGCAATGACACACCAGCTTGTGAGACACAGGATTGCTAGTTATTCCCAGAGGTCTCAAAGGTATGTAAAACATAAAGGTGGTTTTGAATATATAGTCCCACCGTCTATCAGAGCAAATAAAGAATTAAAGTTGAAGTATGAAAATTTTATGTGTAAAATTGCCAATGTATATGACGAGATGATTGAAGCAGGAATACCAGCTGAAGATGCTAGATATGTGTTGCCAAATGCATGTGAAACCAAAATTATAGTAACGATGAATGCTAGAGAACTTTTGCATTTTTTTGAGCTGAGATGTTGTAATAGAGCTCAATGGGAAATAAGATGTGTGGCAGAGTTAATGCTTGAGGAATGTTTGAAAGTTGCACCAGGGATATTTAAATATGCTGGTCCAAGTTGTATTAAAGAAAAATGTAAAGAAGGTGATATGACTTGTGGTAAAGCACAGGATGTGAAAAGGAAGTATGAGAAACTTTTAAGAAAATATAATAGATTAAACTAAACATATAATATTTAGCATTAATAACTTCAAGTGTTTGTTTTTTCTAAAAGGTATTTCAGTTTAAAGTTTTTGTTTTTAGAGACAAATAAACGTGGGTTACTATCGTTTTTAAAAGTTTTATTAACTTCTTTATTTTTCAGTAAATTTAGCTATTATAATAACTGGTCTTATGAGATAAAATTTTTTAGTTTGGTGATATATGGATAAAAAGAAGCTGGAAGTTGGTGGTCAAGCAGTTATTGAAGGTGTTATGATGCGTGCACCTGGTAAGTTTGTTATAGCTGTTCGCCGTGAAGATGGTAATATTGTGGTGAAAAAGAAAAATATTAGTATTGATTCTAAATCTTTTTTTAAAAAACCCTTTATAAGAGGTCTTGTTGCACTTTACAATGCATTGATACTTGGTATAAGTGCGCTAAATTTTTCTGCGTATCATGCCTTTGGTGAAGGTGACGAAAAGGTAAGTAAAAAAGAACTTTTCATAAGTATGGTCTTGGGGCTTGGGTTTGGAGTCGCATTATTTATATTTTTGCCTTTGTTAATTACTGACTTGTTAAAGCATATAATGCCTGCTGTGAAAAATTCTTTTTTACTATACAATGCAGTAGATGGAGTGATAAGAGTAATTTTTTTTATACTATATCTATTTGTTATTGCTTTTTTCAAGGATATTAGAAGAGTTTTTGAATATCATGGTGCAGAACACAAAGTAATTTATACTTATGAACAGGGAAAAGAGCTTAATATAGCTAATGCAAAGAAAATGAGTAGATTTCATCCAAGATGTGGTACGAGTTTCCTTCTAATTGTGATGTTAGTTAGTATTATTGTTTTCTCTCTTATACCAAAAGATGCTCATTTTTTAATAAAACTGCTTAGTAGAATTATTTTTATCCCAGTTATTGCTGGTATTTCTTATGAAATTTTGAAGTTGAGTGATAAATATTATAATAATTCTATTGTAAAATTACTAATAAAACCAGGTTTATGGTTGCAAAAGTTAACAACTAAGGAGCCTGATGAAAGTCAACTTGAAGTGGCCCTTATATCATTGAAATTTGCTTTGGATAAAGAAGTAGATAGTGAGGGGATTATATATGTTTCATAAGTTAGATGAGGTTGTAGAAAAATATAATATACTTACAGAGAAATTATCTGATCCCAATATAATGTCAGATAATAAAGTTTATCAGCAGATAGCGAAGGAACATGCTGAATTGAAGCCAATAATTGAAAAATATCAGGAGTATAAGAAAGTAGAGCAAGATTTATTAGAGGCAAAACAGATACTTGAGTCTGGAGATAAGGAACTCAAAGAATTGGCTGAGATGGAGATTGAAGAAGGGAAAGATTTGCTTGAAAAACTCGAGCAAGAACTAAAACTCCTACTTGTGCCAAAAGATCCTTATGACGAAAAAAATATTTATCTTGAAATAAGAGCTGGTACTGGAGGAGATGAAGCTACCCTTTTTGCGGCAGATCTTTTGAGAATGTATATGAGATATGCTGAGAAAAAAAGATGGAAAACTGAAATAGTTGATTACAATGAAACAGGTGTTGGGGGGTATAAGGAAGTTGTGTTATTGGTGAAAGGGAAAGGTGCTTATAGTCGATTAAAGTTTGAAGGTGGTGGTCACAGGGTGCAGAGAATACCTGCAACAGAGTCTGGAGGTAGGATTCATACTTCGGCATGTACTGTTGCAGTTTTACCTGAAGCAGAAGATGTGGAAGTGACAATTGACCCAAATGATTTGAGGATAGATGTTTTTAGAGCAAGTGGTGCAGGTGGACAACACGTAAATACTACAGATTCAGCAGTGAGAATTACGCATATCCCTACGGGGCTTGTTGTTTCTTGTCAAGATGAAAGAAGTCAAATAAAAAATAAAGAAAAAGCTATGAAATTATTAAAGGCAAAAATACTTGAAATGGAAATAAGAAAGCAGCAGGAAGAAATAGCTTCTAGTAGAAAGTTGCAGGTGGGATCTGGTGATAGAAGTGAAAGAATAAGAACTTACAATTTTCCACAGAACAGAGTTACGGATCATAGGATTAATTTAACTCTTTATAATCTAGATCAAGTGATGGAAGGTGAGTTAGATGAGATTATTGATGCACTGATTGCTTATGATCAGGCAGAAAAGTTGAAAGAGATTGGACTTTAAAGTTAAATGTCTCTTAAAAAGGGGCAGTATTATAGATTATTTGATATCTATAATTATATAGTAAATAATTTTAGGCATGTTTCAAGATCTCAAGTAAGAGAGCTTTTGTCTTTTGTATATAAAATACCTTATGAAAATTTAATGTTTTTCTTTCAGCATCCTTTTTTAGTGAATGAGAATTTACTAAGTATTTTACAAAAAATAGAAAAAAAATACCCTGTTAGTTATATAACTAACAGAAGGTATTTCTTTGGTTGTGAATTCTTTGTAAATGAACATGTGTTAATTCCGCGCTATGAAACAGAAATACTTGTTGAAGAGGCCTTAAAAAGGGTTAGTAATGGGGTGATTCTCGATCTTTGTACTGGAAGCGGGTGTATACCTATTTCTATAATTAAAAATAATCAAAACTTGAAAGCTATAGCTGTGGATATAAGTTTTAATGCATTACAGGTAGCTTGGAAAAATGCTTTAAATTTAAATGTGGATGAAAGGTTACTTCCTATTTGTTTTGATGTGTTTCAAATAGATAGGTTGTTTAACCAAGGTGTTAGTTTTGAGATTATTACTTGTAATCCCCCTTATGTGGATAAAGCGGATGATTACGAAGAATCTATTTTATTTGAGCCCAAAGAGGCTCTTTTTGCAAAAGATGAAGGGTTGATATTTTATAAAAAGTTGTTGTATAAACTACCTAATTTGTGTAAAAAAGGTGGATTTGTGATTTTTGAAATACCATATAACAAGATGGATAGTTTGTTAGAGATTTTCAGGGATCAAGAAGTTGAACTAGTAAAAGATCTAAGTGGGAAAGAAAGGGTATTGATTTGGAAAAACTCGTAATAGAAGGTGGTTATACATTAAAGGGTAAAGTTGAAGTTAGTGGTTCAAAAAATGCTTCTTTACCCATTATTGCTGCGACGATTCTTTGTGATGGTGAATACAAAATAGATAATGTTCCAAACTTGAGAGATGTACGAACTTTGTTGAAATTACTTAGTCTTCTTAATATTGAATCCCGTCTCGATAGAAGCAAAGTTTTATTGAAGAATAAAAATGATAATGGCGCCTATGAAGCTCCTTATGATTTAGTTAAAACAATGAGAGCAAGTATTCTTGTTTTAGGGCCTCTTCTTGCAAAAAGAAGGAAGGCTCGCGTTTCTCTCCCAGGTGGATGTGCTATAGGGGAGAGGCCTGTGGATCAGCATATTAAAGCACTAAAACAAATGGGTGCAACTATTGATATTGAGCATGGTTACATTGTTGCTGAGTGTGATAGTTTGAAAGGTGCTGATATATATTTTGACCTTGTTACTGTTACTGGTACTGAGAATGTTTTGATGGCTGCTGTTCTTGCTAAAGGGAAAACCACAATTTATAATGCCGCAATTGAGCCTGAAGTGATTGATCTTGCAAATTTTTTAATAAAGATGGGGGCAAAAATAGAAGGTGTTGGTACGAAAACAATAACGGTATATGGAGTGGATTCATTATCACCAGCAAACTATTCTGTAATGAATGATAGAATAGAGGCTGCTACTCTAATGTGTGCTGCCGCTATTACTGGGGGAGATGTGGAGATAGTAGGTGTTCCTCAGGAATATTTAACGACAGTTTTTGAAAAACTTTCTGAAACTGGGGTGAATATTGAGTTTGTTGATGATAAAAAAGTGAGAGTTTATTCTTTGGGTAGATTGAAAGCTGCAGATGTGACGACACAGGTTTATCCTGGTTTTCCTACAGATTTACAGGCTCAATTTATGGCTTTGATGTGTGTGGCAGATGGAGTATCTGTAGTTACTGAAACAATATTTGAAAACAGATTTATGCATGTAGCAGAATTAAAGAGAATGGGGGCAGATATTAGATTAAAAGATAGATCTGCTGTAGTTAATGGTGTAAAAAGATTGAGTGGTGCACATGTAATGGCGTCTGATTTGAGGGCTAGTGCATCTCTTGTTATTGCAGGTCTTGTGGCTGAGGGGGAGACTCATGTTCATAGGATTTATCACTTAGACAGAGGTTATGAATTTTTTGATAAGAAATTAAATGGTTTAGGAGCTAAAATTAAGAGAGAGAAAAATGGGGTTTGACGAGTTTATAAATATTGCCCTTCCTAAGGGGAGACTTGCTGAAGACACAATAAAATTATTAGTTGATAAGTATATCGCTGCAAATTGTATAGATTTTAGATCTAGAAAATTGATTTTTGAAGATATTGAGAACAGAATTCGTTTTATGATTGTGAGAAACATGGATGTACCTACTTATGTGGAAAATGGAGCATGCCATTTGGGTGTGGTTGGAAAAGATATACTTGATGAACTTGAACCTGATGTTTATGAGTTTCTTGACTTAAGATTTGGTTATTGCAGATTGTGTGTAGCAGGTTTGAAAAGTTGGGATAGAGAGTACAACCATAATTTGAGGATTGCCACAAAATATCCAAATATCACGAAACAGTTTTTTTTCAAAAAAGGTTTTTTTGTTGAAACTATAAAACTCTATGGTTCTATAGAACTTGCACCACTAGTAGGTTTATCTGATTTAATTGTTGATCTTGTTTCTACCGGTGAGACTTTAAAAAGAAATGGACTTAAAGAGATTGAGACTATAATGGAGTCAACTGCTAGGTTGATTGCTAATAAAAATTTATCAAAAGTTTATTTTAAGAGAGTAAAAGAAATTGTTGAGGTTTTAGATGATTAAAAGATTTGCTCTGATTTTATTTGTTTATTTGTTTTCTTTTACAGTTTATGCTGGTGTTAAAATCGATAAGGTGGAGGTGAAAGGGAATCATAGAATACCTTTATCTACAATTATTGAAAAAAGTGTTAAGCCAGGTGAAAATTTTGATTTAAAAAAAATAGATGAGTCAGTGAAACAGCTTTATGAGACCGGACTATTTTTAGATATAAAAGTTGATTTAACAGTGAAAGATGAGAAGGTAGTTCTTACTTATATTGTAAAAGAAAAACCTTTTATTAATAAAATATATTTTGAAGGTAATGATGAAATAAAAGAAGATACTTTGAAAGAATTGTTAGTAATTCATGAAGGTGACCCTTTTGATAAAAGAAAAATTGAACAGAGTATAGCAGAAATCAGAAAAAAGTATGAGGATGAAAATTTTTATAATGTTAAAGTTAGTTATGATATTGAAGAGAGAAAGGATAATAGTATAGATTTGATTTTTACTATTGATGAAGGTAAAGAAGCTAAGGTTGTAAAAATTAATTTCTACGGCAATAAAGTTTTTAAAGATAAGGAGTTGAAAAAGGTAATAGAAACAGATGAGAAAGGATTTTTTTCATGGTTAACTGGTAGTGGAAAATTGAAAAGAGAAGAGCTTGAACTTGATAGAGAAAGAATTAGAGCAAAATATTTAAATAATGGTTATATGAGGGTTAAAGTAGCAGAACCTGAAGTAAAATTAAACAATGATAAAACAGAAATTACAGTTACTTTTAGGATTCACGAAGGTAAACCGTATAAAGTAAAAAAAATTGTTTTTGAAGGTAATGTTCATATAAAAGATATTGATCTTAGAAAACGGTTAAGTTTAAAAGAGGGAGAATTGTTTTCAAGTGAAAAATTTAGACATGATATAGATTCGTTAACAGATGCTTTTACAGAGATAGGTTATGCTTTTGCAAATGTAGACCCAAACACGATATTAAACGATGAAAAACAAACTGTAAATATTGTTTATAAGATTGAAGAAAATGTTTTGGTTCGTATAAATGAGATAATTATAAATGGGAATACTAAAACTAGAGATAGAGTAATAAGACGTGAATTTGATATTCATGAGGGAGAAATTTATAACAGTAAAAAAATAAAAGCATCTAAAAGGCATGTTGAAAATACCGGTTATTTTGAGGAAGTTAGTCTAGTTGAGGATCCGGTAGCTCAGGACAAGGTTGATTTAAAACTTGATGTAAGGGAAAAACCTACAGGTATGTTTACTCTTGGTGCAGGGTACTCTACACTTGATGGTTTTGTAGGAACAGTTCAAGTATCCCAGCAAAATCTTTTTGGTCTGGGTTATAAATTGAGCTTGAAGTCAGAATTTTCAGCAAAAAGGACAGATTATACTTTGAGTTTTACAAATCCATGGTTATTTGATAGGCCAATCACATTTGGTTTTGACCTTTATAACCTTAAACGTAGTTATTTTGAATATACAAAAAAATCATTGGGTGGAGCACTAAGACTTGGACATTCTGTTATTAAAAGAAAGCTTTATGCTTATTATCGCCTAGCTTATGATAAGATTGATATTTATGATATAGATGATGCAGCGTCCGATTATATTAAAGAGCAAGCAGGTAAAACAGTCACGATAAGTTTTACCCCATCGCTAGTATGGAATACTCTGGATAATCCTTTTGACCCTACAAAGGGTAATAAATCTCGAGTTTTTGTAAAATACGCTGGTGGTGTTCTTGGTGGAGATAATAATTTTGTTAAGACAGGGATTGAAACTGCTCAGTATTTTCCTCTAATTTGGAAATTTGTAGGAATGTTGCATGGTGAGATAGGGTATGTGAAGTCTTTAAATGGTGATCCAATACCCATTGATGAGCGTTATAGATTGGGTGGAATGTATAGTGTAAGAGGTTTTAAATATGGTGATATATCACCTAAAGATGAGACTGGATATGATTATGGTGGCGATAAATATGTATTGTTTAATGCTGAGGTGACATTTCCGTTATCTGAAGCTGCTAAACTAAAGGGAGTTGTATTTTTTGATGCTGGGCAGGTTTATGACAATGGGGAAGATTATTTTTCTTATGATTTAAGAAGATCTATTGGCTTTGGTTTTAGATGGTTTAGTCCTATTGGACCATTAAGACTTGAGTATGGGAGAAAGCTTGACAGAAAAGAAGGGGAATCTCTAGATAGATGGGACTTTTCTATTGGTGGAATGTTTTAAATTAAAATAAAAGCAGGAGGCGAAAAGTGAAGAGAAAGATTATTTTATTTATGGTAACTATTTTTTTGTTTGGAGCGTTTTCAGCTTTTGCTGAACTGAAAATTGGTGTTGTCAATATGCAAAGAGCTCTTGATGAATGTGATGCAGGTAAAGCAGCTGTTGAGAAAATGAAAAAAATATACAGTGAAAAGCAGCAGGAGATTAATGAAAAACAGAATGAACTAAAAAAGATGCAAGAGGAGATAAACAATCAGAGCTCATTACTATCAGATGAAGCGAAACAGGCAAAACTAGATGAGTATCAAAAGAAACTTAAAGAATTAAAAAGATTTGTGGCAGATTCCAATGAAGAATTGAAGAAAAAAGAAAAGGAATATATTGCTAAAATTGCAAATGACTTAAAAAAAGTGGTGGATGCTTTGGGTAAAGAGCTAAAATATGATATTATTATGGAAGTAAGAGAAGCAGGTGTGATGTATAACTCGAAGAAAGTTGATATTACAAATCTTGTAATAGAGAGATACAATAAAGAATGGCATGCAAAACAAAAATGAAACTTAGTGAAATAGCCAAGGTGTTAAATACTGACATAATTGGTGATGACGTTTATATTTATAATGTGGCAGCAATTGATGCTAATCTTGAGAATTCAATTACATTTGTAGGTAAAAAAGGTCATGTTGATATATTCAACAAAGGAGATTTTTCAGCAGCTGTTATATTAGAATCATTGAAAGGTGAACATATCGAAAAGCCTCATGTTTTCGTACCAGATATTAGATGGGCTTTAAAGGTTGTTATTGATCTTTTTTATCCTGATGAAAAAGTAACCCATTCTATTTCCGACAAAGCGGTGATTGTAGGAAATATAGAGATTGATAAACCAGTATATATCGGTGAATTTGTTGTTGTTGATGATGGTGCCAAAATTGGTGGGAATACTAAGATAGAACGTGGATGTGTGATAGGCAAAAATGTTATTATAGGTAAGAACTGTCATATTTATCCTAATGTTACAATTTATGATGATGTGGTGATTGGTAATAACGTAATTATACATTCTGGTACAGTCATAGGTTCAGATGGTTTTGGTTATGTTAATACATCAAAAGGACATCTAAAAATAAAACAAGTAGGATCTGTTATTATTGAAGATAATGTAGAAATAGGTGCAAATTGTACTGTAGATAGGGGTACATTAAGTAATACAGTAATTGGAGAAGGTACTAAGATTGATAATCTAGTTCAAATTGGACATAACGTTAAAATTGGAAAGCATTGCATCTTTGTTTCTCAGGTTGCTGTGGGAGGTAGTTCTAATATTGGAGATTTTGTCATAGTAGGAGGTCAATCGGGTATAGCAGATCATGTAAATATCCCTAGTGGGACAATTATTGCATCAAGGGCTGGTATTCCGAGTAATATTAAAAAGCCAGGGATATATTCAGGTAGTCCTGTAATGGAACATAAAAAATGGTTAAGAACACAAGTGATTTTGAAGAATATAGAAAAATATATTGGTAAAGAATGAGAGGGGTAAAATGGATATTAATATGATAAAAGATATTTTACCGCATAGATACCCTTTTCTTTTAGTGGATCGTGTGAAAGAGATGAATGATTGGAAGATAGTAGCATTGAAGAATGTTACTATGAATGAAGAGTTTTTTTTAGGGCATTTTCCTGAAAATCCTGTTATGCCTGGGGTGTTGATAATTGAAGCGCTTGCTCAAGCTGGTGGAATTTTGGCTTTTCAATTTTATAGTGAGGAAGAGAAGAAGAATGCAAAAGTGTACTTTATGGCAATAGATAATGCAAAATTTAGGAAACCTGTTGTTCCTGGAGATCAGATTATTTTGGAAGTGGAAGTTATTAAAAGAAAAAGAGATGTTTGGAAACTTAAAGGTGAAGCTAAAGTTGAAAATCAAGTTGTATGTGAGGCAGAATTTATGGCGATGGTGCAAAAATGATTCACAAATCAGCAATTATTGATAAAACCGTTGAGATCGGACAAAATGTTGAGATTGGTCCAAACGTATATATAGGTAAGAATTGTATTATTCATGATGGAGTCAAAATAGGTGCTGGTGCTGTTATTGAGGAGAATACAGAAATTCTTGATAATACAGTTATTTCTCCCAATGCTCATTTAGGTGGTCCACCACAAGATATTTCATACAAGGGTGAAGATACAAAACTTAAAATTGGGAAAAATTGTGTAATTAGGGAGTTTACTACTATTCACAGAGCTTCTACTAAAGAAGATTGGGTGACTGAAATAGGAAATAATTGCTATATTATGGCGAGTAGTCATATAGCTCATGATTGTAAGTTTGGTGATAGTATAATTTTGACAAGCTATTCTGGTATATCTGGACATGTGCATGTAGATGATTTTGCAGTGATATCTGGTTTTGTAGCTGTACATCAGTTTGTTAGAGTAGGTAAACTTGCTATGATTGGTGGTATGAGTAGAATTACGAAGGATGTTCCACCTTTTACACTTGTGGAGGGGAATCCTGCTGTAATACATGGTTTAAATGTAGTTGGATTGAGAAGAAGAAATATTCATCCTGAAGTTAGAAGTGAGTTAAAAAAGCTTCTTAAAATTTATCTTAATAGATCGCTAAAAAAAGATGAAGCAATAAGTGAAATGAAGTTAATTGCTAATTCCCAAGAAGGTATTGAATTTGTTGATTTCTTTGAAAGTTCAAAACGTGGTGTTGTGAGGAGATAAGTATGATAAAAATGGGACTTATTGGTCTTGGAAGAATGGGGAAGTATCACCTAAATTTATATGATGAAATTCCTGAAGTTAAGTTAATGGGGATATGTGATGTAAATGAAGAGGAAGTTAATAAATTATCCAAGCAAACAGGAGTTAGAGGTTATACAAACTATGAAGAAATGCTCGATCTTGTAGATGCTGTTACAGTGGCTGTGCCCACAAAGTATCATTATGAAGTGACTAAAAAATGTTTGGCATCAGGAAAACATGTTCTAGTTGAGAAGCCTATAACTACAGATATAGAAGAAGCGAAAGAGTTGTTTAAGATTGCTGATGAAAATAAACTTGTATTAAATATTGGACATGTTGAAAGATTCAATGGTGCTGTTATGGAGCTTAAAAAAATTGTGCGTGATCCTTTTTTGATTGAATCGCGTAGAGTGGGGCCTTATGTTGAAAGAATGAAAAATGATAGTATAATTTTAGATCTTATGATTCATGACATTGATATAATATTGAATATTTTGAATGATGAGGTAGTAGATTTACAGGCACAGGGTAGTCGTGTGTATTCCAATCTTACTGATTTAGCATCTGTAAATTTAAAGTTTAAAAAAGGAACTGTGGTAAATATAATTGTGAGTAGAGTTAATCAGAAAAAGGATAGGACCATGAGTATAGCTCAAAAGGACGCTTATATTTATCTTGATTATACAAATCAAGATATAAATATTTACAGACAAGGGCAGAGTCAGCATATATTTGGAGATAAAGAGTTAACTTATAAAAATGAATATATCCTTGAGAGAATGTTTGTATATAAGGATAATCCTTTAAAACTTGAAATAAAGCATTTTATTGACTGTATAGATAATAGAAGTAGTAGAATGGTTTCTGTAGAGCATGAATTAAAATCTTTGGAAATAGCACTAAAAATCGATGAAATCTTACATAGGGGAAAATAAATCTGTGAAAGTTGGTTTGTTAGCTGGTTATGGACAGTTACCCTCTATTGCTATTAAAAATCTAAAAGCAGAAGGCCATTTTGTTGTGACTATAGCCTTTAACGAGGAAATTAATACTGATTTGTCGTCTGCATCTGATAAAATATATACATTTAGTGTAGGACAGGCTGGGAAAGTATTAAAAACTTTAGAAAAAGAGTCAGTGGAAGCTGTTTTATTTGCTGGTAAAATTAATAAATCTTTGCTTTATAGCAACTTAAAACTCGATTTATTTTCTATAAATGTGTTGATGCACTTGAAGGATAGAAAAGATGATACGATTATGTTGAAAATAGTAGAATTGTTAGAGGAGAGAGGGATACATGTTTTAAGGCAGGTAGATATTTTTAAGGATTTAATTGTGGAAGAAGGTGTGCTTACTAAGAAAAAGCCAACTAAAAATGAGCTAAAAGATATTGAGTTTGGTTTTGAAATAGCAAAAGAAATTGGAAGGCTTGATATTGGACAAACTGTTGTTGTAAAGGATATGGCTGTTATGGCAGTGGAGGCCATAGAGGGTACAGATGAAACTGTAAAAAGAGGTTGTTTATATGCTAAAAAAGATGCAGTGGTGGTGAAAGTTGCAAAGCCTTCTCAAGATTTAAGGTTTGATGTACCAACGGTGGGGGTTGACACATTAAAAAATATGAATGATAATGGAGGAAAAGTGCTAGCTCTCGAATCAGGTAGAACATTTGTAGTGAATAAAGAAGAATGTGTAGAGTTTGCAAATAAAAATAATATGATTATAGTGGGGTTAAAACGGGGGAAAGAATGAAGGCAGAACATATTAATCCTTTTATAGAGTCAACATTAGCTGTTTTTGAAACAATGTTGGGGATAAGACCTCAAAAAGAAAAACTGTTTATTAAAAAAGATGATGAACCGTCTTTTGATATTTCAGGGATAATAGGTCTTACAGGACAAGCTGTGGGTTCTGTAGTAATAAGTTTTCCTGAATCACTGGCATTGAAAGTTGTTTCTAAATTTATTGGAGAAGAGAAAAAAAATGTTGATGATGAAGTAGTTGATGCTGTTGGTGAGCTTATCAATATGATAGCAGGTGGTGCAAAGAAGATTTTCACTGATAAGGGGCTTAAGTTTAAGATTTCTATTCCAAATGTTGTTACTGGTAAGGGGCATAAGATAAAAAGACCTAGTAATGTTCCTTGTTTGGGTGTAAGTTTTAAACTAGATAACGAACACTTTGTCATTGAGGTATCTTTAAAAGAAAACCAATAATATGGATATATTTATACTTTTTATATTAGGGACAATTTTTGGCAGTTTTTATAATGTAATAATATGTAGACTCCCTTATGGAGAGTCAATAGTTACACCATCATCTAAATGTCCACAATGTAATAAAAAAATTAAATGGTATG
The DNA here is from genome assembly GCF_049472655.1 of Deferribacter abyssi. Classification (NCBI taxonomy): domain Bacteria; kingdom Pseudomonadati; phylum Deferribacterota; class Deferribacteres; order Deferribacterales; family Deferribacteraceae; genus Deferribacter; species Deferribacter abyssi. The sequence goes on from NZ_JAQNCS010000006.1 coordinate 99,597, forward strand.
ATAATATACCTGTTATAAGTTATTTACTTTTGAAAGGGAAATGTAGATATTGTAACTCTTCAATTTCCCTTCAATATCCATTAATTGAAGTTATAACAGGTTTATTTTCAATATTTTTATATAGAATGTATGGTTTTGATATTACTTTTTTTAAGAATTTTGTTTTATTATCTATTCTTCTATGTGCTGCAGTAATAGATTTTAATACAGCTTTAGATGATGATTTTGAAACAGGGATTATCCCTGATGAATTATCTTTGGGTGGATTTGTTCCTGGATTTATATTTGCTTTGCTTGAAAAAAAAATAATTGTTTCAATTATTGGTGCTGCTGCAGGTTTTTTTCTACTTTTTATACCAGGATTTGTATATAAGCTTATGACTGGCAAAGAAGGGATGGGTGGTGGAGATATTAAACTTTTTGCAATGATAGGTAGTTTTTTGGGTTTTAAGCCTCTATTTTTTATTCTCTTTGCGAGCTCTTTGTTAGGTGCAATTATTGGTATTATTTTTATTGCTATTTCTAGAAAGAGGGACTACCCTATTCCTTTCGGTCCTTTTATAGGTTTGGGTACATTTATATACATTTTTTTTGGGAATACCCTGATAAATGCTTATTTAAAAATTTTAACAGCATAAGGAGGATAGATTGTTACCTATAGAGGAGCAATTAAAGTTAATTTGTAGAGGTACAGAGGAAATCATTGTTGAAGCTGAGTTAAAAAAGAAACTTGAAAGAGCGATTAAAGAAAATAAGCCATTAAGGATCAAAGCTGGTTTTGATCCAACTGCACCAGATCTTCATCTAGGACACACAGTATTGATTCAAAAGTTAAAACATTTCCAAGATCTTGGTCATCAAGTAATATTTTTAATCGGAGATTTTACAGGAATGATTGGTGATCCTACGGGTAAATCTGAAACAAGAAAGGCACTTACAAGGGAAGATGTGCTTAAAAATGCTGAGACTTATAAAGAACAAGTGTTTAAGATCCTTGACCCTGAAAAGACAGAGGTTGCGTTTAATAGCAGTTGGATGGATAAAATGACATCATATGATATGATTAAATTAGCCTCAAAATATACAGTAGCTAGAATGCTTGAAAGAGATGATTTTTCAAAGCGATATGCAGCAAAGAAACCTATTAGTATTCACGAGTTTTTATACCCACTTGTTCAAGGTTATGATTCTGTGGCTTTAAAGGCAGATGTTGAGCTTGGTGGTACAGATCAAAAATTTAACCTGTTGGTTGGTAGAGAATTGCAAAGAGATTATGGACAAGAACCTCAGATTGCAATTACTATGCCTATTCTAGAAGGGCTTGATGGTGTGCAGAAAATGAGTAAATCCCTTGGTAATTATGTTGGGATTACCGAGGATCCTTTTACCATGTTTAGTAAAATAATGTCTATATCCGATGAGCTGATGTTTAGATATTATCTTTTACTGTCAGATAAAAGTGAAGATGAGATTGAAAAAATGAAGGTCAATATAAAAAATGGAATTTTGCATCCAATGGAAGCTAAAAAACAGTTGGCAGCAGAAATTGTTACGAGGTTTCATAGTACTGAAGATGCGAAAAATGCAAGAGAGAAGTTCGAAGCATTGTTTAGTAAAAAAGAAATTCCTGATGATATTCCTGAGTTTGTTTTACATAAAGGTATGAAACTGATAGATATAATAAAAGAAGTTAAATTTGCTGCTTCTAATAGTGAGATTAGAAGACTTGCCAATCAAGGTGCAATTTATATAGATGGAGTTAGAGTAGAAGATATATACAAAGAGTTAGGGGAAGGCGAATTTATATTAAAAGTTGGCAAAAAGAAGTTTGCCAGGATTAAAATGTCTTGAGGAGGCGCCTGTGGTAATAGTGAAACCGTTTAAAGGGGTAAGGTATAATTTAGAAAAGACACTTTTGAAACAGGTATTAGCTCCACCATATGATGTAATTAGTGAGGAACAAAAAGAAAAATTAAAGCTAAAATCTCCATATAATGTGGTAAGATTAATCTTACCTGATGGCGAAAATAAGTATGAAGAAGCTGCAAGACTTTATAATGAATGGAAAGAAGAAGGGATTTTAATAAAAGATAATGAACCCTCTTTCTATCTCTATGAGCAGGAATATGAGTATGAGGGGAAGAAGTATATTAGGACGGGTTTTATTGGTTTAATGAAGCTAGAAGAATATGGTAAAGGGAATGTATATCCTCATGAAAAAACACTGGCTGGTCCTAAAATGGATAGGTTTAATCTGATGAAAGCTACAAAGGCCAATTTTAGTCAGATCTTTGGGTTGTATATTGATAAATCAAATAAACTGGAAAAGTTATTCTCTTTAATTAAGAAAGATATGCCTATTGCTTCTGCAGTGAACGATGAAGGTGTGAAAAACAGTCTATGGCTAATTAGTGATGATGAATTAAAAAAAGAGATATCTAATTTTATGAGAGATAAAAAAATCTATATCGCTGATGGTCATCACAGATATGAAACAGCATTGAGATATAGAGATTATATGAGAGAGTTAAATAATGATTCTGATGACGAGATTAAGCCGTATGATTTTGTCATGATGATGTTTGTAAATTTTTATGATGAAGGCCTTAAAGTTTTTCCAACCCATCGAGTAGTAGAATATAATAATGATTTTGATAATTTAATGAGTAATATTAAGAAGATGTATGATGTTAGAAAGGTAGATAGTCTTGATGAGGGAGAAGGATTATTGTTTAATTCTGAGATCCCATCATTTCTAATGTATAGAAAGGGTGATTTTTTTATAATCAGAATAAGAGATGAAGAATATGAAAAGTTACATCCAATTTATAGAAAAGTGGATACCTATGTATTGCAGGAAACCATTTTAAAAGGTGTAATTGGATATACTGATGAAAAACTGCTAAAGAAGGAAGGGATTTATTTTGTTCAAAATATGGAGCAAATTGGAAAAATAGAAAAGGAAAAAGATATTGTTGCGTTTATTATTAAGGGAGTGGATATTGAAATAATAAGAGAAATCGCAGAAAATGGTCTTGTTATGCCACAAAAGTCCACATATTTTTATCCTAAACTTGATTCTGGGTTAGTTTTTAACGATTTAGCTTGATTGTGAAGTCTTTAGATTTTAATGGAGGAAAAAGATGAGGATTGCAGTTGTTGGAACGGGGTATGTTGGTCTTGTGACCGGTGCGTGCCTTGCAGAATTTGGTATGTTTGTAACCTGTGTAGATATAGATGAAAAGAAGATTGAAATGTTGAATAGAGGAGAAATACCTATTTATGAACCAGGACTTGATGTAATTGTAGAGAAAAACAGTAAAGCTGGTAGGTTGAGGTTTACCACAGATATTGAAGAAGCAGTAAAAAATAATCTTGTCATTTTTATAGCAGTTGGTACTCCACCTAAAGAAGATGGAAGTGCTGATTTAACCTATGTGGAAAATGTAGCTAAAAATATTGCTAATTATATGAATGGATACAAAGTGATAGTAAATAAAAGTACTGTTCCGGTAGGGACAGGTCAGAAAGTAAAAAAGATAATTAGAAATATTGTAGGGGAAAAGTACAAGTTTGATGTGGTGAGTAATCCTGAATTTTTAAGAGAGGGAGCTGCTGTAAATGATTTCATGAGACCTGATAGAATAGTTATTGGTGCAGAGAGTGATGAAGCAGTAGCTATTATGAAAGATATTTATAGTGCTCATTATTTAGGTGAAGCACCATTTGTTGTTACAAACATCGAAACTGCAGAAATGATAAAATATGCATCCAATGCGTTTCTTGCCTTAAAAATTACATTTATAAATGAAGTGGCAAACTTATGTGATCTAGTAGGTGCAGATGTGCATAAGGTAGCTAAAGCAATGGGAATGGATGGTCGTATTAGTCCTAAGTTTCTTCATCCTGGGCCTGGCTATGGAGGTTCATGTTTTCCAAAAGATACTCTTGCTCTGTGTAATATAGCTAAAGAACATGGTTACCAATTTAAGGTTGTTGAGGCAGCCATAGATGTTAATGAAAAACAAAAACTCAGAATGGTTGACAAGATTATGGGGTTGCTTGGAGTTGAGAAAAAAGGAGGTAGTCTTGATGGCAAGGTAATATCTATACTCGGATTGGCTTTTAAGCCTAACACAGATGATATGCGGGAGTCTCCTGCAATTGTAATAATAAATGAACTGCTTAAATATGGAGCAAAAATAAAGGTTTTTGATCCTATTGCAATGGATAATGCAAAAAAGATATTTGGAGATAAAGTGGAGTATTGTACTGATGAGTATGAGACAGTGCATAATACTGATTGCTTGGCTATTGTTACCGAGTGGAATCAGTTTAGAAAACTTGATATGGAAAGAATTGGTGGTTTAATGAGAGAGAAGAACTTAGCTGACCTAAGAAACATTTACGAACCATCCAAAATGAGAAAACTTGGGTTTAATTATATCTGTGTGGGAAGAAGTAAGATTTAGGGAGTTTATTTTTAATGGGGCAGAAATATATTAGGAATTTTTCGATAATTGCTCATATTGATCATGGTAAATCTACGTTGGCAGATAGATTGATTGAGTTTACTGGTGCCTTGGATAAAAGATTAATGAAAGAACAGGTATTGGATAAAATGGATATTGAAAGGGAAAGAGGGATAACAATCAAAGCTCAAACAGTTAGACTTTATTATGAAGCAGATGATGGCAATAAATATCAGCTAAATTTAATTGATACTCCTGGGCATGTAGATTTTACATATGAAGTCTCGAGAAGCCTTGCAGCGTGTGAAGGTGCTTTACTTGTGGTCGATGCTTCCCAAGGGGTAGAAGCACAAACTATAGCAAATGTTTATTTGGCTTTAGATAATGATTTAGAGTTAATCCCTGTTTTAAACAAAATTGATTTGCCTGGAGCGGATCCTGAAAAGGTTAAAAGGGAAATTGAAGATGTTATAGGGATTGATGCAAGTGGAGCTATACTTGCTAGTGCAAAGGAAGGGGTTGGAACAAAAGAGATTCTTGAGGCAGTTGTAAGAAAAATACCTCCTCCTGCGGGAGATATCAATGCACCTTTAAAAGCAATGGTTTTTGATTCATGGTATGATTCTTACCAAGGTGTTGTTACTCTAATTAGAGTAATCGATGGTAAGATTAAAAAAGGGGATAAAATTAAATTTATGTCCTCTGACAGAGAATATGAAGTAACACGAGTTGGAGTGTTTACACCTTTGGCTAAAGACGTGAGTGAGTTGTCTGCTGGAGAAGTAGGGTTTATTATTGCTGGCATAAAGGAATTAAAAGATGTTAGTATAGGGGATACAATTACAAAACCCGATAATCCAACCACGCAACCATTTCCAGGTTTTAAAAAAGTTAAACCCGTAGTTTTTTGTGGAATATATCCCGTTGATACTAAGGATTACGATGATTTGAGAGATGCTTTGGAAAAATTATCTTTGAATGATAGTTCAATTACTTTTGAACCAGAAAATTCTGCTGCTTTGGGATTTGGATTTAGGTGTGGATTTCTTGGACTTTTGCATATGGAAATAGTGCAGGAGAGGCTAGAAAGAGAGTTTGATCTGAACTTGATATCTACAGCGCCAACAGTAGTTTATAGGGTAAAAAAGAAGAATGGAGAAGTTTTGGAGATTGATAATCCAGCAGATTTACCAGCAATAGGGGATCTTGAGGTTATTGAAGAACCTTATATATTAGCTACAATAATTGTCCCCTCTGAGTATTTGGGAGGGGTTTTGCAGCTTTTGCAAGAAAAAAGGGGGATTCAAAAGAATTTTAATTACATATCTGAAAAAAGAGTGATTTTAGAATATGAAATTCCATTATCTGAGGTTGTCATAGATTTTTATGATCGACTTAAGTCAAGAACCAAAGGTTATGCATCTTTTGATTATGAGTTTTCTGGATATAAACCGAGTGATTTGGTAAAACTTGATATTTTGATAAATAAAGAGCCTGTGGATGCCCTGAGTGTAATTGTTCATCGCGAACATGCTTATTATAAAGGGAGAGAGCTTGTAGATAAGTTAAAAGAGCTGATACCAAGGCAGATGTTTGATGTTGCTATTCAAGCAGCTATTGGAAACAAAATTGTTGCAAGGAGTACGGTAAAAGCTTATAGAAAAAATGTGACTGCTAAATGTTATGGTGGGGATATTACAAGGAAAAAGAAACTTTTGGAAAGACAGAAAGAAGGTAAGAAACGTATGAAACAAATAGGTAAAGTAGATGTGCCTCAAGAGGCGTTCTTAGCAGTATTGAAGCTTGGTGAGGATTGATATGAATGAAAATACAAAGAAAAATAACATAAGAGATACTATTGACTCGTTGGTAGTTGCTTTTGTAATTGCAATGATAATAAGAGCTTTTGTTATCCAGGCTTACAAAATACCATCAGGTTCTATGTTGAATACTCTTTTGATAGGAGATCATATACTGGTTAATAAGCTTGCCTATAAATTTTCAAAACCTAAACGTGGAGATATAATTGTTTTTGAGTGGCCTATAGAGCCTTCAAAAGATTTTATAAAACGGGTTATAGGCGTTCCTGGTGATAAGATACAAATAATTAATAAAGAATTATATGTTAATGATAAAAAGGTTATGGAGCCTTATGTTATTCATACATCAGGTTTTACGCTTCCAGGGAACTTTACTCCAAGGGATAACACTCCGGCTTTTGTTGTCCCTAAGGGATTTTATTTTGTAATGGGAGATAATAGGGATTCAAGTTATGATAGTAGATACTGGGGTTTTGTTTCTGAAGATAAAATAAAAGGGAAAGCATGGATAATTTATTGGTCATGGAAATTTTCAGGTGGGTTTGAGTTGAGATTGAATAGAATATTGAAAACGATACATTAATTATGATAAAATAAATAAAAATTTTATAGATTGAGAGGTTATGATTAGGTTTTTTATCAAGGCTGTTTTTGTTGTTATTTTAATTTATGTTGCGTTATTAGTGGCAACACCCTGGGTTAAATATTATATATATAAAAATGCCTTTAATAATATTATTTATAGTGAGAAAAGATTTCCTGATTTTAACGTAAAAAAGAATTTGTTAGAAGAAGCTAAAGAATTGAATATTCCTGTTAGAGCAGAAAATATAAAGATTGAGATTGTTAATTTTAAGAAAATCTATACAGTTGAGTATGTAGAAAATGTGTTTTTCCCATATATTAACAAGGAGGTTACTTTTAGATTTATTTTAAAAGGTGAAAAAGATATTGAGGGTGAATATGAGTGAAATTAAGTACAAAAGAATTTTGTTAAAGTTAAGTGGTGAAGCACTAATGGGGAAGCAAAATTTTGGAATTGATGGTGATGTAGTTAAGTATATTGCTTCAGAGATTAAAGAAATTTATGAGATGGGGGTTCAAATAGGTATCGTTGTTGGTGGTGGTAATATCTTTAGGGGTGTTTCAGAATCTGCAAAGGGGATGGATAGAGTTTCTGCTGATTATATGGGTATGCTTGCTACTGTGATTAACTCACTTGCTTTACAAAATGCTCTTGAAAATATGGGTGTTTCTACCAGAGTTCAAACGGCTATTGAGATGAGACAGGTCGCTGAACCTTTTATCAGAAGAAGAGCTATAAGACATTTAGAAAAGGGGAGAGTTGTAATTTTTGGAGCTGGTACTGGTAATCCGTATTTTACTACTGATACGGCAGCAACTTTAAGAGCTTCTGAAATAAATGCTGATGTAGTATTAAAAGCAACTAAAGTTGATGGTGTTTATGATGCAGACCCTGTAAAATATAAAGATGCTGTCAAATTTGATGCTATCACATATCTTGAAGTGCTTAACAAAGGTCTTAAAGTAATGGATTCTACTGCTATTAGTATGTGTATGGATAATGAAATACCGATAATTGTTTTTGACCTATTTGGTAAAGGAAATTTGAAGAATATACTACTTGGCAAAAAAATAGGAACTTTAGTGGAGGGAAACTATGATTAATGATGTTTATAATGAAGTAAAAGAGAAAATGGAGAAAACTATTTCATTTTACAAAGAAGAATTAAAAGGGGTTAGGACTGGTAGGGCATCAGCTGCTCTTTTTGAAAATATCAAAGTTGATTATTATGGTACGCCCACGCCAATACCACAAGTGGCTACAATACAAGTTCCTGATCCACGCTTAATTACTATTCAGCCATGGGAGCCGAATATGGTACCTGTAATTGAAAAAGCTATAATGAACAGTGGGCTTAATTTAAATCCTTCTAATGATGGGAAAATGATTAGGGTGCCTATCCCAGCTCTAACAGAAGAAAGAAGAAAAGAGCTCGTTAAACTGGTAAATAAAATGGCTGAAGAAGCAAGAGTAGCAATAAGGAATGAGAGAAGAGCAGGTAATGATAAAATTAAGAAACTTGAGAAAGATAAAGAAGTTTCAGAAGATGAAGCAAGAAAAGCTTTAGATAAGATTCAGGAGCTTACCAACGAATATATTAAGAAAATTGATGAGATAACAGAGAAGAAAGAAAAAGAGATTATGGAAATATAGTGCAAGAGGAGAAAATACCTAGCCATGTTGCCATCATTATGGATGGCAATGGAAGATGGGCGAAAAAAAGAGGCTTACCAAGAATTTTTGGTCATAGAGCAGGTGTGAAGGCTGTTGAAAAAATAGTCAGTCATGCTGCTAATATTGGTATAAAGTATTTGTCTCTGTTTGCATTTTCTACTGAGAACTGGCTTAGACCTAAAGATGAAGTAAGCGGATTAATGATGTTGTTGAGTGAATTTGTGGATAAAAAGTTTTTTGAGATTATTGAAAAAGATATAAAGTTTGTTGTATCTGGTAGGCTAATAGATCTACCGGATGAGCCAAGAAGCAAGGTTTTAAAACTTATTGAAACATCAAAGAATAATACTGGTATGGTGTTAAATCTGGCACTAAATTATGGTGGTCGAAAAGAGATTGTTGATGCTGTTAATAAAATATTGGCTAGTGATATTAAAGATATTGATGAAAAAGTTTTTTCAGGTTTTTTATATTCACCAGAAGTACCTGATATTGATCTTCTTATTAGGACAAGTGGAGAAATGAGAATAAGTAATTTTATGCTTTGGCGTCTTGCCTATGCTGAGCTTTATTTTACTAAGACACTGTGGCCTGATTTTGATGAAGCAGAGTTTGATAAAGCTATTTTTGATTATCAAAATAGGGATAGACGATTTGGTATGACAGATGAACAGATAAGGAGGGGGAATATTTGAGCGAAAAGCAAAAAAGGGTATTAACAGCTCTTGTGATAATCCCTTTTCTGGTGCTTGGAGTTATTTATCTTAGTGATTTTTATTTCTTTTTACTACTTGAGGTAGTTATACTTATTGCTACGTATGAATTTTCGATGTTAATTGATAGAAGTGAATTTAAATTTTTGAAGGTACCAACCTTTGTTGGTGCATTTATTATTCCTTTTGCTTTTTATTTGAATGATATGAATATATTTTTATTTGCTGTTTTTATGGTTTGTTTTTTTACTCTTGTATTGAAATTACTTGGGTCAAAGCCCTTAGATGATACATATAAGACTATTTCAATAACGCTTTTATCTGTATTATATGTGCCTTTTATGTTTTCACATCTCCAATTATTAAGGCATGAGGGGTATCATTTTATCTTTTATTTATTTTTTATTATCTGGATGAGTGATAGTTTTGCTTACTTTTTTGGTATAAAATACGGTAGAAATAAACTTTATGAGCTTATCAGTCCTAAGAAGAGTATCGAAGGGCTTGTTGCTGGATATTTTGGTGGTATCATAGCTGCAGTAATTTATGGGTTATTTTTTTTAAAAATGAGTTTCTTGGATATTATTTTTAGTTCAATAATTATAGTAACTGCTGGAGTTCTAGGTGATTTAGTGGAATCCATGTTTAAAAGAAAATCAGGAGTAAAAGACAGCGGTTCTATTTTCCCGGGACATGGGGGGATGCTGGACCGAATTGATTCTCTTGTCTTTGGTGCCCCTGCTCTTTATTATTATATTTATTTTTTTATGAGGTAATATGAGAAAAATAGGGATCATTGGTGCCACTGGCTCAATTGGTAGTCAGGCAATAGATATTATCGAGCGAGAGAAAGAAAATTTTCAGGTAATTTTTTTAACAGCTCATCGTCAAATTGATGATTTAATAAAAAAAGGAAAAAGGGTAAATGCAAAGTATCTTGTATTAACATCAGAGAATTTTTTTAAAGATAAAGTTTTGACAGGAGTTAATGAGTTATTGAAAATTATTGAAAATGAAGAAATAGATATAGTGCTTTCAGCAGCTGTAGGATTTTCTGGATTGATACCTACTTATTGTGCTTTGAAGAGAGGGATTGATATAGCTCTTGCCAATAAAGAATCTATGGTTGCTGCTGGAAGGTTGTTAAATGAGACAGCAAAAAGAAATGGGGCTAAGATAATTCCTGTTGATAGTGAACATTCTGCAATTTATCAATGTCTTCTAGGTCATGACATAAATTATCTTGAAAAAATCATCTTAACTGCCAGTGGTGGACCTTTTCGTAACAGACCTATAGATTCATTTGAATTTATTAGTGTAGACGAAGCGTTGAATCATCCTAACTGGAGTATGGGAAGAAAAATAACTGTAGATTCTGCCACGATGATGAATAAAGGTTTAGAATTAATTGAGGCAAGATTTTTATTTAATGTAGGATATGATAAACTTGATGTTGTAATTCACCCTGAAAGTATAATTCATTCTTTTGTAGCTTTCTGTGATGGGAGCTATCTTGCACAAATGGGAATTCCTGATATGAAAATACCTATATCTTATGCAATTAGTTATCCTGAAAGGGTAAAATTAGATATTCCGAGATTGAACTTTTTTGAACTAAAGAAACTCTCTTTTATTAGACCAGATTTTGAAAGGTATCCTTGTCTAAGGATTGCAATGGAAGCACTGAAGGTAGATAAGAATAGTATTTATATAGCATTGAATGCTTCTAATGAAATTGCAGTGGGTGCTTTTCTTAATGAAGTAATAGGGTTTAATGAAATTCCTAAAATAATTGAAAGGACAGTAGAAGATTTTATTGTAAAAGATGTAATGGATATTGAAGAAATAATAAATATGGATAAATTAGCAAGAGAAAGAAGTAGTAAATTAGTGTCTAAATTAATCTAAGTAAGGAGTTTCGATGGGAATTATTTCTGCTATACTTGTTTTTGGAGTTTTAGTTTTTATTCATGAATTTGGACATTTTATTTTTGCGAAATTGTTTAATGTAAAAGTATTGAGGTTTTCAATAGGTTTTGGCCCTATTGTTTTTACTAAAAAATGGGGTGAGACAGAATATGCTATTTCATTAATCCCTTTAGGAGGGTATGTGAAAATGTATGGTGAAAATATGGAGGAAGGGATTGATGAGTCAGACAAAGATAGAGCGTTTCTTGAAAAACCTGTTTGGCATAGGTTTTTAATAGTTTTTGCAGGTCCGTTGTTTAATTATTTATTAGCAGTAATTGTATTTGCTGTATTGTTTATTACGGGAGTGAATGAATTTTTACCTGTTATTGGTGAAGTAAAAAAGGATATGCCTGCTTATTCAGCTGGTCTTAGAGCAGGTGATAAAATTCTTCAGATTGATGGTAAGCCTATCAAATATTGGGATGATATGAGTCAGTATATTAAGGGGAAAGCAGGACAAAAGATTATTTTGAAAATAGAAAGGAATGGTAAAGTTTTGAGTTTAGAAGTTGTACCCAAAAAAACAGTGGTTAAAAATATTTTTGGTGAAGATCATGAGGTTGGACTTATAGGGATTGTTCCGAAAGGTGATACAATTTTAGTCAGTTATAACCCAGTTAAAGCAATTATTTTAGGATTGGAAAAAACAAATGAAATTACCAAATTAACCTTGGTCGGAATAGTAAAGATTATTCAAAGGGTGGTGCCCGCTGATAATATAGGTGGACCAATAATGATATTTCAGATGGCAAAGCAGACAGCTGAGACCGGGTTTGCAAGTTTATTGGCATTTATGGCTGTAATAAGTATTAATCTAGCTATTTTAAATCTTTTACCAATTCCAGTGCTTGATGGTGGACACCTCTTTTTTTATATTATAGAGATGATAAGAGGTAGGCCTGTAAGTGTAAAAGTAAGAGAAGTTTCTCAATATATAGGTTTAGCTTTACTGATAGCTCTTATGTTTTTTGCTTTTTATAATGATATTTCAAGGATAATTAGTAAATAGGATGATATTAGAAAAGTCTGACTTGCTAGATTCTCGAATAGATGAACTTGAGTATTGTGTCTTTGATATTGAGACGACAGGAGTTCGTCCATTTGATGGAGACAGGATTGTGGAGATAGGTGCAGTGAAGATAAAGCCAGGTTTAAAGGTGGATTATAAAAACAAGTTTCATTTGTTAGTTAACCCTGGTATGCATATACCAGATAATTCGGTTTCTATCCATGGCATAACAGATAAAGATGTCGAGAATGCACCGGATGAATGTTTAGCATTTTATAAATTTTTGGAGTATGCAAGAGGTTGTATTCTTGTAGCTCATAATGCAAAGAAAGATATGAATTTTTTGAAATGTATTATGAAGGATTATTCTATTAGTAATCCCTTTGACTTTGTAATAGATACTCTTACTCTATCTAGAAAAATTAATATATATAATAGATATCACAACCTTGATGCCTTGATGGAACAATATAATGTTAAGTTAAATTCTCCTTATAAAAGGCACAGAGCGCTTTTTGATGCAGAACTTACTTCTGTTGTTTTTAGGTTAATGTTAAAAAAATTGCTAGCTAAGCGAATGTTTACTTTAATGGAGTTGTTAATTTATTTAGAGGATAGAAACTAAGCTAAAATGTACTTATAGAGTTATATTATGATAACATTTTTATGGAAAAAATTTAATTTTATAATTAAAAGCATAGTACAAAAATTAATAAGGCAAATCCTTTTAAATTTAGAAAAATAAATGATTACAGGAAATCATAAACTTGATTTTTATCTTATTATGGAGTAATCTTCAAAGTTATGGGTAAAATTATTGCAGTGGCAAACCAAAAGGGTGGTGTAGGAAAGACAACCACAGCTGTTAATTTATCTTCTGCTCTTGCTATTGCAGAAGCAAAAGTTTTGATTGTTGATATGGATCCACAAGGTAATGCTACAAGTGGGCTTGGGTATTTACCTCACGAGCTTGATAAAAGTGTATACGATGTTATTGTGGGTAATTTAGAATTAGATGATGTGACTTTTGAAACAAAAATTAATAATTTGTTTTTGGTTCCTAGTAAAATAGATTTAACAGCAGCTGAAATCGAACTAGTAACTGTTTTATCGAGGGAAACAAGGTTGAAAAGACATCTTGAAAAGAAAAAGAATGATTATGATTTTATAATTATTGACTGTCCACCATCGCTTGGATTGCTTACAATAAATTCTCTTACTGCAGCTGATACTGTACTAATTCCATTGCAGTGTGAGTATTATGCTTTGGAAGGATTGAGTCAGCTTTTAAACACGGTAAGATTAATAAAAGAAAGTTTAAATCCTAACTTAAAATTAGAGGGGATATTGTTAACAATGTATGATCCTAGAAATAATTTATCGAAAGAAGTTTACAGGCAAGTTAGAGAATATTTTAGAGATGATATGTTTAAAACAATTATTCCTAGAAATGTTAAATTAAGTGAAGCTCCAAGTCATGGATTACCTATAATATCTTACGATATTAGATCAAAAGGTGCTGAAAGTTATATAGAACTTGCAAAAGAGGTGATAAACAGAAGATGAGTAAGAGAAACCCTTTGGGAAGAGGCTTAGAATCTTTAATCCCTTCGAGAAAAAATGAGGATAATGAAGAGAGGAAAACTGTAAAAGAAATTGATGTAATGGATATTAAGCCGAATGAAAACCAGCCTCGCAAATTTTTTGATAAGGAGAAACTTGAAGAGCTTGCTGCCTCAATAAAATCAAAAGGGGTTATACAGCCAATATTAGTAGAAAGGTTTGAAAATGGGTATATTATTTTAGCTGGTGAAAGAAGATGGAGAGCAGCTGCTCTTGCGGGATTAAAAAAGATACCGGCGATTATTATAGATAAAACTACAGAGAAAGAAAAAATTGAAATAGGTTTAATAGAGAATATACAAAGAGAGTCTTTAAATCCTGTTGAATTGGCAGAGGCGTTTAGGACACTAATGGAAAAATTTGGCTATACTCAAGAACAGATAGCTTCCATTGTGGGGAAAAGTAGGGCAGCAGTAGCAAATACTTTAAGGCTTTTAAATCTTGACGAAAAGAGCTTTCAAGCTCTAAAAGAAGGGCATATTAGTGAAGGGCATGCAAGAGCGCTTCTTGGTATAGAAGATATTGAGTATAGGTTGTTTGTTTTAAAGGAAATTATTGATAAAAATCTTTCTGTAAGAGATGTAGAAAAGCTGGTAAAAAGAAAAAGTAAAAAAACTACTAATAAAGATAAAAATAAAAATGTTTTTATTATGGCGCTTGAAGAAGAGCTTGAAGATTTTTTTAAAACTAAAATTGATATTAGGATGAAGAAAAAAGGTGGTGCTATTGTTATAAATTTTAATACAAGCGATGAACTTGATAGAATTATTAATATCTTGAGAGGCGAGTCATGATAAAAAGTAGTAAGCAGGAAAATAATACTATTAATGCTTTTTTAGGTAAAAACACCAAATTTGAGGGGACATTAGTTTTTGATGGTTTAGTTAGGGTTGATGGGGAGTTTGAAGGAGAGGTAAAAAGTAGTGATACTTTTGTAGTGGCTGAGACTGGGAAAGTTAAGGCAAATATAGAGGCTGGCGTTGTAAAAATTTCTGGTTTTTTCGATGGAAATATTGTTGCAAAAAATAAAGTTGAATTGTATAAACCAGCATTTGTTAAAGGTACTATTAAGACTCCATCATTAATAATTGAGGATGGAGTGACTTTTAATGGGAATTGTATTATGGGGAAGGATATGGTTAATAACGATAAAAAAGTGGAGGAATCTGAGAAATGAGAAAGCCACTTATAATTGGTAATTGGAAGATGAATCTTACAGTTTCTGAAGGGGTGAACCTTGTAAAGTCTATAATAGATAGTGGCGTTGATCAACTAAAAGTGGATTATGGATTTGCTCCACCATTCGTTGCTTTGAGTGAGATAAAAAAATATTTGAATGATAGTCACATACTAGCTGCTCAAAATATATATTTTGAGGATTCTGGAGCTTACACTGGAGAAGTGTCGGCAGATATGATATTATCTGTGGGTGCAAACTATGTAATTTTAGGACATTCAGAAAGAAGACATATTTTTAAAGAAAGTGATGAGGTCATAAACAAAAAAGTTCATCAGGCTGTAAAGAAAGGATTAACTGTTGTTTTATGCGTTGGTGAGTTACTGGAAGATAGAGAAGCAGGATGTGAAACTGAAACAGTATTGAGGCAAATAGCGCTTGGGGTGAAAGATTTAGGTCCTGATCATATGAAGAGGGTTGTGATTGCGTATGAGCCTGTTTGGGCAATTGGGACAGGGAAGACAGCTTCTAAGGATGATGCGGAAGCTATGCATAGAGCGATCAGAGGTTTTATTTCGAAACTTTACAGTGAAAATATTGCAAAAGATCTTAAAATTTTATACGGCGGAAGTGTTAAACCTGAAAACATAAAAGATCTTATGAGTGCTGAAAATATTGATGGTGCGCTTGTTGGTGGTGCGAGCCTAAATGCTGAAAGTTTTGTGAAAATTTTAAAATTTTATGAATAGAGGTGGAAAATGTATTCAGTTATTATAGCAATTCATGTGTTTGTTAGTATTTTGTTGATTTTGGCAGTTTTATTGCAGTCAGGTAAAGAATCTGATTTAGGTTCGGCTTTTGGTGGTGGGTCTTCTGATACTTTTGGGCCGGCTACACCTGCTAATATTATGAATAAAATAACAACAATCCTTGTTATAGTTTTCTTTTTTACCTCAATTACGCTTACAATCTTGTCAAAAAACAGAACAGGAGAATCTATTTTAAATAAAATCCCAGTTTCATCACCAATTCAAAACAATCAATCTTCTCCAAAGGTACCAATGCAAAGCAAATGAGGTTTTTTAAGTTATTATATATATTTTTTTTTGTAGTTAGTTTGTTTTCGTGTAGTGGTGGAGAGAAGAATGAATCCCCTTCTACTAATTATAAAAATAGTTCATATGATAAAATTAAAGCTTATGGTGATGCGCTTGTAGAAGGTAGTATTGGGGATGCTAGCAACCTTATTCCAATATTAGCAACAGATTCAGCATCTCATTCTGTAGCAGGACTTATATATAATGGGTTATTGAAATATGATAAGAATCTACAGCTTGTTGGTGATCTTGCTGAAAAATGGGAAGTTTCAAAAGATAAAAAAATAATAACATTTTTTTTGCGTAAAGGTGTTAAATGGCATGATGGAGCACCATTTACAGCAAAAGATGTGGAGTTTACTTATAAAATTATAGTTGATGAGAAAACTCCTACAGCTTATGATGCTGATTTTAGATTGATAGATAAAGTAAAGGTTCTTGATAATTATACAGTTAAAGTTTTTTATAAAAAGGCATATGCACCTGCGCTTGCGAGCTGGACTGTTTCTATTTTGCCTTCACATCTACTTAATGGGGTGGAAATCACAAAATCCCCTTTGCAGAGAAAACCCGTGGGAACAGGGCCTTATAAGTTTTTTGAATGGAAGTCTCAAGATCATATTACGTTAATTGCTAATGGGGACTATTTTGAAGGGAAACCTTACATTGAAAGATATATTTTCAGAATAATTCCAGATACATCTTCAATGTTTTTAGAGCTGCTTAATGAAAACATTGATTTGATGGGATTGTCTCCCTTGCAATATACGAGGCAAACTGAAAATCCAAGATTTAAAAAGAGTTATAAAAAATATAAATATCTGGCAAATTCTTATACTTATATAGGTTATAATTTAAAGAATTCATTTTTCGTAGATAAAAGAGTTAGGCAGGCACTATCTTATGCCACTCCAAAAGATGATATTATAAAAGGTGTTTTGTTTGGATTGGGTGAGGTTGCAACTGGACCTTATAAACCTGGTACTGTTTGGTATAATTCGAATGTTAAAAGATACGAATATGACATTGAGAAAGCAAAAGAACTTTTAAGGGAAGCTGGATGGAAAGATCGTGATGGTGATGGTATACTTGAAAAAGGGAAAAAAGAATTTAAATTGACTATATTGACAAATCAGGGAAATTCTACACGTAGCCGAATTGCTGAGATAATACAACAGAGTTGGAAAAAAATAGGTGTTGATGTAGAAATAAGAATTTTGGAATGGGCTACTTTCATTAGTGAATATATTGATAAGAGGAATTTTCAAGTTGTAATCTTGGGATGGAGTATTCCGCAAGAACCAGATTTATATGATGTTTGGCATTCATCAAACTGCAGGGATAAAAAACTAAATTTTATATGTTATCAAAATAAAGAGGTTGATAAACTTATTGAACTGGCGAGGACAGAGTTTGATATTGAGAAAAGAAAAGGATACTATTTTAAGATTCAAGAGATTCTTGCCGAGGAACAACCTTATACGTTTTTATATGTGCCTGATGCACTGATTGCGCTTCACAAACGCTTTAAAAACGTTAATCCTGCACCTGCAGGTCTTATGTATAATTTTATAAAATGGTATGTCCCAAAATCTGAACAGAAGTATCATTTTATCCAGTAGGTAGTATGTTAGCTTATATTGTTAAACGACTATTAGGTATGGTTCCACTTCTTGTAGGAATTACGCTAATCAGTTTTTTGGTGATAAATTTAGCACCTGGAGATCCTGTGCAATTTCTTTCGCAGATGAATCCTAAAATATCTGAGACAGCTAGAGCTAAGTTTATAAAACTTTATAATCTTGATAAGCCGCTGCATATTAGATATTGGTTATGGCTAAAAAAGCTTGTTAGATTTGATTTTGGAGAGTCCTTTGCTGCTGATAGAAAACCTGTTTTGGAAAAGATTAAGGAAAGATTACCATTAACACTCTATTTAAATATAACATCTATGCTTCTTATATTTTTAATTGCTTTGCCATTGGGGGTTTTGTCTGCATATTATAAAGACACTATTTTTGATAGAGGATTTACTATATTTGTTTTTATAGGTTTTGCTATACCCACTTTTTGGTTAGCTCTTCTTTGTATGTATTATTTTGGAGTTATTTTGGGGTGGCTTCCCATAGCAGGGTTAAAATCATATAATTATGAATCGTTAACAATAGCTGGAAAAGTATTAGATATTATAAAACATACTATTTTACCGGTGGGAATATCCGTAATTGGTGGACTTGCTGGACTTTCACGTTTTGCAAGAAATAGTATGCTTGATGTTTTGAATGATGAATATATTGAGGCAGCTAGGGCTAGAGGTTTGCCCGAAAGGAAGATACTTTTTAAGCATGCTTTGAAAAATGCTTTATTACCTGTAATTACAATTTTAGGGCTATCCATTCCTGGGCTTATAGGTGGCAGTGTGATTTTTGAATCAATTTTCGGATTACCTGGAATGGGGCAACTTTTTTATCAATCAGTTATGATGAGAGACTATCCTACAATTATGGGGATACTTGTTATTGGTGCTGTTCTTACTCTAATAGGCAATCTTATTGCTGATGTGGCTTATGCATTGGCTGATCCAAGGATTAGGTATGGTAAAGAGAGAAAATAAGCTCTTTTGGATAGGTTTTATTTTGGTAGGATTGTTTTTTATAATTGCTATCTTTGCACCTATTATAGCTACACATGATCCATTTAAAATAGATTTAAACAATATTTTTTTACCTCCCTCAAAAGATCATTTTTTTGGAACGGACGATCTAGGGAGAGATGTTTTTAGCAGGGTTGTCTATGGTACCAGGGTGTCACTGTTTGTGGGGTTTGTTGCTGTAGGAATTTCTATTCTTATAGGGACAATTTTAGGCTTAGTTTCTGGATTTTATGGTGGTATTATTGATGTGGTTATAATGAGATTTGTAGATATAATGCTTTGCTTTCCATCATTTTTTCTTATTTTAGCCGTGATTGGATTTTTAAAGCCTAGTCTTATAAATGTAATGATTATAATAGGTCTGACAAGTTGGATGGGAGTAGCTAGGATGGTGCGTGCTGAGGTCCTTAGTGTTAAAGAGAGAGAGTATGTATTAGCAACACGAGTTTTGGGATTACCAAATTGGAAAATTTTAATAAAACATATTTTACCAAACGTTTTTACTCCTGTTTTTGTTACTGCGACTTTAGGGGTTGCAGGTGCTATTCTTACCGAATCGGCATTAAGTTTTTTGGGGCTTGGAGTTCAACCTCCTACACCTTCATGGGGTAATATATTGACTGCTGGTAAAGACAATATTATGTTTGCTTGGTGGTTATCTTTTTTCCCAGGTATGGCAATTTTTTTGACTGTTTTGGGATACAATTTGTTAGGTGAAGGGTTAAGAGATATTCTTGATCCTAAGACAATAGAACCATCTGATGATAAATAGATTTTACTAATAGTGATAAGGAGGCATAAAAATGATACCGATGCTTGATATTAAAAGAGAGTTAAATTTGATTGGTGATGAAATTAAAGAGGCTGTTGAATCATCAATAAAAGAAACTAGGTTTATATTGGGTCCAAATGTTGAATCTTTTGAAAAAGAGGTGGCAGATTATTTAGGAGTTAAATATGCTGTTGGTGTAGCTAGTGGAACAGATGCCTTGCATCTAGCGTTACGAGCCCTTGGAGTTAAAGAAGGTGATGAAGTAATTACGGTGCCATTTACATTTATAGCTACAGCAGAGGCAATACTTTATTGTAATGCAAAGCCAGTGTTTGTGGATGTGGATAAAGAAACTATGAATATGGATGTGAACCAACTTGAAGAGAAAATTACAGAAAAAACAAAAGTAATAATTCCTGTACATTTATTTGGTAATCCAGCTAATATGGATGTGATTCTAGAAATTGCCAAAAAGTACAACGTAAAAGTGCTGGATGATTGTGCACAGTCTTTTGGTGCTTTATATAAAGGGAAAAAAGTGGGCGGTTTTGCAGATGCAAGTGCATTTAGTTTTTTCCCAAGTAAAAACCTTGGATGTTATGGGGATGGTGGCCTTATTACTACTAATGATGAAGAGGTTTATAAAACGTTAAAAGCTCTTAGAAATCATGGTTCATTTGTGCGTTATCATCATGAAATGCTTGGATATAACTCAAGGTTAGATGATATACAGGCTGCAATCTTAAGAGTGAAATTAAAATATATTGATAAATTTACTGAGGACAGAAGGAGTATTGCTGGTAGATATATAGATTCATTAAAAGATATCGTGGATATTCAGAAAGAGAACAGTGATGGCGTTCATGTGTTTCATCAGTTTACGATTGTCTCAGACAAGAGAGATAGAATTATTGAGAAACTAAAAGAGCACGAAATTGCATCTGCAATTTACTACCCTGTGCCAATTCATTTGCAAAAAAGTTTTGAGAAGTTTGGATATAGAGAAGGGGATTTCCCTGTTTCAGAATATTTAGCTGAAAAAGTAGTTTCTCTTCCAATAAACCCTTTTCTTGAAGATGAAGAGGTTGATGTGATTATTGAGGTTGTTAAAGTTAGTGTAAATGAATAGCCTTCTGCTTAATTTAGGTTATTTTTTTCTGAAAGGGTATTACAAAACATTAAGGTATAAGATTTATAATAGTGAGATTATAGCCAATTTGAGAAAAGAGAAAAAACAGATAGTTTTTGCTATTTTTCATGGTCAGCTTTTTCCTTTTGTGTATCTTCATAGAAACGAAGGCATTGTGACAATTGTATCAGAAAGTAAAGATGGGGAAATAGCTGATTTTTTTCTTAAAAAATTTGGATTTCAAACAGTAAGAGGTTCATCTACAAGAGGTGGAGTTAAGGCTGTAATTGGTGCTAAGCGTAAAATGGGGGATAGTTTTGATGCTGCTGTTACTGTGGATGGACCTAAAGGTCCACGTTTTGAGGTTAAACCTGGAGTGATTTACTTAGCAAAGAAGAAGACAAATTTTGTAGTACCTGCTGTTTGTAAATGTGAAAAATATAAAGAATTTAATAGTTGGGATAAGTTTACTCTTCCATATCCCTTTTCTGAAGTGAAAATAATGTATGGAGAGCCGATATATTTTTCTAAAAGTATTGATGATTCTTTAATGGAAAAGGATAAAGAATTTTTACAGAGGAAAATGTTGGAGTTGATTAATGCTGATTTTTAGAATTATATACAATCTTATTATTTTTATATTGTTACCCATTGCACTTCCTTTGGGATATCTTTTTGCGCTAAAAAAAAATGAAGAAAAAGATTACTTTGAAAGATTCGGTTTTATTAAGATAGAGAATATACCTAAGAAAAGTATATGGTTTCATTGTGCAAGTGTAGGTGAAGCAAAGAGTATTAAGATTTTGGTAGATAAAATTAGAGAAGAGCTAAAAGATATCTCTATAGTAGTTAGTACAGTAACATATACAGGTAAGAAGATTGCTGAGAAAGAATTGAATCCTGATATATCTTTTTTATTACCTTTAGAGAATAGTCTAGCGATAAGTTATCTTTTGCATTTGTTAAATACCAAGATGTTTTTTATAGTAGATACTGAATTATGGCCGAATTTAATTTACAGTGTCAGTAAGAAGTGTAAACTTTATCTTATTAATGGTAGAATTTCTGATAGTAGTTTTAAAAAGTATTATTTTTTTAGGTTTTTATTTAAAAAACTTTTAAACCATTTTGAGAAAATTTTTGTTAAAAGTGAAGGAGATTTTGCAAAATTTTCAAAAATAATAGGCTCTGACGAGAATTTAATAAATTTTGGGAATTTAAAATTTTTTGAAAAAAAAGATGTGGATATCTCAGAGGTTTCTTTTTTAGAAGGAAAAATTATAACTGCCGGCAGCACTCATCGAGGTGAAGAAGAACTGGTTTTGGCTGCTTATGAAAGTCTGGAAGATAGTTTTGATAAGCTCATAATAGTACCTAGGCATCTGAACCGTGTTGATGAAGTCTTGCAGCTTGTTGGTAATAAAGGGTTTTATCCAGTTAGGTGGAGCAATGGAGATTCGGCAGTGAAGAATGCTAAAGTAATTGTTGTGGATGTTTTTGGAATACTAGAAAAGTTGTACAAAATCTCTGAAAAAATTTTTATAGGCGGGTCTGTAGTTGAGAACATTGGCGGGCATAATATTTATGAAGCGCTGCAGTTTGAGAAAGTGGTTGCGACTGGGAAAAATATGTGGAATTTCAAAGAAATTTATGATTTGGCAAGAAAATATAATGTTGTTTATGAGGTAGAAGATACTCAGCAGTTTATTGAATATTTAAGAGATGATTTTTTGATATCAGCAGATTTTTATGGGTTTGAAAGGGAATTGAAAAAAAAGGCTAGAGAAAAGCTTGATAAGATTCTTGAGGAAATACGAAGGTGGGTGTGAGTGGAGACTTTGTTTAAATTTTTTCAGAATAGAGATTTAACTACTCTTTATCGTTTTGGAAATTTGTTTGGGGGTATGGCATATTATCTTCTAAATAGTAGGAGAAGTGTTGCGGAGAGAAACTGTGAACTTATTGGAATAAAAGATATTAGAAAGGTTGTGAGAGAATCTTTTAAAAATACTTTTTGTTCATTTATGGAAATTTTTTATCTTCATAAGATTGATAATGAATTTATTTTAAATAATGTTATTTTTGAAAATGAAGATACAATTAGAAAGTTGTTAGAAGCAAATAAATCTATTTTTGTTGTTAGTGCACATATTGGCTCATGGGAATTTACCCCAATAATTTTTAAAAAAGTTTTTAAAGTAAATACTGCTATTGTAGGTCGAAGAATTAAAAACAAAAATGTGGATAAGTTTATTAGAAAACAGAGAAGCGTAAACGAAATAAAATATTTTACTCATAGGGATGTGGCGTTAAAGCTTTCAAAACTCTTAGATGAAGGGTATGCTATTGGAACATTACTTGATCATAGTGCACTTTCAAAAGATAGCATTTATGTTGAATTTTTTGGTTTAAAGACATCGTTTATTGCAGGAGTACCATTACTTTCTATTAGAAAAAAAATTCCTATATTGCCAGTATTTCTCATAAGAGAGGGTGGGTACTATAAAATGATAGATTATCCTCCGATATTTCCTGAAAGAAAAGGAGATGTTAAAGAAAACATGGAAAGAATTGCGAGAAGAATTAATGAGGTTTATGAGGATATTATAAGAAAATATCCAGAACAATGGTATTTAATACACAAACGTTTCAAGAGGGTAAAAGATGGAGAAGAAACCCGTAGTGTTTATTGATAGAGATGGTACTATTAATAAGGAAGCAGGTTATATAAATCATCCTGATAATTTTGAAGTTTATCCTTTTGTGTCTCAAGCTATGAGACTTTTAAATATAAATAATATTTTAGCGGTTGTTGTTACTAATCAGGCTGGTATTGCAAGAGGATATTATTCTATTGAAACTATGCATGTTTTACACGAAAAAATGTATTATATTTTGAATAAAAATGGTGCAAAAATAGATGCGTTATACTATTGTCCTCATCATCCATCTTCAAAAATTAAAGAGTATGCTATTAACTGCAGTTGCAGAAAACCTAAAACAGGTATGATTAACATGGCATTAAGGGATTTGCTTATAGATAAGGAAAAAATGTATGTGATTGGTGATAAATTAAGTGATATAGAACTTGGATGGAATGCTAATTGTAAGACAATATTAGTGCTAACAGGTTATGGAAAAGGTGAACTCGCAAAACTAAAAAATTATGATAAAATGCCTAATTATATTTGTGAAAATTTACTAGATGCTGTTTTATATGTAATAGATGATTTGAAAAAATAAAAAATGGCAATAAGGATATATTTTTGATTATTTACCTTGGAATAAATGAAATGATGGTTAGAGGTTTGCAATAATAAAGAGGGGGGTTCCCCTCATCTTATTTATTTTACAAAGTTTTCTGTAGTTTCACAATTTTCAGGTTGATTAGAATCGTATGCATGGTTTATTACAAAAACTTTTATTTTTTCCCAATCTGTTTCATTTAATTTGTCAAAATCATTTCTCTTATGTATACTCATTAAATAACTTCTATTATTTTTAAAAATATTTTTCCATTGATCTTGAGTTTTTGAACTTGGAGCCAATTTAGGA
>NZ_JAQNCS010000007.1:0-109065 GCF_049472655.1 Deferribacter abyssi
TAACCTTATAGTACAACAGACAATTATGCTAAATGACCACTAAATCTAAAAGCTGAAAAATTAGATTTATAATATTATATTGATTCAGTGATATCAAAAAAAGGTCATTATTTCTGCCAGAAAAAAAGTTTAAAAACTATTAAAATTTTTTAACTAATAACATGTAAGGACAACTACAAGTGTTGTCCTTACACAAAAATTTTATTTAAAAAGTTACTCAACAAGCTTTTTAATTTTGCTTATAATATCATCAAAATTAAAGCTGTATATTTCAAAAGTCTGACTCTTAAATGGTATATAAAAGTCACCTTCTTTATCTTTATAAATGTCAAAAGAAAATTCTTTATTTGTTGTTTTTATTCTTAGATAACCAATTTTCTTAGCACTATCTGGAAGTTTATTATCATCAGCGAATGTGTTTGCTTGCAACTTAGAAATTAACTTTTTTAATTCACCAACTTTTCCTTTCGCCACTCTCTTTCCATTTAAAACAAAAAAATCTCCATCTTTGTCAATTATTAATCTCTCACGATCAAGCTTTAATTCGTAAGAAAGCAATTCATCATTAAAAGAATAAATAGTCTTATCTTTTATCTGGTTTATCGTAAGTGGCAAATAATTTGTGAAAGATGCATCTACAAGGTATATTTTTTCCCCATCATCAAACTTTACATATTGCAACCTATAAGATTTATCTTTCTTCCCTAAAACTATTCTATATTTTTTCTTTTTACCAACAAGCTCTAAATATTCACCTTTCTCAAAACCATATTGGTTCTTTTCTCCCTTTTCTATTGTGGTAACCACTTCAGTTTTCTCAAGCTTTTCAACCAAATTGTTAATAAAATTTGAGTTAACAGGCCATTCTTCAGGTCTTTCTAAAAACCATTTTTGATTTTCCTTTTTAAGTACAATATCCAAATCATCACTCTTATAATGAATCTTTTCAATATTTATTTTTTTATCAATTAAATACTCTGTTTTAACTTCCTTCCTCTTATCAGTTGAAAAATAGAAAACAACCAAAATTAGTGCCAATAACGGTAATAATATATCTTTTTTTCTCACAGTCTAACCCTCCTTTTTCCAAAAATTTTCATTACAACAAAACCAATAACAATGATAAAAATTGGAGGGGCAAAAAGTATTAAATATTTTATCAACAAAGCATTCGACGGACTATTTATCATTATTGGATGAAATTTTACAACTTTACCTCTCAACTCAAGAAGTTCTGGATCAGAGAGTAAAAAATCCACTACATTTTGTATAAGTTTTAAATTATCCCCAGATACCACATAATCATCTTTAAACATTTCTCCATCACTAACGAGAATCAGCTTGCCTACCCCTTTATTTCTGAAATTATCTTTGTACTCATTCAACGGTTTTTCAAACTCACTAACAAACTTACCCTCTAGAATAAAAGCAAGAGGAATTTTTGAATATTGAAAATCATTCAAACTATACTGTCTATCAAGAGCAACATTGTATGGCTCTTTTTCGAGTCCTGTTTTATCTGATGAAAACATTATTGGAGTAACTTTCATTTGATTTTTCTTATCTATTTTTATCTCAGTAGGAAATATCATATTTACAGTAGATACACCCTTTGTAACCAACAATTCTCTATTAAAATTAATAATTTCAGGGAAAAAAGGATACTTAACAGCAGTTGTAACAATAAAACCTCCAGCATTACGAGAAACATTTATTAATGTAGCGTTTGCATCAAAAACCAAATTATTGGTCAACTTAATTCCATTTTTATTAAAGAACTTCTCAAATCCAGTTTCCTTTTTAAAAGCATAACCGGATTGAACTGATCCATCCACTTTATCTACAGCTAAAATTACACTTTTACCTGAAAAAAGAAATTCCTCTATCGGATACACCTCCTCAGGTTTTAACTCTTCAATAGGAGAAACGAGTATTGCCACATCATACTTTTTATCAATCAATTTACCTTTCTCTATTTTAACACTTTCTACTTTATAGTTTTTACTTAAAGCTTTAAAAACTGTTCTCATATTCGAATACGGATTTGCACTCTTACCAGCATCAATAATTGCAACATACTTTTCATTTTCACTACTCATTCTTTTAATCAATGAGGTAAGTTCATATTCAGGTACCCTAACATTTGCAATTACAGGTATCGTTTCAGTCTTATCTTCATAAATAAGAACTGCTCCCATATAAATTTTCTTTATCTGAAGACTATCACTTTCAATGGCATTTACCTGAACAGGTGGTATACCATAAAGGTTTGCAGCCTTTTCTACTATTTGTGGAACATCTTGTATAATATCAATTTTCACTTTATCAGATGCTACCGATTTATATTCATTTAATACATCCAGAAAAAACCTCACAGATGTATTATAAGGGGAAGGAATATCATCACTTACAATAACTTTCACATTTAGAGGATTTTTTAATCTAAATAAAGTTTTCTTAGTGGCTTCAGAAACAGTATAAATCTTATTCTCTGTCAAATCTATCTTGTAATAATATCTCACAGCAATCAAATTTAAAAAAATTACAATAATAACCACAGAAACAAGATTAATCCATCTTCTAATACTCATTTTTCACCTCTCTAATCGAGCCTTGACTCTATAACATCATTTGCAATATGAAGAAAAAAAGCTATCCCACTCAAATAATATATGACATCTTGCAATGTAATAACACCCATTGTAAACTTTTTAAAATGTGTCGCTGAAGATAAATATAATGCAATATTTTGATAAAAAGGTGGTAAAAAGATTGCAATTCTTTGAAGTAGATAAAAACAAAAAATTAAAGAAAACGATACTATAAACGCTACTATTTGATTATAAGTTATTGCAGAAGCAAAAATACCAATGGATACATAAAAAGATGATAACAGAATAATACCAATATATGTTGCTATCATCTGTCCTATATCAGGATTACCAATTAGTATCAAAATTACAGGATAAAAAAGTGTCATTCCAATAAAAAATAACACTGTTATTAAAGATGAAGAAAATTTACCAAATATAAACTGTGAATCTTTAACCGGATTTGTAAGAATAAGCTCAATGGTGCCCTGCTTTTTCTCTTCTGCAATACTTCTCATTGTAATTGCAGGTATAAAAAACATTAATAGAAAAGGTACAACACCTACAAAATCTCTTAACTCAGCTTGCCCAATTAGAAAAAGAGTACTTGAAAAAAACCATCCTGTAATAATTAAAAAGAAAAAACCGAGAACATAGGCAGTTGGATGAAAAAAAATTTGTTTCAAATCTTTTACAGTTATGGCTCTTATTGCCATTTTACTCCTCCACCATTGTAAGCTTTCTAAAAGTTGTTTCCAGATCATCATATTCAACTTTAAGTTCTAAAATAAGAATTCCATTATCAAAACAATATCTTGAAAGTTCTTTTCTAATATCATCATCTGTTTTTATTTCAAACCTATTAGAACTTACTGCATTTACAACTCCAAACCTTTCAAAAAACTTCTCATTCAAATCCTTGTCAACTTCTAAAACAACCTTTCTATTCTTTCCTTGCAAGTTTTCAATTTTATCATCAGCTACTATTTCACCTTTATTGATAATTATTACTCTTTCACAGGTTTGCTCCACTTCTTGCATAATATGTGTGGATAAAATTACAGTTTTTTCTCTACCAAGTTCTTTTATCAAATTTCTAATTTCAACAATTTGGTTTGGATCAAGTCCAGTGGTAGGCTCATCAAGAATTAAAATATCTGGATCTCCTAATATCGCCTGAGCAAGCCCTACCCTCTGTTTATACCCTTTTGACAAAGTATCAATCTTTCTACCTAAAACATCTCCAAGCTTTGTAAGACTTATAACTTTCTTAATTTCTTCTTTACTATTCTCAACCCTCTTTAAACTTGCAAAAAATTTCAAATAATCGTAAACTGACAAATCATTATAAATTGGATTATTTTCAGGCAAATATCCTATTTTTCTTTTTATACCCATACATCCTATTGAAACTTTTTCACCACCTACTCTTACTTCACCAGAGGTAGGGCTTAAAAATCCAGTAATTATCTGCATTGTAGTAGTTTTACCAGCGCCATTTGGTCCAAGAAAACCTACTATTTCACCTTTTTCAACAGTGAAATTTACACCTTTTAAAGCTTTTACTTCACCATAACACTTTTCAAGCTTTACAACTTCTATCATATTTCATCCCTCCATTTCCCAGAGAAAAAAGATAATTTCACAAAAAAAAAGTTCACCAAAATTTCTCGAAAGTATCAGGTAAATCTAAATTTGTTTTTAAATTATAATAATAAACTTGTCCAAGCGAAATACCACCATCATTTGGAGGAACTTTCCTATGAACATATACATTAAAACCTTTATTTTTTAATAAATACATAACCTTAGAAAGCAATAATAAGTTCTGAAAAACACCACCTGTAAGAACCACTTTATTAACCCCAAAACTCTCTCTAATTTTTTCACATCCTTCTTTTACTAATTCTGCTATACTATTGTGAAACTTCATAGCAATTACTTCTTTTTCAAGACCAATCAATAAATCCTTGCAAATTCCAGATATTATACCACCAAAATCTATTTCTTTACCTTTATTAAAACAAAACTGATAACTATTTGTCTCATCTAACCTTTTTTCAGCAAGCGACTCAAGTAAGATAGCAGTATGCCCTTCAAATTCATTTTCAATACGTCCTGTTAAAATAGATCCTACACCTTCAAATAATCGCCCCATACTCGAAGTTTCAATTGTGTTAATTCCATTTTCTATAGCTTTGATAAAGAAATCCAATTCACTTTTTGTCATGCCCCATTTTTTTATGAGCAAATCGTTTGTTTCTTCCAATAAACCGTACTGAATTAAATATGAAAGCATCATTAAAAACGGTTTTTTAGAAGTAACATCCCCTATCTGCTTCGCATATTTCAAGTGAAAAACCCTTTCAATCTTACTATTTGTAAAAATAAAAAATTCAGAACCCCAAACTTTTTTATCGCATCCAAGCCCAAGTCCATCAAATGAGACCCCAATACAGCTATCCTCAATCCCATTTTCAGCCATACATGAAAAAAAATGTGCAACATGATGTTGTAATTTTAAAACTTCTAAATTAAGTTCTTCAGCGTAGATAGAGGAATAATAATTAGGATGAAGATCCCTTATTACCACTTTTACATCAGCATCAAAAAGATTTTGTAATTTACACACAACATCTTTAAAGAATTCACAACATTTAATATTATCAAGATCTCCAATATATTGGGATGGGAAAATATAATTTTTCTTACCTAAACTAATGCTGTTTTTCATGTATGCACCTAATCCAAGAACATCTTTGTCAAAGTTGTTTTTCAACATAATTGGATACGGTGCGAAACCTCGCCCTCTTCTTAAAACATATATATCGTTTTCAACAATAGCTACAACAGAATCATCTACCCTATTATATATAGGTCTATTATGATGTAAAAATCCACCATTCACAAAAATTAGTGTTTTTTCAGCATCTACTTCATCAATAACTATTGGCTCATCCTTTTGATTCCCACTGGTAGCCACAATAAAATCAGTCTTTGTAAAATGTAAAATCAATTGATGTAAGGGTGTATATGCTAACATAATACCTATTTTATCATTTATAGGATTAATATATTTTGATAATGGATGATCCTTCCAATTTATTAATATTATAGGAGCTTCTGGAGAATTCAAAAATCTATTATACACACATTCACAATTCAGATTGTATTTTTTTAATGTGTCCACATCTTTTATCATCACAGCAAACGGTTTTTCATTCCTTTTTTTACACTTTCTTAAATAAAGTACAGCATCATTATTTGTTGCATCACAAATCAGATGATACCCTCCCAATCCTTTTACAGCCAAAAGCTTCCCATCATCTATCCTCTTTGACGCTTCTTTCATAGCATCAACTCCCTTAAAGTTATCCATATAAACATCAGGACCACAAAACAAACAACAGTTTGGTTGAGCATGAAACCTTCTATTATCAGGCTGACAATATTCCTTTTTACAGTCATCACACATTTCAAAAACTTTCATAGTTGTATTTGCCCTGTCATAAGGAATTTTCTCAATTATGGAATATCTTGGACCACAGTTAGTACAGTTTATAAAAGGATAATAAAATCTCCTATCATTTGTATCAAACAGCTCTTTTTTACAATCATCACAAATTGCTGCATCTGGAGACACAAAAGTAATATCATTTATTTTTTCAGAATGCAAAATTTTAAAATCATGAAAATGCTTTTCTTCAATTTCTTCATAGGTTATATCCACAATATGGGATAAAAGAGGCGCTTCTCTTCTTATCTTATTTATAAAAAGCCACAGCAACTCATCCCTATCAACATTTGCCTCTATTTCTACGCCTTTAGAGGAATTTTTCACACAACCTGAAATCCCAAGCTCATTTGCAAGCCGGTATATAAAAGGTCTAAATCCAACCCCCTGAACAATACCTTGAATATTTATATAATATGTTTTCATTTTTTCCAAAAATGTGGGGTAAAAATAACAAGAACAGTATAAATCTCAAGCCTTCCTATCATCATAGCAAAACTTAAAACCCATTTTGAAAAATCAGAAAAAAATGAATAATTTTCAGTGGGACCAATTTTCCCAAACCCTGGACCAATATTCCCCACTGTAGCAAGAGCAGATGACAAAGAAGTAAGAATGTCTATATCTTCTAAAGATATAATAAGAGCTACTGTAAGCACAATGGCAATATAAAGAAAGAAAAAACCTGAAATTGCATACACAATATCTTTTTTTACCACGTTACCGCTAAGTCTTAATGTAAAAATCCCTTTTGGTCGAATAAGATATTTCATTTCAATTATTGCCTGTTTCAATAAAGTATAAATTCTAATTATTTTAATTCCACCTCCAGTAGATCCTGAACACCCACCCAGAAACATCAATAAGAAAAGAACTGTGCGAGACATAGCTGGCCATTTTTCATAATCATAAGTTGCATATCCAGTTGTAGTTAAGATAGTAGCCGCTTGAAAAGAGCCATATCTTAACCCACTCCAAATATCACTAAAATGATTTTTTGTTAAATCGTATGTTAATAGAATAGTTGCTGTAATAAAAATAAACAAATAAACTTTCAATTCACTATCTCTAAATACATTTTTAAAATTTCCAGTGATTAATTTATAATGAAGAGTAAAGTTGATTCCAGCAAGGACCATAAATATCGTTATAACATAATCTATGTAAGCTGAGTTAAAATATGCAACACTTGTATTTTTGGTAGAAAACCCCCCTGTAGCCATTGTTCCAAAAGTATGAGTAAGTGCATCAAAGAAATCCATTCCACCCAAAAGAAGTAAAATTGTCTCTAATACAGAAAAACCAACATAGATAAACCACAACAACTTTGCCGTCTCACCAATTCTAGGTGTTATTTTATCTACAGTAGGTCCAGGTGCCTCTGCTTTAATAAGTTGTAAACCACCGATACCCAAAAGAGGAAGAACAGCCACAGTTAATACTACAATACCCATACCACCGAGCCAGTGTGTCAAAGATCTCCAAAAAAGCATTGATTTTGGTAATCCTTCGATATCTGTAAGAATAGATGCTCCTGTAGTGGTAAAACCAGACATGGTTTCAAAAAAAGCATCAGTAAAGGAAGGGATTGCACCAGAAATATAAAAAGGTATCGCTCCTGTTATAGACACAAGAAACCAACTCACTGAAACCAAAAGAAAACCATCTCTAGTTGATAGAGACTTTTTTATATCTGTTTTTGTAATAAAAAAAACAATTAAAGATATAAGAATAGTTATTATTATAGTTATATTAAAAGCATAGAAACAATCATACTCTTTAAAATACAACGCCCACATTGCAGGAAATAACATAAAAAGAGAAATAACTATTAATAAGATAGAAATAATATTTATAACTGTTTTTAAATGCATATCAGCTAGATATTAGCTCTTCTATTTTATCTACAACATTCTTTAATGCAAAAATAATTACATTATCGCCAGCCAAAATTTTAGAATTACCATCAGGTATAAAATTTCTATCTCCTCTATTTACAGCCACAATAAGTGCTCCTTTTGGCAATTCAATATCTTTTAATAACTTGTTTGATAACAAACTTTCATTTCTTACAGTAACCTCCATAGCCTCAGCTTTTCCATCAAAAATTGAATAAATTGACTTAACTCTGCCTTTTCTAATAAATTTTAATATTGCATTTACTGAACTAATTTTTGTACTTATAGTTGCATCAATTCCCATACCAGATGCAAGTGAAAGATAATTAGATTTATTGACAATAGCAATAGACCTTTTTACTCCAATTTTCTTGGCATATATTGATGTTAAAATATTTAGTTCTTCACTACCTGTAGCTGAGATAAGCAAATCATAATTACCAATATTTTCTTCTTCATAAACATTCTTATCAGTAATATCAGCATTTATAACAATTAAATTCTCATATTTTTCACTCAGTTCCTTACATCTATCATAATCCCTATCTAAGATCATTATATTTTTACCTAATTCCAATAAATCCTTTGCAACAAGCTCTCCTATTCTTCCTCCTCCAACAATAACTATATCTTTAATCCGCTTTCTTTTAATCCCAAGTTTTTTAAAAAACAACTCGAGATTTCTGTCATCGCCAACAATATACAAATTATCACCTTTTTTAATTTTTGTTTCACCATAAGGAATCAAAATATCTTCCTCACGTAAGATACCAGCCACAATAAAATTAAATTTATATTTCTTTCTCAATTCTATCAAAGACATTCCAATCAAATCAGAATCATCATCAACATAAACATCCCTAAGTTGTATTGTTGTCCCTTCAAATGTAAAAACATCGCTAACAGCTCCATGAACAATGCTATTAACAATGTTTTTACTGGCTTCAATCTCAGGATTTACTAAAAAATCAATACCACTACCAGATCTGCTAAAGAAATTTTTGACGGAATAATCCAAATTTCTTACCCGAGCTATTTTAAGTGGCACATTAAATTCATTTGCTACAATAAAACACGAAATAATATTTACTTCATCTGAATCAGTTGCAGAAATAAAAATATCGCAATTTTCTATCCCTGCATCTTGTAAAACATCGATACTGTTTCCAGCACCTCTAATTATAATGCAATCTAAACGAGTTGAAGTATATTTCACCTTCTCAGCATTTTTATCAATCAACACTACATTCTTTTTTTCTGATATCAAATGGCTGGCAAGATTGTATCCAACATCACCAGCACCAACAATTATAACATTTTTCATGCTGACAACTATAATAAAATGAAATAAAAAATCAAACTTTTTTACACCATTGTGATTAGTCACCGTTAAATTTATGCAACAATGAGTAATATAGTTACTGTAAAAATTCAATTAATTATTACACAAAATTAGAAGAGATATCTATTGTATGCTTTATTGAATATAGAGAGGAGGGGGATGATCCCCCTCATATAATGTTATAGTTAACACATTCTTATTATGGACCTTTTTTCAAAAGTTTGAAAAAATAACTATCTGTGGATATAAACAGCTTAGTTTTATTATCAAAAGTTTGTTCATAGACTTCAAGCTTCTTTAAAAAATCATAAAAATCTGGATCTAAGTTATAAGCTTCAGCATAAATTTTTATAACTTTTGCATCAGTATCACCTTTAATCCTCTGAACTTTCCTGTAAGCCTCAGCCAAAATAATAGTTCTTTCTTTTTCAGTTTTTGCTCTTATTTTCTGAGCCTCTTCACGACCTTCTGACCTATATTGCTTAGCAATTCTGGCTCGCTCAGCTTTCATTCTAGCATAAACAGCCTTTTCATTTTCAGGTGGCAAATCAGCTCTTTTAATTCGTATATCAATAATCTCAATCCCAAAATCCTTAGCTTTAATTCTTGATGCTTTTGTTACATTCCTCATAATTTCATTTCTATTATCTGATACCACATCAATAAGATTATGTTTACCAAGCTCAATTCTCATTTCTGAATAAATAATATCATCAATTCTTGCTAATGCGCTTCGCACATCTCTAAATGATAAATAAAATTTAAGAGGCTCCACTATTTTCCATCTGCAATAATTATCTACAACAAGTGTTTTTTTATCTTTTGTCAGAATCTCAGAAGGTGGAGCATCATACTCTAACAGTTTCTTACTAAAGAAAATAATCTGCTGAACAAAAGGTATTCTAAAATAAAGTCCTGGCTCTTTCACTGTTTTCTTTGGTTTCCCAAGTTCAGTCACTATAGCATATTCTGTAATATCCACCACGAAAAAAAAGCTTTTATACCCAACAAGTAGCATTATTAATGCGATTAACAGAAAAATAGCCTTTTTCATTTATTGCCCCCCTCTTTAAACTTCTCAAAACCAATAAATGGTGAGAAATTCTTAATTTGTGAATCAAATATATATTTATCTCCTTTAGAGAAAATCTTATTAATTGTATCTAAATATAATCTTTTTCTAGTAATTTCGGGTGCTAATTTGTAACTTTTTAATGTTTCAAGAAACCTGTATGCATCCCCTTTTGCCATTTCAATTCTTTCTTTTTGATAAGCTTCAGCTCTTAAAATCATTGAAGCAGCCTTAGCCCTTGCTTTAGGTATAATTTCATTAGCATAAGCCTCAGCCTCATTTATATATCTATTTTTATCTTCTCTAGCACTTGCAACATCTTTAAAATATTTAATTACTTGACTCGGAGGTTCAACATCCTGTAATTGAACTGCAACAATCTTTACCCCTACCCCATAATCATCTAAAAGCCTCTGTAAAATTTTTTGAGTTTCAATTTGAATCCTATTTTTCCCAACAGTTAGAATTTCATCAATTTTTTCCTTACCTGCTACTTCCCTAATTGTTGATTCTGCAGCATCTTTAATAGTTTTTGGAACATCAATAACATTATAAAGATACTTTGCTATATCATAAATTTTATATTGAACAATAAAATCAATATTTACAATATTTTCATCTCCGGTCAACATTAAGGACTCTTCTTTGACCGTTTTATACGTACCGCTTTTTATTGTCCTAAACCCAATCTCAATTCTATGAACCTTTGTAACTTCTGCTTTATCTACTGTCTCTATTGGATAAGGAAAATGATAATGTGGACCTGGACCAACAATTTTAACTATTTGACCAAATCTTTTAACTACTGCTTGCTCGTTTGGTTTAACTATGTAAATACCTGATAACAGCCAAAGCATTAAAATCACTGCTACAATAGCAATTAGAAATACCCCTTTAAATTTAAAGTTGGGTAATTTTAAGCTTAACTTTTCATCCCCCCAGGGATTATTGTTCTGTGTCATAAATCAATCCTCCATTTATTTAACAACGAATATACTTAGTATAACCACATTCCATTTTATTACAATTGTTAATTGAAACTTTTTTATTTATCTGTTAAACTTATATATGTTTGAGGTTTATTTCTTAAGTATTATTACATTGTTAGTCATAAAAACCTATAATCATCTGGAGGATGCCTATGAATGTTAGCAGTCCCAAAAACATAAGAAATGTAGCATTTATTTCTCATGGTGGTGCCGGCAAAACCAGTCTTATTGAAACAATTCTTTTCAATGCAA
This sequence comes from Deferribacter abyssi, assembly GCF_049472655.1. Lineage (NCBI taxonomy): Bacteria > Pseudomonadati > Deferribacterota > Deferribacteres > Deferribacterales > Deferribacteraceae > Deferribacter > Deferribacter abyssi. Next base: position 11,659 of record NZ_JAQNCS010000007.1, read on the forward strand.
AAGCTACCAACAGAATCGGTAGCGTAGATAATGGCACTACCATCATGGATTTTGATCCCGTAGAAATAGAAAAGAAAATATCAATCAACACTAAAGTTGCAACTATTGAATGGAAAAAACATCTATTAAATATCTTAGATACACCTGGCTATGCTAACTTTCTTCACGAAACTAAAGTAGCACTTTCTGCTGTTGGTGGTGCTGTTGTAATCGCAAGTGCAATTACAGGTGTTAAAGCAGAAACAGAGAGAGTATGGAAATTCTCAGAAGAATTTGACTTAGCAAAAATCATTTTTGTAAATAAAATGGATAAAGAAAGAGCTGACTTTTATAGAGCTTTAGGTGATATTGAACAGTCTTTTGGGGTAATCCCTCTTCCAATATTTTTGCCAATTGGTAAAGAAAGCTCATTTAAAGGTATTGTCGACTTAGTTAAAATGAAAGCTTACATTTATCCAGATGAACCTACTGCTGATTTTAAAGAAGCTGAGATTCCAACTGAAATGATGGATGAAGTAGAAAATTACAGAATAAAACTCGTTGAAGCTGTTAGTGAAACTGATGATGAATTAATAGAAAAATACCTTGAAGGCGAAGAATTAACAGAAGAAGAAATCAAAAAAGGTCTAAGAGAAGGAACAATATCTAAAAGATTCATTCCTGTTTTATGCGGCTCAGCTGTAAAAAACATTGGCAGTAAATTTTTACTAGAAGCTATCATTGATTACCTTCCTTCACCATTAGAAAGAGAATATAAAATCGCTATTGACGAAAAAACAGGTGAAGAAGTACCTGTAAGACCAGAAGATGAAAACTTTATGGCTTTTGTATTTAAAACATTTATCGATCCATTCGCTGGAAAATTAACTATTTTTAGAGTTTACTCTGGAGAACTTACAAATGATTCTGAAGTATACAACCCAAACAAAGAAGAGTACGAAAAAGTTAACCAGCTTTATTTACTTCAGGGAAAAAATTTTATTAAAACCAACAAGCTAATTGCCGGTCAAATTGCAATGATTAATAAACTTAAATACACTACAACATTCGATACACTTTGTGGTAAAAAATGCTCGATTAAATTTAAAGCTGTAGAAGTACCTGAGCCTGTTATCTCTTTTTCTCTACAACCAAAATCGAAAGATGACGAAGATAAAGTAAGTACTGGTCTTCATAGGTTAATGGAAGAAGACATTGGTATAAGAGTTGGAAGAGATGAACAAACAAATGAATTATTATTGAGTGGTATGGGACAAATGCACATTGAAGTCGTTGTTGAAAAACTTAAAGAAAAATTTAAAGTAGATGTTGAATTAAAAACACCAAAAGTCCCATATAAAGAAACTATAAAGTTTAGTGCAAAAGGACAAGGAAAATATAAAAAACAAACTGGCGGTAGAGGGCAATACGGTGATGTATGGATAGAATTGCAGCCATTAGATAGAGGTGCAGGATTTGAATTTGAAGATAGAATAGTAGGTGGTGTAGTACCAAAACAATATATCCCTGCTGTAGAAAAAGGCATCCGTGAAGCAGCTCAAGAAGGAATCCTAGCAGGTTATCCAATGGTAGATTTTAAAGCAATTTTATATGATGGATCATACCATTCTGTTGATTCATCAGAACTGGCTTTTAAAATTGCAGCATCCATGGCATTCAAAAAAGTGGCATTAGAAGCTAAACCTGTTTTATTAGAACCAATTATGAATATAGATATTTTCGTACCAGAAGATACTGTCGGAACTGTTTTAGGTGATTTAAATGCAAGAAGAGGGCGAATAATCAATGTAGAACCACAAATAACAGGACAGCACATCAGAGCACAGGTTCCTATGGCAGAAATTCTAAAATATGCTCCAGACCTAAGAAGCATGACTGGTGGTAGAGGTATGTTCACTATGGAATTTAGCCATTACGAAGAAGTACCAACTCATATAGCTGAAAAAATCATAGTACAGGCTAAAGCAGACAAAGATAAAGATTAAGCTGTATATGACAAAAATAAATCTGCTCAAATATTTTGATAAATCTTTTTCCGAGATTTATCAAATTGAGCACGAAGAAATTGAAAAAACATCTTCAAAGGAAGTACCTAAAAGGGTCAGAAATTATCTTCTGACCCTTTCTTATTTATTAGTATTTATATTACTTTTATTTGCAGGATATTTCACTTATAAAGTTTTTTATAGCTCTAAAAAAACAGCTAAGAAAAACTCAACATCAATCAAAATGCAAGTTCAACCAAAACAAAACAAGAAAACTGCAAAACCACAAAAAGGAAAATATATAAAAATTGCTGAAATAAAAATTTTAGATAAAACAAATTATAGTATTACACCAAAAGAAGATATTAATCTTACAAGAAAAAAAACAACTAAACACATAACAAATAACTATAACTCCACTAAATCATCCAAAATTATACTTAAAAAAGAAAAACCTAAAAAAATAACTTATTATTACAAACTGACCTTTTATAAAGTAGATTCTGCTAATTTCAATAAACTTAAATCGTTAGCCAAAAAATACAACCTAAAGTTTAAACAGTTAAAAAAATACAAAGTTATAAAAAGTATTTGGAGGGTATATGTTGTTTCACCTGGTTCGACCCAATATATTGCAGGCAAGCCAGTAAAATATCTAAAATACTTTGAAAATAAATATGAAGCAATTCAATTTGCAAAAAATAACAAGTTAAAAAAAGCTGTTATTAAAAAGGATAAAATTATCTTTTATTTATTTGATTTAGGCATATTCCCGATAAAAGATAAGAAAACAATTGATAATCTCAAAAAAATAACAAAACTAAAAAACATTAAGATCACTAAAATACCATTTACCAAGTAAAATTTACTTAAACTTAGCAATAAACAATTAAAACAATTATATAACCACAGAATATGTACTACTACACATTATTCATAGCTCATCGATAAATAAAAGATTATTTTAACCCATCTGTCCTTATTATAATATTAATTTTTTATAGCAGAATATACTTTCAATATTTTTTAACCTTACCCCTTGAATTTTTTTTAAATATCACTTATTGTTAACGCCAGTAAAACTGCTACGGAGGATGATAATGAAAAAGTATTTAAGTATTATATTGTTAGGTATGTTATTAGTCTTACCAAATTTTGTTTATGCAAAAATGATTAAAGTAGGTATTACTCAGATTGTTGAGCATCCTGCACTTGATGCATGTAGAAAAGGAATAATTGATAAACTAAAAGAACTTGGATATATTGAAGGGAAAAATATAGAATACGATATTCAAATTGCCCAGGGTAATATTGCGACAGCTAACCAAATTGCAAAAAAATTTGTTGGAGATAAAAAAGATATCATCATCGCAATTGCAACTCCCACTGCTCTCGCTGTAGCAAATGCGACAAAAAAAATTCCGATTATAATTTCAGCTATAACTGATCCTGTTGGTGCAAAACTTGTAAAATCATTAGAAAGACCTGGTACCAACGTAACCGGAACTACAGACATGAGTCCAGTAAAAGAACAATTAAACCTTTTTAACGAACTGAATATTAAAGTAAAAAATATTGGAGTAATCTACAACGCAGGAGAAGCAAACAGTAGGACACTTGTAAAACTTACAAAAAAATACTCTAAGAAATACGGCTGGAATGTGGTAGAAGCCACTGTCACAAACAGTAGTGGCGTTTTAATGGCAGCTAAATCCCTTGTTGGTAGAGTAGATGGTATATACATCCCCACTGACAACACAGTTGTATCCGCTCTTGAAGCTGTACTTCAAGTAGCTTACGATAATAAAATTCCTGTCATAACAGGTGACACTGACTCTGTAGAAAGAGGAGCATTAGCTTCTTTAGGGATAAATTATTATAAACTTGGTCTTCAAACTGGCGAAATCGTATATAAAATTATACATGGCGCAAACCCTGCAACAACACCTGTAGAAACTTTGAAAGACTTAGAACTTTTCATTAATTTAAAAGCAGCAAAGAAAATGGGTGTTAATGTACCTAAAAAAATGATAGAAAAAGCTACAAAGGTTATAAAATAAAAAATGAGTTTTTATGCATTTTTAGGTGCTGTTGAACAAGGAGTTGTTTTTGCAATAATGGCATTGGGGGTATATCTTACTTTCAGAGTCCTTGATTTTCCTGACCTCTCAGTAGATGGAACTTTCCCCTTGGGAGCTGCTGTTTCAGCCACTTTGATTGTGAAAGGCGTAAACCCTTATATTTCCGTAATTGTAGCTACCTTTGCAGGAGCAGTTGCAGGTTCAATTACAGCTTTATTAAACACAAAATTAAAAATTTTACACCTTTTAGCTGGTATTTTAACAATGATTGCTTTATACTCCATAAACTTGAGAATTATGGGTCAGCCAACAATAGCTCTTCTGGGATATGATACCATTTTTACTCCTTTTGAAAACATTTTGGGATTAGAAAAATATATTTTAACACCCATCATTTTCTCAGTTATTCTTACTATAATTACAGTAGTACTTATATGGTTTTTACACACCGATATGGGACTTGCAATGAGAGCCACCGGAGATAATCCCAAAATGGTAAAAGCACAAGGAGCTAATACTGACAGAATGATTCTTTTTGGTGTTGCAACCTCCAATGCCCTAGTAGCTTTATCTGGTGCTCTTGTAGCACAAAGTCAAGGTTCTGCAGATGTAAATATGGGAATTGGTACTATAGTTGCGGGACTTGCTTCCGTTATATTAGGTGAAGCGTTAATTGAAGGACGTACTGTCTTTAGAGCAGTTTTTGCTGTCATTTTAGGATCACTTCTTTACAGATTTGCTATAGCAATTGCCTTGAGTTTTAGAATCGGGTCTTTTCAAATGAGTCCTTCCGACCTTAATCTTATTACTGCAGTTTTAGTAACAATAGCACTGGTCTTTCCTGGAATAAGAAAAAAGATAGGTATCAAAATATGATTGAATTAAAAAATGTTACAAAAATTTTCCATAAAGGAACAGTTAACGAAAACGTTGCAATTAAAAATATTTCTTTAAAAATAAATAAAGGTGATTTTGTTACAGTTATTGGAAGCAATGGTGCTGGCAAATCTACACTTTTAAATATTATTGCAGGCTACCTTTTCCCAGACAGAGGTTCTATTATAGTTGAAGGGGAAGATGTTACTAAGATAAGCGATTATAAAAGAGCTTATTATATAGGTAAAGTCTTTCAAGATCCTTTAAGTGGGACAGCGGCTTCTCTCACAATCGAAGAAAATTTGGCTATTGCCAAAAAAAGAGGACAAAAACGTTGGTTTTCAAAAGGGGTAAAGAATAAAGATAGAGATTTTTTTAAAGAAAAATTAAAAATTTTGGGACTAGGTCTTGAAAACAGGCTGAAAGATCGTGTGGGTTTACTTTCTGGTGGACAAAGACAATCTCTTACCCTACTTATGGCTACCCTTGTAAAACCAAAAATACTTTTGCTAGATGAACACACAGCTGCATTAGATCCAAAAACAGCTACTAAAATCATTGAACTAACCGAATTTTTTATAAAAGAATACAATTTAACTGCAATGATGGTTACTCATAACATGAGGCAAGCTTTGAAACTTGGAAATAGGACTATAATGATGGATAAAGGTGAAATAATACTAGATATTTCAGGTGAAGAACGTAAAAAACTAGATGTAAAAGACCTTATTGATATGTTTAGTAAAGTTAGAGGTGAAGAAATCTCTGATGATAAAATGTTATTAATATAACTTATTAATCAGTCCTCCCTCCCACTCTTAATTTATTATATAACTAATCCCCTTATACAACAAAAAAAGTAAGGAGTTGCCACTTTTTTAGTGGCAACTAATTCAATATATTTTAGATGCTAAATAAATCTGTGCTCAAATATCTTTCGCCTGTATCAGCCACTATAAAGACTATATTCTTCCCTTTATTTTCTTTTAAACTTGCCAATTTGAAAGCTGCCGCGAAATTTGCTCCAGAAGAAATACCTGCCATTATCCCTTCATCCTTAAACAATTTTCTTGCAAACTCAATTGCCTCTTCATCTTCTATTGAAACTACCTCATCCACCACACTCAAATCTAAGTTTTTTGGAACAAATCCAGCACCAATACCCTGAATTTTATGAGGAGCAGGTGTAAAATCACGTTTTTCTAAAAAACTTTTAATAGCTGGACTTTTGGCAGGCTCTACAGCCACACTTTTTACTGGTTTAAAAGAAACTCTTTTTAAAAATCTTGAAACTCCAGAAATTGTTCCTCCAGTCCCAACACCTGCTATAAAAATGTCTACATTTCCACTTAGAGCATAAAATATTTCAGGTCCAGTAGTTGCCTCGTGAATTTTAGGATTTGCTGGATTTTCAAATTGCGATGGAGTAAAATATTTATCAGGTTCATTTTTTACAAACTCATCTACTTTTTCAATAGCTCCTTTCATACCTTTTTCTGCTGGAGTTAAAATAAGCTCAGCTCCATACATTTTCATTATAGCCCTTCTTTCCACGCTCATGGATTCTGGCATTGCAAGCTTTACGTTAAATCCAAGAGATGCTCCTACCATAGCAAGAGCAATCCCTGTATTTCCACTTGTTGGCTCAATAATTGCCATCCCCTCTTTCAATCTTCCTTTTTGAATAGCATCTATTATCATTGAATATCCGATTCTATCTTTCACAGAAAAAGCTGGATTTCTACTCTCTACCTTTGCGAACAATCTACCTTCTAAACTCTTATTCACCTCTTTTAATTCAACAAGAGGAGTATTACCCACAGTTAAAAAATATCTATCAAAATATTTCATAATTCCACTCCTTTCATATTTCTGATAATGCTCGATCTAAGTCCTCTATAATATCTTCCACATTTTCTATTCCCACAGATAATCTAATAAAGTCATCTGTTACACCTGTTGCTAATCTTTGTTCTGGAGTTAGCTGCTGATGCGTGGTACTAGCAGGATGTATCACAAGTGATCTTGCATCTCCAATATTTGCAAGGTGTGATATCATTTTTACTGAATTAATAAATTTAATTCCTGCTTCATACCCACCTTTAACACCAAAACCTATGATAGCACCATAATTACCTTTTAAGTATCTCTTTGCATTTGCATGATCTTCATGACTTTCTAGCCCCGGATAGTTTACCCAACTAACTTTAGGGTGTCTCTCAAGAAATCTTGCAACTTCAAGTGCATTTTCACAATGTTTTTTCATTCTTAAAGGCAAAGTTTCCAACCCTTCAATTATCATAAAAGCGTTAAATGGACTTATACAAGCACCCATATCTCTTAATAATTGTAATCGTATTTTAATAACAAACGAAATACCTTTAGCTACAGCTTGATCATGATTTCCAAAAACATCCCAATAAACCAACCCATGGTAAGACTCATCTGGGTTTGTAAACTCAGGAAATTTACCATTTGCCCAGTTAAAATCTCCTTTTTCTACAATAGCACCACCAATACTAGTACCATTGCCAGTCATAAACTTTGTAAGAGAGTAAACAACAATATCTGCACCATATTCAAAAGGATTAAAAATATAAGGAGCTACCGTATTATCTACAATTAGCGGCACACCTAATTCATGAGCATATTCTGCTATTTTCTCAAAATCGTTCACATTGTTTTTTGGATTCCCAATACTTTCAAGGTAAAATGCCTTTGTATTTTCATCAGCTGCTCTTTTAAAATTCTCAGGAGATGAAGAATCTACAAATTTCACTTCCCTACCTAACTTCTTCAGGGTATAATTAAAAAGATTAAATGTTCCACCGTACAAGTATGAACCAGATATAATATTATCACCCAATCCTGTGATATTCAATATTGAGTAACTTATGGCAGCCTGACCAGAAGATACTACAAGAGCAGCAGTACCATTATGTAATGCAGCAAGACGCTGTTCAAGAACATCCTGAGTAGGATTCATAAGCCTTGTGTAAATATTACCAAACTCCTTTAGCGCAAAAAGATTAGCAGCATGTTCAGTGTTTTTGAAAACATAAGATGTTGTCTGATAAATAGGAACGGCCCTTGCTCCAGTATTATCAGGCTCATAACCATGATGTAATAGCAAACTTTCAACTCTTTTCATATTTTCCTCCTTATTATATTATGAAGCTTAAACTTCCATAAAATCTTTCTGCCTTTTTCAAAATATCTTTTAACGTAACATTTTTTAATACCAAAATAATCTCCTCATTTAGCTCATCAAATATTCCCAACATATCACATCCATGTTTATCTATGAATTTTTTACAATCAAAAATATTCAACTCTCTTTCTGTTATATTTATGATATCATACAAAGAAATATCCTCAGGTCGCTTAATTAGAAAAAAGCCTCCGTTAGCACCTTTTTTAGAGTCTACCAGCCCATGAATTTTCAACTCTGAAAGAGTTAGTTCTAAAAATCTTCGGGGAATTCCATATTTTTTTGCAATAACCGATCCTTTCAAACATTCATTTTCCTGTTTTGCCAACTCCACTAAAGCAACAATGGCATATATAGTTTTTGACGTTACATTCATACAAAACCTCTCTGTTTTAGATAAAACATAACCGAAAAAAATATTTTGTCAACATAAAAATCATGATTTATATGATTTTTATTTTATCTTGCATTACCATAATTATTTCATTATTTATGTATTATGAACAAAAAAGATGCATTGCGCTTTTTTAAAAACATCTTTCTCTCCTCAACAGACGATGAGATAATAGAAAAACTCTCTCAAATTTCATCTATTAAAAATATCTCAAAAAAAGAAATACTCTTCATGGAGGATGAAAAAGGTTCAAATGTATTTTTTTTAGTTTCTGGAGCTATTAAACTTTATAAAACCAACAAAGAAGGTAAAACAATCATAATTCATTTTGTCAAACCTGGTGACATTTTCGCTGAAATTCTTTTATATTTAAAAAAAACATATCCTGTAACAGCTGAAGCACTAGAAGATTCCACGGTACTTGCTATAAATGCAGAAAAATTATTCAATCAACTAAAAGAAAACCCTGACTTTTCGATGAAACTGATTGGTGCTTTAGCAAAAAGAATAAAAGAACTTCTAAACAAAATTGAAAATTTTACGCTTGAAGATGTCAAAAAACGGTTTTTAAATTACATTTACACTTTAAGCAAACACAAAAAAACCGATACCATTATACTTCCTGCTCCAAAAGGTGACATAGCACTTATGCTGGGCATTAGAGCAGAAACTTTTTCAAGATTATTAAAGAAACTTCAAGATGAACAAATCATACTCATTGATGGTAAAAAAATTAAAATATTAAAAGAGCTACAAGAAGAATAGTTATAATAAAACTAAAAAATCAGTTATCAAAAACTTATTCAAACCAATTATTCAATTATGTTATTCGCTAACTATATAATTTATCTACTAACAAAAATATTACAAAATTTTAAAAATCACATAAATCACAGGGAGTACATAAACCATAATTTTAATAAATTTTATCCACCTATTCTCAACTTTTTTTCTAATAAAAAGAATATACACTAAAGGTAAAAAAACCGTAAACCCTCTAAACCCCATGGACAAAAAACTCCAATCCAATATTTTGGAACCAGCTCCAAACAATACAATCATAAAAGCACAACCAATAACAAAAAGTGTAGCCAACCTCATACCAACAAGAGAATCCATCTTCTTTACCAAATCATTAAACATATTCGTTGAAACACCAAGCGTTAAACCAGCAGCTGTACCTAAAACTATAATAAGCAGTGAAGCATTTAACACCGCTGCAATAAAATTCGGAAAATAAACTTCTACAAAATAAGGTAGAGCTTTAGCACTTAAACTACCCACCTCAGGGTGATAAACTCTAAGATACAATCCTATAGCAACACCAATAAGTCCTATAGGAGGAATTAAAATTGCACTAATAAAAGCACCTCTTCGTGCTTCTTTTACACTTCTTGCCGAAAAAATTGCTTGAAGGTATGTTTGTGTTGATATCACACCAATAATCATAGATAATAAATCCACCACACCTCTCTTATATCCATAATCTTGAAACCAAAACCAATGCCTTCCCGATGGCAACCCATCAAGAACTGATTTAAAAAAATTACTTTTAAACAAAACAATTAAAAACGAAAGAACCATCATCGAATACAGTATAATTATTTTAAACCTTCCAATAGCAGCAGAACTTACAATCCCACCACTCACTATCATTATTATTAATAATACAAAAGTAATAAACAAACTTAACCTAAATGAAAAACCAAAAACCGCCGAAACTATTGCCCCAGCAGCAAGAAATTGAGCAACTATATGTATAAACATACCAAAAGAACTCAAAAAACTTGTATATTTTCTTAAATCACTACCAAAATACCTTCCAATATATTCAGAAACAGTAACGACATCACTTTCTCTAAGAGGCTTTGAAAAAAACAACCCTAATAACAAACATGCAATCCCACTACCTAACGTAAACAAACATGCCGGAACTCCATAAACAAAAGCCATTTGTACAGTACCTACAGTGGAAGCTCCTCCCACAAGAGTTCCTATTATTAACGCCGAAACATCAATACTACCAAATGAGCGTCCACCAAGTGAAAAATCATTTTTTGATTTAACCTTTTTAGAATATTTAACTGAATAAAAGGAAATTATTATAAGTGTAACTACAAATAAAATTTTATAAAGCATCATTACCAACAAATTTCCTTACATTTTGCTTTAAACACATTTAAATCCCTATCTGAAAAAAGACATAGAACAATAAGTCTTATATTTTTAGCATCTTTTTCACAAAAATCTTTAATAGCTTTCAAAATGATTTCAGCTGCTTCATCTAGAGGATAACCGAATATTCCCGTTGATATTGCAGGCAACGCAATTGATGAAACTCCCTTTCCATCCCCCTTTTTCAAAGAATTATATACTGCATTATAAAGATTTTTCTCCGGTTCAATATCAATTCCATACCTAGGCCCCACCGTATGAACAACATATCTTGCATACAACTTACCGCCGCTAGTAACAACTGCATCACCAAGAGGGCAATAACCTATATTATCACACTCTACTTGTATTTCTTCTCCTCCTGCTTTTCTAATTGCTCCTGCAACTCCTCCACCCATCTTTAGTGCAGTGTTTGCTGCATTTACAATCGCATCAACCTTCTCTTTCGTAATATCACCCTGTTTTATTATCAATAAAACTTCATTCAATTTTCTTTCCATCCAAACACCCCCACTCATAAATTTAACAAATAATACAACACACTAACTTATAAATATTATTAACACAAACTATTAGTTTAATAAATAGAAAATTTTATGCACTTCTAATTGATTTTAATGCTTGACTTTTTAGAAATATTGTTCTAATTTTGTATACAATTAGGGATGCTTATGAAAATAGGTTTAATTCAAAATTATGTAAAACTTGGAGATATTGATCATAATAAAGCTTTATTTTTCAATGAAATATCATCTTTACTAAAAGAATCTCCAGACTTTATAATTTTACCTGAAATGTGGTTAACAGGTTTTGATTATGAAAATATTCTTAAATTTTCAGAATACACTTATAGCATCATAAATGAGTTACAAAACCTTCTTCATGATGATACAATGATTATTTCATCTTTACCCGAACCTGCTAATCCCAAAGTGTATAATACAATTTTTGTATTTAATAGTTCTAAAATAGTTACTAAATATAGAAAAAATTTCCTTTTCTCACCATTAAGAGAGGATAATTATTTTCAAAAAGGTGATAGTATAACTTTATTTGAAAATAAAGGAATAAAGGTAGGACTTCATACCTGCTATGAAATTAGATTCCCTGAGCTTTTTAGATTATCAACATACAAAGGAGCAGAGCTTTTTTTCATACCTGCGATATGGCCGGCAGATAAAAAAAATCACTGGCTCACTCTAATCAAGGCAAGAGCAATTGAAAACCAAGCATTTGTAATTGGGTGTAATGCAAGTAGAATCAATACAAAGAAAAAAGAAATTACCTGTGGATACTCCCTAATTGTAGATCCATGGGGTAATGAGATTTTTACTGCAGATGATAAGTCATTAAGTACAACTGTCGTAATAGATTTATCAAAAATAAAGAAAGTTAGAGATACTATCCCAAGCTTAAAAGATGCAATGAAAGCTTTTGAAATAAACAAAAAACCCTAGAAAAGGGTAAAAGGAGGAACGGTATGTCTGAACTAGAAAAACGTATACGCAAAAAAAGTCTTCTTTCAAGAGTTATGAAACCAGAGGATACTATTAAGTTTTTCAAAGAAGCAGGTGCAGGAGAACAAGTACTTGATCTTGGATGGTCAGGTTTCACTCCAGTTGGCTATCCTAAAGTGGTGCCAATTGCTCTCGCCGATTATGTAGAGCAAAATGGACTTCAAGGAAAATGGAAATTTAACCTTTTTATTGGCGCATCTGTTGGAATAGAAACTGAAGACAGATGGGCTCAATTAGACATGATTGACAGAAGATGGCCTTATCAAACTGGTAAAAATATTCAAAAAGCAATTAACACTGGAAAAATCCGTTTTGGATCAAAACACCTCTCAATGTTTGCTCAAGACTTGAAGTATGGCTTTTATACAAAAGACAAAGGTGGAAAACTTGACTTCGCGTTAATTGAGGCATCTGCAATAACAGAGGACGGTGGAATTGTACTTGCTGGATCTGTTGGTTCAGCACCAGAAATAATTGATATCGCAGATAAAATAATCGTAGAAATCAACACAGGTGTTCCTAGTTTTGAAGGGATGCATGATATCCTTTCCACAGATTTACCGCCATACAGAAAACCTTACCTTATAACAAAAGTTAACGATAGAATTGGTTACACTTATGTTCCATGTGATCATGACAAAATTGTAGCAATTGTCGAATCAAAAATGCCTGATAACGGTCGTGCACTTACACCACCGGATGAGCTTTCTAAAACAATTGCAGGCCACATAATGGAGTTTTTCAAACATGAAGTTAAAATGGGAAGACTTCCAAAAAATCTCCTTCCACTACAATCAGGTGTTGGTAATATTGCTAATGCTATTGTAGGTGGTTTTGTGGATGGTGATTTTGAAAATCTTATGGTATGGACTGAAGTTCTCCAAGATACAATGTTAGATCTTTTTGATACAGGAAAACTTAGTTTTGCATCTGCCACATCATTATCTTTATCAAATGATGGATTCAAAAGATTCTTCAATAAGTTTGAAGAATATAAATCCAAAATAGTATTAAGACCTCAGCAAATCTCAAACAACCCTGAGCTTATAAGAAGATTAGGTTGTATTGGTATGAATACACCTGTTGAGTTTGATATTTATGCCCATGCAAACTCAGAATGTGTTGCAGGTGTTAGAATGATTAATGGATTGGGTGGCTCCGGCGATTTTGAAAGGAACTCTTATTTATCAATTATGCACGCACCTTCATGTCGTGCTACCAAAACTGATGAGTTCGGAATCTCAACAGTAGTGCCAAAAGCATCACACATTGACCATACTGAGCATGATATTGATGTTTTGGTTACAGAACAAGGGCTCGCAGACCTAAGAGGACTTGCACCAAAAGATAGAGCACGTGAAATTATTAACAAATGTGCTCATCCTGCTTATAAAGATTACCTTCTCGATTATCTTGAAAGAGCAGAAAAACAAACAGGTTTTGTTCACGAACCACATTTATTAGACGAATGCTTTAAAATGCATATCAGCCTTCAGCAAAACGGAACTATGAGATTTTGGGAAGTTAAATAAAATTATAACTTAAGAGTCTGGCACAAAAGTGTCAGACTCTTACTTACATAAAATTGTAAGGATCAATATCTATTTTCATCAAAATATTTCCTTTTTTTAAAGATTGGAATTTTTCTAAGGCTACTTTACATACATTATGTAGTTCTTTTAAGGTGTTCGACTTAATAAGACATTGATATCTGAATTTATTTCTTATTTTAAAAATTGGTGCTTTTGCAGGTCCTAGCACCTGTAAATTAAACTCTTTATTTATTGTGTTAACCACTTCAAATGCTGTTATTTCACACCTTTCTTCATTGGAATGCTCAAATAAAATTCTACATAATTTCCTAAAAGGAGGATATCCATACATTTCTCTTTTTGATAACTCATAATTATAAAAGGTATCATGATTTGTTAGAAACTTAAAAAAAGGGTTCTCATTATCGAAAGTTTGTATCAGAATTTTTCCTGGCTTTTCAAACCTACCAGCCCTTCCCCCAACCTGATGCACTAGCTGGTAACATCGCTCAAAACTCCTAAAATCAGGCATAGCCAACAATCTATCAACATCCACAATTCCCACCAACGTAACATCCTGAAAATTGAATCCCTTGGCAATAATCTGTGTACCAAGTAAAATTTGATAATTTTTGTTTTCAAATAATTTCAACTTTCTCTCAAGAGCAGTATGCGACGTGATTTCACTGGTATCAAGTTTTAAAACTGGAACATTAAAAAGCTCTTCTACTACTTTCTGAACATGCTCAATACCATAACTGTATTCATATAAAGAATCTGAACCACAAAAAGGACAAATATATTTCTTAAAAAATTCTCCACAATAATGACAGACAAACTTTCCTTGTCTTTGATAAAATGTAAGACCAACAGTGCAATTAGGACACATAACATTCGCACCACAATAATCACAAACCATATTATGAGCATAACCCTTTTTATTTAAAAAAAGTATAATTTGCTCATTTTTCTTAAGCCGTTCTCCAATCTCATCACAAAGTCTCAAAGAGAGAACATTTCCAATCATCTCATCCTTATTCAATTTTACAATCTCAATTGAAGGCTCAAAGCTATTATTATATCTTTCTCCAAGATAGAAATAATTATATTTACCAGTTCTGCAATTATAAAAGGATTCAACAGAAGGAGTTGCAGAACCCAAAATTATAGGAACGTTCAAATATTTTGCATAAAGTATAGCCATATCTCTTAAATGTATATACGGAGACTCATCTTGTTTTAAAGTATTTTCGTGTTCTTCATCCACAATAATAAGCCCTATATTACCCGCTGGAACAAAAAGAGCACTTCTAGTACCAATGAGAACATTTGAAAAACCTAAAGCAAATCTCCAAAAAACTTCTTGTCTCTTTTTATTAGCTAATTTACTATGATAAACATCAACCTTAAAACCAAGCCTTTCGCTAATACGTTTTGTAAGTTGGGACGTAAGAGCTATTTCCGGTAATAGATATAGAGCCTGTCTCCCTTCAGATATTGTCTTTTCGATCAACTTGATATAAATTTCTGTTTTTCCACTTCCAGTTACACCGTGAATATAATGAACATCAAACTTGTCTGTTTTACCAACTATATCATTGTAAATTCTCTGCTGCTTTTTATTTAGAACAAAAGTTTTTTTATTAATAGGCTTTTTCTTATCATTGATAACTATATTAGAAAAAAAAATTTTCTTAGAAATTAAACTATTTAAAACAACACCTACATCATTACAATAATATTTCGCAATAGAAAATACTAGCTTAATAAAATTATTGTGTACTTTAAAATCACTATCTAAAATTTCTAATATATCTTTATACTTAATATTTTCACTTGGGATATCCTTCTCCAAAACAATTCCATATTCCACTCTATTACGTAAACTAATCTTAACCCTTACACCTTTAGGAATAGATATTTTACTTTTATACGTCAAAATTCCGTTTTTAGGAACAGGTAGTAATACTTTATAATATTCCTCACCCATACTCATAATAACCTCATAAAAATCTTAGATTATCCTCAAAACAAAATCAACATTGAAAACACTAAAGTCACCCTTTCATAAAAAAAAACGTGTAGACTACAAAATCTCATAACACATTGACATTAACAATAAAATAAGCTAAAATTCTTTAAAACTTCATGGAGGTGTTTTTATATGAAAAAAGGATTTGTAGTATTAGCTATTCTCATGTTTGCTGTTGTAGTTATTGCTGGACAAGGTCCAGAAGTTATTGACTTATCAAAATCTTTCAATGTTCCAAAAACCACAAAAAAAGCAGTTAAATTCCCTCACTGGCTCCATCAATCAAAAAATGAATGTACAGAATGTCACCTTACTGCAGATGGTGGAAAAGATTTAAAAAGTGCAAAAACAGGAAAAAAACTTGCTGCTGGTGTTGTAAAAGGCACTGCTAACAAAGTTCACAAAGAATTCTGCTGGCCATGCCATAAAGCGAAAAAAGTTCCTAAAGGAAAATCTTGTAATAAATGTCACAAGTAAGAGGCTTAAGCCTCTTACTTTTCTGTATTTTTCACCACTTTATAAATATGCGATAGTTGGATTTCTATATTTTTATCATCTACATACTTATTTGCCTCTTTCAAAAGACTTAAAGCTGAATCTAAATATTCCTTATCACCTTTCTCGTTATATGCTTTAATATATTTTAAAGCTCTCAAAACAATATTTGCACAAAAACCTCTTATCTGTCTTGCTTTATCAATTTTCACTGAAAGACGCATTATAAAAGCAACAAAAATAACAAAAGGTATCCAGTAATATAAACTAAAAGGTAATGTTATCAAAACAAAAAGTAAAGCAGTAACTAGCGTAGCACTAAAAGCAACAGCTAACCCTGGAGTACCTATAAAATAAACAGGAACATTTCTACCATCTTTATACTTATAATACCTAAAAGGGCTAAAACTACCGCCTCTATAGTACTTTTTCTCAATTTTCACTGATAACTCTTCTAACTCATCAACTATCTCTACCTTTTTCATAATACTCCTTATTAATTAGCTTCATTAAACTTTATATAATCTTATGTTTTACAGCATCAATGCAGTTATCCATTATCTTAGTAGACCTTTCTTTAACAACTTTGATGAAAAAAATCTTTCTCACAAACATACCAGCATTACATCCTTTTAAATCATACATTTAAAAAGACTATAAATAACGATCAAATACCATAAGATTTCATTGCATAAATTTCTAATTAGTTTATCATATGCATTATGTTTTATATGTTTATTATTTTTCTATTCTGCTCAACTAACCTTATGGCTGATAATATTGTTATCAACATCAAAAACAAATTCGACATACCAGAGAATTATATAATAAATAGTCTTAAAAAAGCAAGTCTAGATAACAAAAGTTTATTACTCATAAATAAACCAAAAGAAAAGCTACCATTTAATAAATATAAAAACCTACTTGTAACAAAAAAAAGAATAATTGAAGGCAAAAAGTTTCTAAAAAAACACCGTTATTGGTTAATAAAAAGTGAAAAAAACTTCAAGGTTGAAAAAAGTATTATATCAGCAATAATTGGTATAGAATCCTTCTATGGAAAGCATACTTTCAATCATAAAGCTCTCAATGTATTATACACTCTTTCCTTAAAATACAAAAAAAGAGCACCTTATTTCACTTATGAACTGGGTAGTTTTTTAAATTTCTGTTTTAAAAATAAGTTACGTGTTGAATCAATATTATCTTCTTATGCTGGCGCCATAGGAATTCCTCAATTTATGCCATCAAATATTATAAAATACGGAATTGATTTTAACAAAAACAATAAAATTGATATTATAAACGAAATACCTGATGCTATAGCTAGTGTAGCCAATTATTTACATAGGTTTGGATGGAATTATAAAAAACCAACAGCGATTAAAGTTAAAAATGTCAATAAATCGATACTTAATAAATGGATAACTATCAAAATATTAAAACAAAAGGGAGTCCGCTTTCCGTTAAAAGTAAAATCAAATTATAAAGTTAAAATCATCAAGGTAGACAGCAGCTATTGGGCTACATTCAATAATTTTTATGTTTTACGAAAATATAACCCTAGTAATAACTATGTTCTAGCAGTACTCATTCTTTCTAAAAAATTAAGGTGAGATGGCCTGTAAGCCGGATTCTGTATCCGCAAAAAGCGGATGGTGGTCATTTATCTGGGCCTATTGTTACCAATAGGCTCTAGCGGCTTACCCGTGAGCATCAGGCGGGCCACCCTCAAACGCTCACCTATTTAGCCTTGCACCGGGTAGGGTTTGCCATGCCTCCATCTGTCACCAGTTGGAGCGGTGGGCTCTTACCCCACCTTTTCACCCTTACCAGATACCCAAACATATTGTTAGGTACTGGCGGTCTTTTTTCTGTGGCACTTTCCCTGCCTCACGACAGGTCGGCGTTACCGACTACCCTGCCCTGTGGTGTCCGGACTTTCCTCTCCACTACATAAGTGGAGCGACCACCCAGCCATCTCACCTATTAAATTTAACATTAACATTAAATTTCTCAACCCAAAAACAAAATTTTGAATTCAAAAAGCAATCTATGCATTTTGGATGTTTTTTGCAAAAGTTCTTACAATGTTCAACAATTAAAGCATGAAAATTTTTATAAGCTTTTATATCGCCACTAAAACATTCATGAACATAATTTTGACATTCATCATAGCTTGAAAATTTCCCAATTTTTAACCTTTCAAAAAAATTTAATGTATATGTGTCCACAACAAACACTTTAAAATCAAGGGCATAAAGTAAAATAGAATCTGCAGTTTCTTTGCCTATTCCTTTTAAAGCAAGTAATCTTTCTCTAGCTTGTTTTAAATCATATTTTTTTAGATTAACAATATTACCTTTGAGGTCTTTAATTATATACTCACTTAAAATTTTTAGTCTTTCACACTTTTGATTGTAAAAGCCTGCTGATCTTATCAATTTTTTTAGCATATTTTCATCACTTCTATAAATCCCATAAGGAGTTAACAAATCAGTTTTTTTTAAATTCTCTATTGCTTTTTCTACATTATTCCAATTCGTATTTTGTGTTAATATAGCACCTACTGCCACCTCAAAAGGAGTTTCAGCAGGCCACCACTTTAAATCACCATAATTATGAAATAATATTTCATATAGTCTATCTAACTTCACTTGAACTTTATTCCTTCTTTTGATAAACTAAATTTATGCTTGATTTATCACAGCTTAAACACGAAATCAATGGATTAAAGCTAGAAACATATCTTAATTATTCAAAAAAAGTTGAAATAGCACATAAAATGTTATTAGCTGAAAAGCATAAATTAATTAGGTTAAAAAATATCAGAAAAAAAACTGAATTAAAACTACAAACAGCAAAATATAAAAAGAAAAAAATCCTCAAAGCTTTAATACCAAGATTAGATAAACAAATTTCTATATGCAACAAAAAAATAATAAACCTTAATAGCATATTCCATAAATATTTAGACGAACTAAAAAAACACAGAGAAATATTAGGGCTAACAGATCATTCTTTCTTAAACGAATTTTACAATGATTAAAGAAAGCTTAGGAACTGTTACTATTTTAACAATAATAAAAATTCTCCGTTTTATTATTTCAAAGATTAAGATATTGTACAATCAATTTCTTAATTATCGCAAAATTAAGGAGGCCGGCCTCCCACCGGCAAAATTAATTCCATTGTTGGCGTGGTTGTTCCACTACCTGTGTTTTTTCATAAGCAATATCTATGCCAATCATACATAATATCTTAAAATAGATACTCCAACGATTATAAATATAGTACCAATTATATTGTTTATGGTGATTTTTTCTCTAAAAAGTACACATCCTAAAAACACACCAAAAATTATATTGACCTGTCTAAGGACTATAGCATAGGAAACATTTACCATTTTTAACCCATATCTATAAGTTAGAAATGAGAAAAAAAGTACCCCTCCCCCTAGAAAAATTTTCCGAACATTGATTCTGAAATAACCCACAAATTTTCCTTTTACAACTCTATAATTAAAGATAAACATGTATAGTGTCATAAAAAATGTAAGAGAATAAACATATAAAACAAAATTCCCACTACCTACACCTAGTTTATCAACAATTGCTCCTAAAGAATAAGCAAAAGCTGCTAAAATAGCATAAAATACTCCTTTATCCTTTGATATTCTAATATTTTTGACATTACCAATTACAGCAACCCCGAAAACTATAAAAATAATTCCGATAAAAGAAACAATATTAATTTTCTCTTTCAAAAATAAAACAGCCCACAATGTTACAAATAAAGGAGAAATAGCAGTTATAGGGTATAATTTACTTATATCACCATAACTGTACGCCGAAGATAAAAAAAGGTGATAAAATGTAAAAAATGTTGATGCAACAAATGCCTTGAATATCGTAAGTTTATCTATATATAAATAACGTCTAAAAAAAATAAAATAAGCAAATGAAAAAATAAATAAATTTGCTAAGTGCATATAAAAATTAAAAAAAAATTTATTATTAGACTTTTTAAGTAAAATATTCCATAATGAATGGAAAAGTGCACTTATTATAATTAAATTATAACCAAGCATTAGCTTGTAATATTTAATACTTTGCCAATAGTCAAATATTATTTTAAAGTTAGATAATAAAATAACAGCTATAGATATTATCTATACATAAACTATATCCTATTGATATATCAGTTGTTTTGTTTTGACCATTTCATCATGTATTGCATATTGTATACAATTTTTATATTGACATTATCTATAAAGAGTGGTAAAAATAAAAAGCGTTTTATAATAAACGATGATTAAACCTGAGGAGGTACTTATGAGTAAACTTAAAGAAAAACTAGCCAAGAAGATTGAAGAGCACAGACCTAGAACTACTAGACTTGTAAAAGAATTTGGTGACACAAAAGTATGTGATGTTACTATTTCTCAAGTTATTGGTGGAATGAGAGGAATCAAATGTCTTGTTACTGATATCTCTTATCTTGATCCATATGAAGGAATTAGATTTCGCGGATATACTATTCCTGAAGTAATGGAAAAACTTCCAAAACCAGCAGGTTGTGAAATGCCTTATGTTGAAGGTCATTTTTATCTCCTCTTAACTGGTGAAATTCCAACAGAAGAAGAAGTTCAAGAAGTAATTGATGAGTTTAAAGCAAGAAAACAGGTCCCTCAATATGTATTTGATCTTCTTAGGACTATGCCTAGAGACACTCATCCAATGACAATGTTCTCTGCTGCTATTCTTTCTCTACAAAGAGAGTCAAAGTTTGCAAAAGCTTATGCTGAAGGTAAAATGAATAAATTTAATTATTGGGAATATATGTACGAAGATGTAATGGACCTTCTTGCAAAATTACCAGAAATCGGTGCTTACATCTACAGAATGAAGTACAAAGGTGACACACCAATTCCATCAAATCCAGAACTGGATTTTGGTGGTGATTTCGCTCATATGATGGGAATAGACAAACCATATGATGATGTTATGAGAATGTATTTCATCCTACACTCTGACCATGAAAGTGGTAATGTTTCAGCTCATACAACACACCTTGTTGCATCAGCTTTATCTGATGCTTATTATTCTCTATCTGCAGGGCTAAATGGTCTTGCTGGTCCATTACACGGTCTTGCTAACCAAGAAGTTCTCAAGTGGATACAAGATCTTCGTGCAAGATATGGTGATAAGATGCCTACCAAAGAAGATCTAGAAAAATTCTGTTGGGATACTCTCAATAGTGGTCAGGTTATTCCTGGCTACGGTCATGCTGTTCTTAGAAAAACAGACCCTAGATATACAGCTCAGAGAGAATTTGCACTCAAACATTTACCAGATGATGAGTTATTCCAAATCGTTAGCATGCTTTATGAAGTAGTACCTGGTGTTCTTGAAAAGCACGGTAAAGCTAAAAACCCATGGCCAAATGTTGATGCTCACTCTGGAGTTATTCAATGGTACTATGGTGTTAGAGAGTATGATTTTTATACGGTATTGTTCGGTATTGGTAGAGCTCTTGGCGTACTTGCTAACATCACATGGGATAGAGCTCTTGGCTATCCAATCGAAAGACCAAAATCTGTTACAACTGATATGCTCGAAGAAATTGCAGGAATTAAAAATTAATAATTTTAGTAGGTGCCCTTTAGGGCATCTACTTTTCTAAAAGATTTATTAATGCAAAAAATAATCTCAATTAATTTATTGATATCAGTAGCTTATAAATAAACGAAGTCACCCCATTTTATGTACTAACTTGCTTGAAATTGTTTTTCCACAAACAATACCGTATAACTATTTGAAATATAACCATAAATCAGACTAGCAACAAAAAAAAAAGGGGTAACACCAAAAAGAAAATTATTGAAGCACCATGCCATCATAAGAAGCTATTGTTTGTGAAAATTGTTTTTTAGCCATTATTACTATTTCATCAATAAAACAGTCTACATAATCTGGATTATGATGAAATAATATCAGGTTCTTAGATTTACTTTTCTTTGCAAACTTAACCCCATATTCAAATGTGGAATGTCCCCATCCTTTTTTATTTATACCATCCCTCACTCCTAAAAAATCATCTGGAGTATAAGTAGTATCGTAAATTAAATAGTCTACACCTTTCGCAGCTTCAACTAAAATATCATCCTTATCAGAACCATGCTCAAAATCTGTAGCATAAAGACACTTGATCTTTGAATTATATATCAAAAACATACTTGCTCCATTTGGATGACAACCTGGAAAAGGAATAATTTCATAGTCTCCAAATAAATACTTACTATCATAATCAATTTTTATTATCGATAAATTACAACTCAATTTTTCATGAGATACAGGAAAAAAAGGCTCCTTAAATAAATATCTTATAAAATTAGATGTATCCAGATCATTTTTATCATCAACGTATATAAAAATATCTATATTCTCTCTATAAAAATAAGAAAATATGGGTAGTCCCATAATATGATCCCAATGAAGATGAGACAAAAAAATATGGATTTTTTTAAAACTTCTTATAGTATTAATTTTGTAAATACCTGTACCAGCATCAAAAATAATAGCAACATCATCCATCCTTGCTAATAAAGATGGTGTACAACCACCATATTTTACATACTCATACCCCGATACAGGAATTGTACCTCTACTTCCAAGTATTGTAATCATTATTTTATCCTTTTAATGAGTGTTACTTTATTCCCTTTCTCGTTATATACAACTTCATCAAAATACATCTTTGTAATTAATATCCCTCGTCCATGTAATTTTAACAAGTTTTCATCATCAAATTTATTTACAACGGATTTTGTATCAAAACCTTTTCCCATATCTTCTATTTCAACTTTGAAAACCTCAGTGTTTACTTCTAATATCAAATTAACAAATCTATCCTTATACTTTCCATCTATTAATCTTTGTTTCAGAAATTCTAAATAAGTACCATTCTCAGTTTCTATAAATTTCTTATCCCCACTTATCTCAAGATTCCCATGTTCAATAGCATTTGTAAGCATTTCTGAAACACCTATTCTTAACTTCTGAATATCTGATATTTTAAAAAAAAACACTAACTCCCTAGTCAAGTTATATACAATCTTATCTATATTAAAAATATCATTATGTATAACACACTCTTTTTTAATATATGTTGGTCTAAAAGAATTGTTTAATGTATCCAAAAATCCACCATGATAAATTGTATCTACTAATCCTCGTAAACATATATTATTAAAGTTTTGTGATAAATGATAACAGTAAATTGTATTAACAGATTTTGGTGTATCACCAACCAAAACTAATGGTACCTTAACTTTTAAATGAGCTAAGTTTTCATCATATTCATCAATCAAAATCATTACCCAGCTATGATCAACATTACTAAGTTTATCGATATTATCAATATCAACAAACTCAAAAAATTCATCTTCACAGAATTTTTTAACAATTTTTTTACAGTCTTCAAATTTATTTAAAAATACTGCTATTTTTTTCATAAAATTAGTATATCAAAAAATATATTTTTTGTAAACATTACACCATTACAAACTTAATTTTACTTGATAAATATTTGTATTTTTAATAAGTTATATAATGTAATTGATTAAGGAGGTGAAAATGATTGATAAAAAAATCTTTCGTCAATACGATATCAGAGGTATTTATCCAAACAACTTCAACAAAGAAATAATCAAGCAAATTACTAACGCTTTCGCATATCAGTTAATAGACAAAGTCAATAAAGAAAACCCAACTGTTTCTATAGGAAGAGATGTCAGACTATCATCTGACGATCTTTTTGAAGGAGCAAAAGAAGGATTGCTTGACGCAGGCATAGACGTTATTGATCTTGGAAAATGTCCAACCCCAGTTACCTACTTTAGTGCATTTCATTTGAATACAGATGGATTTATTATGATTACTGGAAGTCATAATCCACCAGAATATAATGGAATGAAATTTGGTGTAGGTAAAGAAACTTATCATTCTGAACAAATAATATCTATTTACGAAGATATAATTAAATTCGGATATAGAACATCTACAAACAAAGGGAACCTTTCTTCATATGATATTGTTTCCGCTTATATTGAGTGGATAAAAAACCATTTTTCAAAATTAAAAGAAAAAATCACAAAGCTTCAAAAGAAAATAAAAGTTGTTATAGACTCAGGAAACGGTGTAGCCTCTAAAGTTGCTCCTAAAATATTTAAAGATTTAGGTGTAGATACTGTAGAGCTTTACTGTGAAGAGGATGGAACATTTCCGAACCATCATCCAGACCCAACAGTAGAAAAAAATCTTGTTGATCTTATTAACATAGTAAAAAAAGAAAAAGCTGATTTTGGAGTTGGATATGATGGTGATGCAGACAGAATTGGTGTAGTAGATGAACAGGGGAATATAATATGGGGTGATATGCTTTTGATTGTATATGCAAACGAATTAAAAAAACACTACACAAAACCAAAAGTTATTGCAGATGTAAAAGCTTCTCAAGTATTATTTGATTATCTTGAAAAAATAGGTATTGAACCAATTATGTGGAAAACAGGGCATTCTTTAATCAAAAATAAATTAAAAGAAACCAACGCTGAATTGGCTGGCGAAATGAGTGGTCATATCTTCTTTAACGATAAATATTTCGGATATGACGATGCTATTTATGCTTCCTTACGATTTCTAGAAGCATACGTTAACAGATTGTTAGACAACAAAATAAAAGTCTGCTCAGATTTGTTAAAAGATATACCAAAAGTATATAATACTCCTGAAATAAGATTTGATTGTCCTGAAGAAAAAAAATTTGAAATAGTAAACAAACTTACAGAGCTGTTTAAAAAATACGAAAATGAAGGGAAATATAATATCAAGAAAATTATTGATATTGATGGAATAAGAGTAATATTTGATGAAGGATGGGGGCTTTTAAGAGCCAGCAACACACAACCCGTATTAGTGATGAGGTTCGAAGCAACTACCAAAGAAAAAATGTTAGAATATAAGAAAATAATAGAATCAGAGCTAAACAAACTTATATAAAAAAAGCGGCTAAATGCCGCTTTTTACTTGTTTCAACTTTAATCTCCAAAAAACTATAAATAATCACAATCTATTTTACCACTTTTGACTGACTATGAAATAGTTAGTGTCTCTCTAACTACAAGTTAGGCTACACTATCTTTTAGAGATTGCAACCTTTTTGCAAGTCTAGAAACTCTTCTTGCCGCTTGATTTTTATGAATAACACCCTTTGATTTTACTTTATAAATAACTTTTACCACTTCATTAAAACGCTTTTCAGCCTCTTCATAATCCCCTGCTTCTACAGCTGCAAGAAATTTTTTAGTAAAAGTCTTCATCATAGATTTGTAAGATTTGTTTCTTAGCCTTCTTTTTTCATTCTGCCTAATTCTTTTCTTTGCTGATAATGTATGTGCCATCCTTCACCTCATCTTTTTTCTAAACAAGCAAGTGAGACTAATAACAAAAAATAACCCCTTAGTCAAGCAGTTTATATAGCAATTTAAAAAGAAGGTGGAGTACCTACCCAAAAAGCTTTGGCGTGTTTATTTGTTTTATTTTTAATCTTATGAGGTAAATTTGAACTAAAGTAAATCGATTCACCTTCATGCAAAACATATTCAGTATTACCAATAACAACAGTAACCTCACCCTCTAAGACATACCCAAATTCTTCTCCCACATGATTGTAAAAGTTTGAACCTGTCTCTGAGTTTGGACCTATTTCTAAAATTAAAGGTTCCAACTTTCTATTAACTAACTTATTTGCAAGGAAATAAATATCTATATTTTTATTATGTAAAACTTTATAATCATCGTAACTAAATTTATAAACAACATTTCTCTCATCTTCAAACAATTCACTTATTGTAATACCTAAAGCAAAGCATATTTTTTTCAATGAAGCAATAGATGGTGAGTTTTTACCATTTTCAATCTGACTTATAAAGCTTTTTGTAAACCCGGTCTTTTGAGATACATCTTCCAAAGTCATACCCAATCTCTTTCTTATTTCTCTTAATTTTGCACCGTAACTCATTTTATCACCTTGCCTTTTCTTATTTTTTCAATTATATATTAAATTTATAATAAAAAGTCAAGAGGTTAGTTAAATAAAATGATTCCTATTTTAAGCATTATATCAACAATTTTTGTTATTTTTGTTTATTTTATTTTAAAATTAAAAAATATTAATTTTATTCCAGATATAATTATAACATCTTATTTATTTATAATGACATTTTTTATAACCAAAAAGATAAAAAAAACAGAACAGGAGCTTAAAAACAAAATCAAAGATTTAAATAAAACCACCAATGAATTAAAAACGTCTAACGAAGAACTACAAGCTTTAAATTTGCAACTATTAAAATCAAAAAAAGAATATGAAAATCTCACAAATTATCATAATAATATCCTTATAAATATGAATCACGAGTTAAAAACTCCATTAAACTCAATTATTGGTTTTACTACTTTACTAATAAATGATTACGAAAGTCTTACAAAGGAAGATATTATAAACTCCTTAAAACTAATAGATGAATCTGCAAAACGTCTAAATCTTATGTTGTCAAACATAATCGATATGACAAAACAATCAAATGGAGATATTGAAAGCGAAAAAAAATGTGGTTCATGTAAGTATATCGTAGAGTCGCTAATATCCACAATAAAAGGATTAATAAAAAATAATATGAAAATAGTTTTTAATTATAATTTACCAGATACCTTTCCAAAAGTCTTTTATGATGAAAAAATTGTTAATAACATTTTGTTAAATACTGCTTTAGCTTCTGTTATAAGTACAGAAAAAGGAGTTATTGAACTTAAGATTGAGAGTAACTCAGATTTTCTGATTATAGAATTATCTGATACAGGAAAACCATTTAATCTTGATAAGGTTAAAAATTATTTTACAATAAAACCATGTGATATAAATACTAATGAACCTGAATACAAGCTTTTTTTATCAAAGCAATTAGCAGTAAAAAATAATATAGATTTAATACTTGAGAATACTCAATTTGGTAATAAATATATTTTAAAACTTGAAAGGTGTTAAATGGAAAAAATTAAAAAAAGACTTAAATTAAAACCTGTTCTTGGTAAAAACGTTTTTATTGCTCATAATGCTACAGTTATTGGTGATGTAAATATTGGAGATGAATCAAGTATATGGTTTCATGTGACAATTAGAGCAGATGTAAACTACATAAAGATAGGTAAATGTTCAAATATTCAGGACAACTCTGTTATTCATGTCACACTGAACAAATTTCCTACTATTCTTGGTGATTATGTAACTGTTGGTCACAATGTCACATTGCACGGTTGTACCATTAAAAACAACTGTCTAATAGGAATTGGCGCAATCATAATGGATAACAGCATTATAAGTGAAAACACTATCGTAGCTGCAGGAACTCTTATACCACCCAACAAAAATTTTCCTCCAAATGTTTTAATTAAGGGATCTCCGGGAAAAGTTGTAAAAGAACTCTCTGAAGAAGAAATCAAAGGTATCGCCAACTATGCATTAAGATATAAAAAATATAAAGATATTTATTTGACTAATTTATAAACTTGTAACTACCTCTGTAAATTCCGCATTTTCTGCACATCTAGTTTTTTCATCCTAACACTCAAAATCTTTGATGAGCCTTTATTTATACTTTCTGCATAATGTGGTATTTTAGAGCTAAAAGCAATGGAATCCCCTTCTTCAAGCTCAATAATATCATTATTAAGATACAACTTTATCTTACCATCTAAAATAAACATAAACTCATAACCTTCATGACTAAAAAGCTTCTTATGAGAATCTCCCGGCTTTATAGTAACCACAAATGTTTCGAAAATATCATTATTTTTAATATGAGCAAGCTCCTCATAGAGATATCCATGTTTAGCTCCTTCTCTAAATACAAACTTGCGCTCTTTCTTTTTAACAATGTAGTAATCTTTATAATTTATTTCCTCATCAAAAAAATATGTCATTTTTACATTTAATACTTTTGCAATTTTTGCTAATGTAGAAATGGGAGGAGTAACTACATTATTTTCAATTTGTGATATAAGAGCTTTTGAAAAACCTGTAAAATTTGCTACATCTTGTAATGTCATACCGCGTTCTGTTCTTAATTTTCTAATTCTTTCACCAATATTAATATCAAACTCTTCCATGACACACCGTTAAAACCTATTTTATTTTGTTTAGTTTTACTTAATTTAATTAAGCTTGTCAATAAAAAATCTTGATTCCAAAAAGTCAACTACTAAAAAATTATTTACAAATATTCAGTGCAGTTTCTTAATACTATAATGTTTTTAATAGCATCCTAAAAATAGTGTGTTATTAATTAAGGAGTCAATTGATATTTGAACATCATAATGTTATAATAAAGTAAAAAGTTTTGGAAGATGATCAATTATGTACAAAAAACAAAACCTGATAAGTGAAACAGTTTTCCTTAACCATAAAGCTTTATTTATAGATTTAAAAAAATTAAATGTTAATGCAAAAGTAGAAAAATTACCTTTCACAATACGAATTCTTTTAGAAAATTTATTAAGAAATTTTGATGAAAATATTGCTAACAATACCCATATTGATTATCTACTAAATTATGATCCCCTTTGTAAAGAAAAGATAGAAATCCCTTATTTCCCATCAAGGGTTTTAATGCAAGATTTCACAGGAATCCCAGTTGTGGTCGATATTGCAGCTATGAGAGATACCGCAAAAAAATTGGGTAAAAATCCTGAAAATATTAATCCTAACATTCGCGTTGATCTAATCATAGATTATTCAATTCAAGTTGATTTTTTTGGGACAAAAGATTCTTTGAGATTAAACATAGAAAAAGAATACGAAAGAAATAGTGAAAGATACCAAGTTTTAAAATGGGGACAACTCAGCTTTGATAATTTCAATGTCATCCCTCCAAATAATGGAATATGCCACCAGGTTAATCTAGAGTTTTTATCTAAACCTATTAAATTATCCAAATCAGATGGTAAGCTTTTTACTTTTCCCGATACTGTAGTAGGTACTGACTCCCACACACCTATGGTAAACGGTATTGGCGTTTTATCCTGGGGAGTAGGAGGGATTGAAGCTGAAGCAGTTATACTTGGCCAACCTTACTATATGAGTATACCACAGGTAATCGGAATAAACCTTACTGGAAAACTTAATCCAGGGGTAACCTCCACAGACTTAGCACTAAATATAACTAAGTTTTTAAGAAAATATGGTGTAGTCGAAAAATTTGTAGAGTTTTTTGGTGATGGTATAAAAGAACTTTCAGTCCCTGATAGAGCAACTATCTCTAACATGAGTCCAGAAAGCGGCTCCACAATTTCATACTTCCCTATGGATGAAAAAACTGCAGAATATCTTATCTTAACAAACAGAGAAAATGAAGCAAAAATCTTGATAAACTATACAAAACAAAATTTACTATTTGCAGACAATTGGAACAATATAATCTACTCTAATGTTTTAGAATTTGACTTATCCAAAGTAAAACCATCCATTGCAGGACCATCAAAACCTCATGATAAAATATTTTTATCTGGCATAAAAGATAAATTTAAACAAATATTAAACAATAATAAGAAAAAAGTTGAAATTACCATAAGCGATGAAAAATTCACTATTAAAGACGGCACTGTTGTTATTGCAGCGATTACCTCATGCACCAATACATCAAATCCAAGTGTAATGCTTGGAGCAGCACTGCTTGCTAAAAAAGCTGTAGAATATGGACTTCAAGTTAAACCTTACGTTAAAACATCTTTAGCTCCTGGTTCAAAGGTAGTATCAAAATATCTCAAGAAATCGGAACTTTTACCATACTTAGAAGCACTCAAGTTTCATATAACTGCTTATGGCTGTACAACCTGTATCGGTAATAGTGGGCCATTAATAAAAGAAGTAGAAGAAGCTATTGATAAAGGGGAGTTATCTGTAGTATCCGTCTTATCAGGTAACAGAAATTTTGAAGCAAGAATCCATAATAAAGTTAGAGCAAACTTTTTAGCTTCTCCTATCTTAGTTGTAGCTTACGCAATTGCAGGAAGAATCGATATCGATTTTGACAAAGAACCCTTAGGATACGACCCAAACAATAGACCCATATTTCTACAGGATATTTGGCCATCCAACAAAGAAATCGAAAAATTAATTTCTAAAGTAATTACTTCAAACGAATATAAAAAAGAATATGAAAAAATATTTCATGGCGATCATAATTGGCAAAATTTACAAGTCAAATTTTCTCCAACTTTTCATTGGAATGAAAACTCTACATACATAAAAAAACCACCATTTTTTAATGACTTCAAACTAACAGTTAAAGAACCTAATGATATTAAAAATGCAAGAATACTTTTATTACTAGGTGATTCAGTTACCACAGATCACATATCTCCTGCAGGTACAATAAAAATAGATTACCCTGCAGGTAAATACTTAAAAGAAATGGGGGTCTCTACTAATGAATTTAATACCTATGGTTCCAGAAGAGGCAATCACGAAATTATGATGAGAGGCACCTTTGGAAATGTTAGAATCAAAAATAAGATCGTTTCTCCAAAGGAAGGTAGTTTTACAATAAAGTTTCCAGAAAATAAAGAAATGTTTATATATGATGCAGCTATGAAATATATGGAGGAAAATATACCTTTAGTAATATTTGCAGGCAAAGAGTACGGAACGGGGTCATCTAGAGACTGGGCAGCAAAAGGCACAAAATTACTTGGTATAAAGGCTGTAATAGCAGAATCTTTTGAAAGAATACATAGAAGTAACTTAATAGGCATGGGTGTTCTACCTATACAATTTTTACCAGGTGATAGTTATGAAAAACTAGGAATTAAAGGAAATGAAATAATAAATATTACTGGAATCAAAAACCTTTATCCACAAAAAAAAGTATGGATAACTGCAGAAAAACCTGATTACAATAGAATTGAGTTTGAATGTGTAGTACGACTCGATACTGAAACAGAAGTTACCTATTTCAAACATGGTGGAATTCTTCCATATGTTTTAAGAAAATTTATAAATTAAAAAGGAGGACATATGTACACTTTAAAAAGAGATGATGCAGTTTTAGTCATTGTGGATATTCAAGAAAAACTTGTTAAAGCGATGCCAGAAAAAGTTTATGAAAAAATCAAAAAAAATGTAAAAATTCTTCTTGAAGCATCCAAAATATTGAACATTCCTGTTATTTACACCCAACAATATACTAAAGGGTTGGGTGAAACTATAAGCGAACTAAAGCAGCACTTAACTGACTGTCATATCGAAAAACTTACATTTTCATGTTGTAAAGAACAAACATTTTTAACAAAATTAAAAGCTACCGGGAAAAAAAGTGTCATTCTTACGGGAATGGAAGCTCATATTTGCGTTTTACAAACTGCTATTGATCTCATCGAAAATCAATACAACGTCTTTACAGTAGCTGACGCGGTATGTTCACGATTTAAAGACAACTGGAAATTTGGTTTACAATATATGAGAGATGCTGGCGCCAAAATAACCATAGTTGAAACTGTATTATTTCAGCTACTAGAACGTTCTGATGCAAAAGAATTTAAAGAAATTCAAAAATTAATAAAATGAAAAAGTCAGGTTTCACCTGACTTTTTCATTGCTTTATATCAAGATAAATCTGTACTAACGCTTTGTTAACACAAAGATTGTTTCGCTAACAATGACAGCTTCTCTTTTCGATATTGTAAGGAGTATAAAAGAGAAAACAATTCATTAAACATCAGCAAATTACATGTTTTAGATATATTACTGTACAATACTCTCAAAGTTTATAGCAAACTACTATTTTATGTGAAAAATGAATATTATCAGAAAACTATCTAGACTACAACACCGAGATTTCATAACTTCTTAATAACTATTGGAAATCATAAAGCGGGCGACGGGGCTCGAACCCGCTACCTCAAGCTTGGGAAGCTTGCGCTCTACCAGGTGAGCTACGCCCGCATCAGATTAATTATTTATAAAATTATTAGTACATTGTCAATATAATTCATCCACAATAGCAGAAAAATCTTTATCACCCTTACCAGTTATACTAAGCGCCCTATACAACTCTTTAACCATTGATGACATAATTGAAGGAAAACCTACATCTCTTGCAAGGTCATAATAACACTCAAGATCTTTTATTAATGTATCCACATCAAAATGAGGATCATAATCTTTTTCAAGAATCTTCAATTTTTTACCTCTTAAAACAAGGCTATCACCTGCTCCATTCTCTAACAATTCGATAGCAAGTTTCCTATCCATACCCATAAATTCACATACACGTATAGCCTCTTTCAACACTGCCATAAAATTCCCAAGCACCATATTATTTACAAGTTTAAATCTTGTAGCCACGCCAACTTGTTCAAAATGAAATACTTTGTTTCCAAAAAGGGACAAAATATGCTCCACCTTATCAAAAATCACTTTTTTACACCCAGCTAGAACTGTAAGCGAACCACTCTTTGCTGGAACAACACTACCAATTATGGGAGTTTCCACATAAAAATTTCTACTAGATTCTACTTTATCAGCAATCTCTTCTACATCTTTAAAATGATTAGTAGTTGTGTCAATCACAATTTTACCTTCAATACTTTTAGAAAAAAGTCCTTTTTCACTAAACAGTACCTCTTTTACACTTTCACTATCGTAAAGATTTAAAACAACTATATCTATGCCCTCATCCCATATCTGATAAGGCAAATCCTTTTTTATAATATCATATTTTTCCATTTTCTCCTTTGTTCTGTTCCACCCCACTATTTCCACTTTGTGGCTTAATAGATTTTCCACCATCGCAGCCCCAAGCTTACCAAAACCAACAAAACCAATCTTTATCATTCCCTACCCCCCTTTATACATATAGCATCTATTTCAACATTTACATCTTTTGGTAATCTTGAGACTTCAATCACCGCTCTTGCAGGTCTGTGACTATCAAAAACTTTTGCATAAACTTCATTTATTTTAGCAAAATCGTTCATATTTTTTAGATAAATTGTTACTTTTGCGATGTCATACAAAGAAAAACCTGCATCTTCAACAATTTTTACAAGATTATTCAAAACCAAACTTACTTCAGATTCAATATCTGAATTTAAAATTTCATTGGTTGAAGGATCTATCGGTATCTGCCCTGAGACAAAAAGCATATTTCCAATTTTAACAGCCTGAGAATAAGGTCCAATAGCTTTTGGTGCTCTTGAGGTATTAATATATTCCATGATAACCTCCAATACTAAATTTTCATACCTGTAATCACTTTCCAGATAAAATAAAATTCCGAATCAACTCTATCAAGAAATTTGAAAAACTTTGTATATTCATTATCAGTTTTAAACAAATAAGGTTTAAAATTGTTCAATGCAAAAAATTTTTTAAGTTCATCC
Source organism: Deferribacter abyssi (assembly GCF_049472655.1). Classification (NCBI taxonomy): domain Bacteria; kingdom Pseudomonadati; phylum Deferribacterota; class Deferribacteres; order Deferribacterales; family Deferribacteraceae; genus Deferribacter; species Deferribacter abyssi. The sequence continues at coordinate 45,458 of NZ_JAQNCS010000007.1, forward strand.
ATACTGATATCTTGAATAATTTCATCTTCCTTCAAATTAATAAAAATGTTGCTTAGACCATTTTTTAGAGAAGAATACCATCTCTTTAATTTTTCATAAACAGGTATTTCACTCCCAGCACTTAAAACTTCAAGAACATTCTTACCATTTCTACCATATACCTGAGGATACACAACCAATAAAAATTTCCCACCAACATTTAAGCTCAAATTAATAGCATAAATAACATCGTACAATGGCTGAAAATTAAATGTGCCACATACAGATAATATAAAATCTACTTTTACTTTAGAGAGTGTATAAGCAAGATTTACCTCATATCTCAGAGGAATAGTATTTTTATAATTTTGCATTCTCTCTTTACTAACGACATAAACCCTTTTAAAATTTTTTTTATCAGCTAAGTGTCTTGCAGTTATATAGTCATTGAATGATATATCACATGCATTTAAACCATACCCAGTTTCAATATCTAACCCATCAAAAAGCTTTAAAAAAGTAAGATAATCCCCTTCTATTTGTGTAAAATTCATAATTATCACCTTTTAAAATTTTTGATAATTAAATTTTAATTTACTGTTACGTTTTTTTAAGATATATAATTTAAACAAACATTTCAATAAGATAATTATGCTCGTATTTACGAGAAACTAAGAGTTTGATGAAGAGGGTTAAAATGACATTAAATGAAGTCATGGAACTTGTCAAAGATGATATAAAAGAAGTAGAAGAAGAATTGCTTAAGAACCTCGATTCTGAAGTGCAAATGGTCAATGAAGTAGCATCCTACGTTTTTAGAAGTGGGGGTAAAAGACTTCGTCCAATATTTTTAATTCTCTCTTCCAAATTAGCAGGCTATGAAGGAAAACGTGCTACTACTTTAAGTGGAGTTGTTGAGTATATCCATACTGCTACTTTACTTCATGATGACGTTATTGATGGGGCAAAATACAGAAGAGGTAAAAAATCTGCCAATAACGTTTTTGGAAATGATATAACAGTATTATGCGGGGATTTTCTTTACTCAAGAGCTTTCGTCAATCTTGTTAAAGATGGCGACAGTGATGTACAGATGATCCTTGCCACTGCTGCCAAAACAATGAGTGAAGGTGAAGTGTTTCAATTAGTTAAAACGGCAAACTTCGATTTAACTATGGAAGATTATTTAAAAATCATATACTGCAAAACAGCAGTTCTTTTCTCAAGCTGTTGTGAAATAGGAGCAGTACTTGCAAAAACATCTTTTAAAGAAAGAAAAAACTTAAAAGAATTTGGTAGGCTCGTAGGTATTGCATTCCAAATGAGTGATGATATTTTGGATTATCTTGGCGAAGAAGAAAAAACTGGCAAAAAACCAGGTACTGATTTAAGAGAAGGTAAAATGACCCTTCCTTTGTTACTTTTAAGAGACATAGCCACAGATGAAGAAAAAAAGATGCTCCACGAAATAATTCTTGACGAAAACAACTCTGACAAAAATCTAAGTTATATAATTGATCTTCTTAATAAATACAAAATCAAACAAAAAGCAGAAAATTATGTGGATAGTTTCATTAATGATGCTAAAACTAAATTAGATATATTTCCAGATTCTAAGTATAAAGACGCTCTTCTTTTTTTAAGTGAATACGTTATCAAAAGAGATCGATGATCGTAGAAGCAAAATTTTATGAAAAATTACCTGAAAACAAAGTACAATGTACACTCTGTCCCCATAATTGTATAATAAAAGATGGCAAAACAGGATTATGTCTTATAAGAAAAAACGAAAAAGGTATTCTTTATCAAACTTCATATAATGAAGTGAGCTCAATAGCTATTGATCCTATAGAAAAAAAACCTTTATACCATTTCTACCCTTCATCAAGCATTTTATCAATAGGTACGAATGGATGTAACCTTAAATGTCCATTTTGTCAAAATTGGCAAATAGCAACAACCATAACAAATAGGAAAATAATAAATCCTGATCTTTTGAAAAAATTTGCTATCATGCATAATTCTATAGGCATCGCATATACCTACAATGAGCCTTTTATCTGCTATGAATTTATCCTTGATTGTGCAAAAGTTTTTAATAACGCAGGATTGAAAAATGTTTTTGTCACAAATGGACAAATAAATTATGAACCTTTGATGGAATTAGCTCCATATATTGATGCAGCTAACATTGACATTAAAGGATTTACAAACCATTTTTATAAATGGATTAATGGTGATTTAACCACTACACTAAATACTATTGAACTGCTATTCAAAAAAGGAACCCATATAGAGCTAACAAATCTTATAATAACAAACAAAAATGATGACATTGATAGTTTTGATGAGATGTGTAGGTGGATTGCAGATATAAGCGATAATATACCATTGCATATCTCGAAATATTTTCCAAATTACAAATTCAAAGAACCATCTACACCGCTTGAAACATTAAGAAATTTTTATAAAATTGCAAAAAAGCATTTAAAATATGTCTATATAGGAAATGCTCAAATACAAAATACAACGGATACCTTCTGTCCAAAATGTAATCAACTTTTGATTGAACGTAATTATTATCAAACAAAATGTCATATAAATGAGCCAATATGTCCAGAGTGTTCAGAAAAGCTTTACTTTGTTTTATAACTTTATTGATAATCTCTTGTTCAAACCAAAGTAATTATGAAACCAACAGTTTTTATGTGCTTGGAACAATCTTAAATATTACACTACCTAAATCAAAAAATAATTTTTTTAACATAACATACAAATTCATAAAAAAGAAAGAAGATAAAATTAACAGCTTCTATAATAAATTCAACTCATCTCCTATTTACACTAAAATAGTAATTGATGATGAAATTTACAATCTATTGAAAAAAGCTCAATTCTTTTACAATATTTCAAAACATAAGTTTGATATTAGTATATATACTCTTACATCTCTGTACGGTTTTCCAGAAGGACCTTTTAAAATACCTTCAAATAAAAACATAGACAATGCCATGAAAATGATTGGTTTAAAAAATATACAACTTAATAGAAATCATATAATTAAATTAACTAACCTTAAAATCGATATGGGAGCCTATGCAAAAGGGTATATAGTAGATGAAGCAATCGAATTATTGAAAAAAAACGGTATTGAAAGTGCCATCGTGGACGCTGGCGGAGATCTTTTTGCACTCGGCCTAAAGAATGGTAATAAATGGCGTATAGCAATAAAACATCCTGATACAGAAAATAGTTTTTTAAGTATTGTAAATGTTTCAAATAAGGCTGTTGTTACCAGTGGAAATTACGAACGCTTTTTCATTACTAAAGATGGGAAAAAAATTATTCATATATTCGATGCCACTACAGGTAAAAGTGCCAACAATTATAAAAGTATATCTGTCATAGCAAATACTACAGAATTGGCAGATGGACTAAGTACTCTTTTTTTCTTGCTATCTTTGAAAGAAATAGAAAACCTGTGCTCAAGATTTAATACCCCTACCCTTGTTTACACCCTTGATAACAAAATTATTAAACTATGTTCTTGGGAAACTTATGAAAATTAAGACACTTGATTTTATTGTAATCATATTACTTATAATCATATCCATCTACCCACTATTTAAAAAAAATACTGGAAATAAACAACTATATCTGCTAGTTAATGATAAAAAAATTAAACTTCCTTTTAAAAACAAAACTATTAACTTAAAACACAGTTTTAATAAAAACATCATAATTGAAATTAGTAAAGAAAAAGCTCGCATTTTAAAATCTGACTGTCCCTTACAAACATGTGTTAAAACAGGCTGGATATCCAACTGTAATGATGCTACCGTTTGTATTCCTAATAAAGTAGCATTAATAATTGAGTGTAAAGAAAATGAATACGATGCTATCTCAAAATAAAAAGATAGCCCTTTTATCCATTTTTTCAGCTATAACAGTAATCCTTGGTTATCTTGAAAATTTTATACCTTTGCCGTTTCCAGGAATAAAACTCGGTATAAGTAATATAGGTATAATGTTATCTATTTACACATTAGGTTTCAGCTACTCCCTTGCAATAGTTACATTAAAATCATTAATTGTCCCTTTTTTCACAGGAAATGTCATTGTTAAAATTGCACTTGGCATGCCAGCCTCGTTTGCCTCATTTTTAATCATGTATACTTACTTTTTTTTAACCAAAAACTATTCTTCTCCTCTATCCACTGGAGCTTTAGGGGCATTTTTTCACATTCTAACCCAATTTTTTGTAGCAAAACAGCTTTTTATAAAAAATCTTGCAATTTTTAAGATTTTCCCTTATTTTTCATTGTTATCTGTCATTATGGGTATGTTGACGGGAATTATAACATATAAAATTTTAAAAATTTTAAATAACTATTGAGGCATATAATGTATCAAAAAGTAATATTAGCTAGTGGTTCTCCCAGACGAAGAGCATTATTATCAAAACTTGGGATAAACTTTCAGTACGTTACTTCCACTATAGATGAACAATTAAACCATAACAAAAATATCGTGGAAGAAGTTGTAAGACTTGCTACTATGAAAGCGTATGATGTAGCCAGAATTTACGATGAAGCATTTATAATCGGAGCAGATACTGTTGTAGTATGTGAAGGTAAGGTACTTGGTAAACCTCTAACAAAAGAAAACGCTATAGAAATGTTAAAATTTCTAAGCGGCAAAAAACATCAAGTCATCACTGGAGTAGCGGTAATTAATAAAAATGTAAAGTTCATAAAACAGTTTCATGACATCACTGATGTTTATTTTAAAAAATTAAATGACGACTTAATAAAATGGTATGTAGAAAATGATGAACCTTTTGATAAAGCAGGAGCTTATGGGATCCAAAGTATGGGATGTCTTCTAGTTGAAAAAATTGTAGGTAGCTATGAAAATGTAGTAGGTTTACCAGTCGCAAAACTCTTTGACGTTTTTAAAGAAATAGGAATTAGTCCTTATAGGGGGTTATAGTGGAATTTAAAAATCTTGCTGATATGCTAACAAAAAATGCTAAAAAATTTAAAAACAAAAAATATCTATTCTTTGAAAATCAAAAATATACATATAACCAAGTAAATAAACTTACAAATAAATGTGCTCACGCTTTACTTCGTCTTGGTTTGAAAAAAGGTGAAAGAGTAGCTATTCTTCTTGATAACTCTCCCGAATTTATATTTTCATTTTTTGGAATCACAAAATGTGGTGCAATTGCTGTTCCTATAAATAATTTCTTAAAAGAAGAAGAAATTACATATATCCTTAATGATTGTAATGTAAAATTTTTAATTACTTCCGAAAACTATAAAGACCTTTTTCCATATTTAAAAAGCAATACAACATCTTTAGAAAATATATTAACCTACGATTTTTCTTCTCCTGATTCTGTAAACCTAAATGAACTTATAACCAACGAATCCGATGAAAATCTGCCTTGTGATTTTGATTCTGAGGACTTAGCAGTCCTAATATACACATCAGGAACCACTGGTAACCCAAAAGGTGCAATGTTATCCCATAAAAATCTTCTTTCCAATTGTTATAGCACAACTCAAGCTTATAAAATAAATGTTAGAGACAGATTTCTACTCTTTCTTCCAATGTTTCATTCATATGCATTTACAACTTGTGTACTACTTCCTACTTTTGTTGGTTGCTCAATTATTATTTTGCGTTCTGTTATGGAATTAAGAAGTAAAAAATTTAAAAATATTCTTCTTTTTAAAAGACCTACTTTTTTCTTAGGTGTACCACAAGTTTACTCAGCGCTTTCAAAAGCTAAATTGCCAAATTGGTTTATTAAATTTCTGTATCCTGTAAGGATACATGTAAGTGGTGGAGCACCTTTGCCTGAAGAAATTTTAAACACTTTTAAAGAGAAATTTAGAAAACCTATCCTTGAAGGATATGGACTTTCTGAAGCATCTCCAGTAGTTTCTGCCAACAGAATTGAATGGCAAAAACCCTATTCTGTAGGACTTCCTTTACCAGATGTTGAGGTAAAAGTGGTTAATGATGAAGAAGAAGAATTGCCTATAGGTGAGATTGGTGAATTGATTGTAAAAGGTCCAAATATTATGAAGGGATATTGGAATTTACCAGAAGCAACTGCTCAAGCAATAAGAAATGGTTGGTTATTCACTGGAGATATGGCAAAATTGGATGAAGATGGTTTTATTTATATTGTCGATAGAAAAAAAGATTTAATAATTGTAAAAGGAATTAATGTATATCCGAGGGAAATAGAAGAGCTTCTCTACCAATACCCAGGAATTGAGGCAGCTGCAGTAATAGGAATACCAGATGAAGCAAGCGGAGAAGTTCCTATTGCTTATATAATGCCAGCAGATGGAGTAGAATTAAAAGAAAAAGATATAAAAAATTATCTTAAAGAACACCTTGCAAACTATAAATTACCAAGAAAAATAATTTTTGCTAAAGAATTACCCATGACAGCCACAGGCAAAGTGTTAAAAAGAAAATTAAAAGAACTTGTTTTAAAAGATTTTAAAAATAAATAATTAAAAAACTTAAATTAATAATAATCACAGTCTTCATCGGTGTAAAATCTACACAATTGTGTAAATTTTACACAATTTCATTAACATTGCGAAATCAAATATACCTAGATTATCAACAACTTATCAATTTACCCTTCTTGGCACACACTATGCTCTATATTAAAACGTAGATTAAAGACATATAAGGAGGTGCAATCATGAAAAAATTAATAATCTTAACAACAATCTTAGTTTTTGGTACAACTTTAGTGTTTGCCAAAGGGTCTAGATTTGGTAGAGGTTTTGGTTTAAGCCAAGGTTATGGACCAGGATATTGTGTAGGTTACAGTTATGGTGTTAATTTTCATGGTCCAACAAACCAATTAACAGAAGAATATGCAAAAAATGCTGTTGAAAAAATACTTAAAGCTAACTTCAAAGGATATACAATAAAAGGAGTAGAAAAATTCAGAGTACCTAGAGGTACAATTTATGAAATTAATGTTACAGATACTGTAGGAAACACATTTAAATTTCGTGTTAATCCTTGGGGTTCAGTTAGAGGGCCTTTCCCTATCTACAACAATTAACAATTGCCGCTGAAAAGCGGCATCTCATTGTTTAATATTTATGTAAAACCTTTATATCTTAAGTTGCCACTAATGGTCAATCATCAGAAATTAAATTTTAAAATCTTTTAATTAATACGGATTTTAAAAGTTTATTTTGGTGGAGGCGGCGGGAATCGAACCCGCGTCCGAGGAAACTTCGGCTTAAGGCACTACATGCTTAGCCTGTGTTTTGAAGTCCTGCTGATGTGCCCACAGGCAGGCCCAATCAGCAGCAAGCCTCTAAATTCTCGTCCAAAGCTTAGAGGCGTCGCCTTGGACCAGCCTGCTAAGTTGGCGCCCATCACAGAACCGCAGGCAAGCCCTGTGTGGACGTCACTGCATTAATTAAGCAGCGAGTGCAAGTTCGTCGTTTGCAACTATTTTTGTCTGGCTGTTTTACGAGGTGCCAGACCTCGGCATGCGCCTTAAACCTACATTTTCCCCGTCGAAACCTTTCGCCCCCTTAATATATAAAAATTATATCTTATTTAACTCTTTTCAAGCTATTTCACTCTATACTTATTTTTCAGAGTTCGAGATATTTCTCTTTCCAAATCCTTTTTCTTAATTGTTTCACGTTTATCATAAAGTTTTTTACCTTTAGCAAGTGCTATTTCTATTTTTACCAAATTGTTTTTCAAATACACTTTGAGAGGAACAAGTGTTAGTCCTTTTTCTTGCACTTTACCAGCTAAACGTTCAATTTCTCTTTTATGCAAAAGAAGTTTTCTAGTCCTTTTTGGGTCATGATTCATTATATTACCCTGTTCATATGGAGATATATGACAATTTAGTAAAAAAGCTTCACCGTCTTTTATTCTAATAAAAGAATCTCGCAAATTTATACGGCCATTCTTAGCAGACTTTACTTCAGTACCCTTCAAAACAATACCAGCTTCATATTTTTCAATAATCTCATAATCATGAAATGCTTTTTTATTCGTAGTCAATACTTTCATAAAACAAATATACCTTTAAGGACATAATTTGTAAATAAAAAAAGCCACCTCGTTCCTACCGAGATGGCTTTTCATACGGGGACGACGAGACTCGAACTCGCGACCTCCGGCTCGACAGGCCGGCGTTCTAACCAAACTGAACTACGCCCCCATAAAAAATGGGCGGTGCAGGGATTGAACCTACGACCCCCGGCTTGTAAGGCCGGTGCTCTCCCAGCTGAGCTAACCGCCCATCAATTACGTCCCCAGGGGGATTTGAACCCCCGTTACCGGCTCGAAAGGCCGGTGTCCTAGGCCAGGCTAGACGATGGGGACATAATGGTGAGCCGTGCAGGCTTCGAACCTGCGACCCACTGCTTAAAAGGCAGTTGCTCTACCTACTGAGCTAACGGCTCACTCTCTTTTTTCCTGTCTGGCTTCATCGCCTGACGGGATTGAACATATAACAAAACAAACAAATAAAGTCAACTAGTTTTTTATAAATTTTTAATTTTTTTTTACGTTTAATTATAAGTCCTAGAAATATTGAGATTTCATTGCATATTATAAAGTGTTAATGCCCTTCTAAGAATATTTGTGACCAACTCTACGTTTACTTCACTAAGATATAACTTACGTTATAATTGTCGTAATAATTTTAATTTTATCTTAATAAATGATGAATTATATTGAATTTATGGTAAAATAAAAATTGGTTAGGGAGGTTTAGTTATGGCAAAAAAGAAGAATAATACAGAATCTTTTGAGCAGCAACTCTGGAAAGCAGCAGACAAATTAAGAAAAAACATTGATGCTGCAGAGTATAAACATATTGTTTTAGGTCTTATTTTCTTGAGATATATTTCAGATGCCTTTGAAAATTTATATGAAAAACTTAAAAAAGGCGAAGGAGAGTATGCAGGAGCTGACCCTGAAGATGTTGATGAATATAGAGCTGAAAATGTGTTTTTTGTGCCACAGAAAGCAAGATGGGAATTTTTAAAAGCAAATGCTAAAAATCCTGAAATTGGGAAAATCATTGACGATGCAATGGAACTAATTGAAAAAGAAAATCCTTCATTAAAAGGAGTTTTACCAAAAGGTTATGCAAAAGCAAATATTGACCCTATAAATCTTGGTGGCCTAATTGATCTTTTTAGCAATATTGCTTTTGACAAAGCAAAAGAGAGAAGTGCTGATATTTTAGGCCATGTTTTTGAATACTTTTTAGGCCAGTTTGCACTTGCTGAAGGCAAAAAAGGAGGTCAGTTCTATACTCCAAGAAGTGTTGTTGAGCTTCTTGTTGAAATGCTTGAGCCAAACAAAGGGAGGGTATTTGACCCGTGCTGTGGTTCAGGTGGGATGTTTGTGCAGTCTGAAAAGTTTGTAAAGGAGCATCAGGGAAGAATCAATGATATTTCAATTTACGGTCAAGAGAGCAACTACACAACATGGCGACTTTGTAAAATGAATCTTTCAATAAGAGGAATAGACTCTTCGCAGGTTAAGTGGAATTCTGAAGGCTCATTTTTAAACGATGCTCATAAAGATTTAAAAGCTGATTTTGTTATTGCCAATCCACCGTTTAACGACAGTGATTGGAGCGGTGATTTATTGCGCAAAGATGTTAGATGGAAATATGGCATACCCCCGGTTGGAAATGCCAATTATGCCTGGATACAGCACTTTATTTTTCACCTTGCACCACATGGAAAAGCAGGCTTTGTCCTTGCAAAAGGTGCGCTTACAACGAAGCAAACTGCTGAGTATGAAATCAGAAAAAACATGATAGAAGACGATATTATTGACTGTATTGTTAATCTGCCACCAAAACTTTTCCTGAATACTCAAATACCTGCCTCTTTATGGTTTATCCGTAAAAACAAGACTACCCGCAAACGGGAAATTCTTTTTATAGATGCCAGAGATATGGGAAAACTCATAAACAGAAGAACAAGGGTTTTAACTGAAGAGGATATAAAAAAGATTGCTGATACTTACCACAAATGGCAAAGAGAAGATGAAGATTACGAAGATATAAAAGGCTTTTGCAAATCAGCAAAATTTGAAGAAGTAAGAGACCTTGACTATGTTTTAACTCCCGGTCGGTATGTTGGCCTCCCCGAAGAGAATGATGACTTTGATTTTGAAGAAAGATTTACAAAGCTAAAAGCGGAATTTATGGAGCAGTTAAAAGAAGAAGAGAGGCTGAATAAACTGATTCTTAAGAATTTAGAGAAAATAGAGTTGAGAGAGGAAAATGAATAACAGTCAAGAACTAATTATTTATCAGGATAAAGACAAGAAAATCGAGGTGCAACTGAAAGAAGAGACAATCTGGCTAAACCTTAATCAGATTGCTTTCTTGTTTGATGTTAAAAAAGCAGCAATATCAAAACATATAAAAAATATATTTTCATCAGGTGAACTACAGGAGAAGTCAACTGTTTCCAAAATGGAAACAGTTCAATTAGAAGGAAAAAGAAAAGTTAAAAGAAGAATAACCTATTACAACCTTGATGTAATAATTGCCGTTGGCTATCGAGTGAACTCCAAAAAAGCAACTCAATTTAGAATCTGGGCAACACAGGTTTTAAAAAACTATCTCATAAAAGGATACGCTCTTAATGAAAAAAAACTCACTGAACAACGCATTAAAGAAATTGAGAAAACGGTAAAATTCATAAAAGGAAATATTAGAACAGCTTCTCTTTCTTCTTCAGAAGTAAAAGGACTGCTTGAAATTATTGAAAAATACGCTCTTGTGTGGAAATGGATCGAAGAATACGACACAGGGAAAATAAAACCGGAGAAAACCAACAAGGAAAGGAAGAAAATAAACTATGAAGAAGCAAAAAGCGCCATAAATGAACTAAAAGAATATCTTTTAAAAAAAGGAGAAGCATCTGATGTCTTTGGTCAGGAAAGAGACAGAGGGCTTTTTGAAAGTGCATTGAATATAATTTATCAAACCTTTGATGGACAAGAGCTATATCCTACCTTTGAAGAAAAGGCTGCCAATTTATTATATCTGATAATTAAAAATCATCCTTTTGTTGATGGAAACAAGCGAATTGGTGCATTGCTCTTTTTAATGTTTTTATATGAAAATATGTCAAAAGAAGAATTATTTGAAAAATTTAACAGTAATACTTTAACGGCTCTGTGTTATCTTGTAGCTGCAAGTCCACCTGCTCAAAAAGAGCAATTGGTAAATTTAATAATGAATTTCATTTCATTTGAAAGGGAAGAAGGATAATGAATGATAAAATTTCAACGGGATGGAAAAATGATAAAAAATACAATGAATGGATAAAGAGTTTAAAAGAAAAATTCAGACAGGTTCAATTAAAAGCAGCTGTTAAAGTAAATAGTGAATTACTAAATTTTTACTGGGAGCTTGGAAAAGAGATTGCAGACAAACAGAAAGAGGTAAAATGGGGAGATAAATTTCTTGAAAGATTAAGCAAAGATTTAATGAATGAATTCCCAGAGGTAAAAGGATTTTCTTTAAGAAATTTGAAATATATTCGGCAATGGTACTTATTTTGGAGCAACATTGAGGAAATTGGGCAGCAGGCTGTTGCCCAATTTAGAGATAAAAAAGTGCAACAAGCTGTTGCACTAATTACTCAAATACCATGGGGGCATAATCTTGTAATAATTACAAAATGCAAAAATTCGGAAGAAGCATTGTTTTATGTTCAAAAAACAATAGAAAACAGCTGGTCAAGGTCAGTTTTAACCCATCAAATAGAAAGTGGACTATACGAGCGAGCAGGAAAATCCATAACAAACTTTGATAAAACATTACCTAAACCGCAATCAGATCTGGCAAAAGAGATGTTAAAAGATCCATACTGTTTTGATTTCCTTGCAGTAAGAGAAAACTACACAGAAAAAGAACTTGAAAATGACTTACTAACGAATTTAACAAAATTTCTCCTTGAACTTGGAGCAGGTTTTTCCTTTTTAGGAAGGCAATATAAAATTGAAGTTGGAGAAGAAGAATTTTACATAGATTTGCTTTTTTACCATGTAAAATTGCATTGTTATATTGTTGTGGAATTAAAAACCGGGAGATTTAAACCTGAATATGCAGGTAAACTAAATTTTTACATTTCAGCAGTTGATTCATTATTTAAAACAGAAAAAGACAATCCAACAATAGGTATTTTGATTTGTAAGGAAAAGGATAAAACAATTGTAGAATATTCTCTGCGTGATATTTCAAAACCTATTGGTGTCAGTGAATATAAAATTACAAGAGAATTGCCAGAGGAGTTAAAATCTTCTTTACCTGATATTAAAGACATTGAAGCAAGTTTAAATGAAGTTAAAGAGGAGAAAAGCGATGAGTGATAAAGTGCCGAAAGAATAGAAAAGATTAAATTGAAAAAAGAGGTATTACATGGCTTTACCAATAAATATTGAAGAATTAATCAATGGAAACACTGTTGAATGGGAAAGAATTGAATTTCGCAAAGGCTGGAATCCTGAACGCACCATAAAAACAATTACTGCTTTTGCCAATGACTTTAATAATTGGGGTGGTGGATATGTAATCATTGGAATTAAAGAAGAAAATGGTAAACCCAAATTACCCCCAGAGGGGCTTAAAGTAGAAGAAATAGAAAAAATTCAAAAAGATTTAAACAAAATTTGTAGAAAAATTATTCCCAATTATTTTCCAATAGTTGAACCTGTTAACTTTATGGGTAAGAATATTTTGATTTTATGGTGCCCGGGAGGAAGTGTAAGACCTTACAAGTGCCCGGAAAATTTCACTAAAAATCCGAGATATTTCTATTATATCAGGCGTTTTTCTTCAACTGTTAAACCTACGATTGATGAAGAAAAAGAACTCATTGCAATGTCCAATCAAATTCCCTTTGATGATAGGGTAAATTATAGATATTCATTAAAAGAGTTTGACCTTGGAGCAATAAAAACTTTTTTAAACAAAGTAAAGAGCGAGCTTGAAAACCAGATACCTAACTTAACAATTGAAGAAATATCAAGAAAGATGAACATTGCAGAGGGAAGCGATGAAAATCTGCTTCCCAAAAATGTTGGTTTGTTATTTTTTGGAAAAAATCCACAAAGAATCTTCCCTTCAGCTCAAATAGAGGTTGTTATTTTCAAAGATAAAGATGGAATAGAGTTTGAAGAAAAAATCTTTGATGGAAATCTTATGGAGCAAACATTAAATGTTTTAAATTTTTTAAAAAGTCAGATTGTTAAAGAAAAAGTTATAAAAAGAGAAGGAAAAGCAGAAGCTGACAGATTTTTTAATTATCCTTATCAAGCTCTTGAAGAGGCAGTTTGTAATGCTGTGTATCATAGAGGTTATGACAATGATTCACCAATAGAAATAAGGATATATCCGGAGCATATAAATATAATCAGTTTTCCAGGACCATTGCCACCGCTAAACAGAGAGAAGTTAAAAAAATATCAATTTGATGTGAGAAAATACAGAAACAGAAGAATTGGTGAATTTCTGAAAGAGCTTCATCTTACAGAAGGAAGGCAAACAGGCATTCCAACTATACTAAAAGAACTTGAAAAGAATAAATCCCCAAAACCTGTTTTTGAAACAGATGAAGAGAGAAGTTATTTCAAAACAACATTTTTTATACATCCGGAGTTTAAAAGAGAAAGTGAGGGAGTAAATGAGGCTACCCCTCAAGATAGTGCTGAGTTAGAATTAAGTTGGGACCAAGTTGGGACTAAGCTAAAGTCAAGATTTGAAGATTTACTCCATCATGAGGGAGTAAGTGATGGAGTAAATGAGGGAGTAAAAGAAAGATTGATAGAAGAAATAGTATTTTTAAAAAACAATCATGCTATAAAAAGAGCTGATATAGAAAAGATTTTTAAAGTGTCCAAGGCAACTGCTGAAAGAGACATTGCATTTCTCAAAAAATTAGGATTGATTAAATTTGTTGGTGCACCTAAAACAGGAAAATATGTAATCACTGAAAAAGGAAAAAAGTTTTTAGAAGATAATGAACAGGAGAAAGGCAATGAGTGAAAAAGTGCCTGAAGGGTGGAAAAGAGTGAAGTTGGGGGAGGTGATAGTTTTTAATTATGGAAAATCTTTACCTGAAAGAAAAAGGGTTAGTGGAGATATTCCTGTATATAGTTCTGCTGGTATAACAGGTTGGCATAATAAAGCCTTAGCAAACTCAAAAGGAATAATAATTGGTAGAAAAGGAACTATTGGTAAAGTATATAAATCTAAAGTACCTTTTTTTGCAATTGATACATGTTATTATGTTTTACCTAACGATGATGAATATGATTTTGATTTTATTTATTATCTTCTTTTTAGTTTAAAATTAGATGAACTAAATGAAGATAGTGCGGTTCCAGGATTGAATAGAAATACTGCTTATGCACAAGAAATCCCCCTCCCCCCACTCCCAGAGCAAAAAGCCATTGCATCGGTGCTTTCGTCGTTAGACGATAAAATAGACCTTCTCCACCGCCAGAACAAAACCCTTGAAAAAATGGCAGAAACCTTATTCCGCCAGTGGTTTATTGAAGAGGCAAAGGAGGATTGGGAGGAAAAGCCGTTATCTTTTTTGGGAAAAATAGTTTGTGGAAAAACCCCATCTAAAAAAAAGAAAGAGTATTTTGGTGGAAATATTCCTTTTATAAAAATCCCAGATATGCACGGAAATACTTTTATTTTTGAAACTTCTGATAGTTTAACAGAAGAAGGGAAAAAGTCACAAAATAACAAAACACTGCCTGCTAAGTCTATTTGTGTAAGTTGTATTGCAACTGTAGGGTTAGTTTCTATGACAACTAAAGAAAGTCAGACAAACCAACAAATAAACTCAATTGTGCCCAAAAAAGATTATTATCGTTATTATATATTTTTATTTATGAAATATTTGAAGAGTTTACTTGTTGCAATGGCAAGTGGTGGAACTACAACTTTAAATTTGAATACTGGGGATTTTTCTAAAATAACAATTCCTTTGCCTGAAGAAAATATTTTGAAAATATTTCATAATCTAGTTGAACCATTATTTGACAAAATACTAATTAACCAGCAACAAATCCGCACATTGGAAAAACTGCGGGATACTCTCCTGCCAAAACTGATGAGCGGAGAAGTGAGGGTGAAAATATGATTCCATTAAATATAGGGGCAGACCTGCGTGTCTGCTCGCAAAAATACACGATCAAACACAATGTAGGGGCAGAATCTATTTCTGCCCGAAAAAATAATACGTGGGCGAACACACAGATTCGCCCCTACAAATACAAAATATGGAAAAATATATTACGGGTGAATACGTAGGGATAAAATGGGAAACAGGAAACACCCAAAACGAAAAAATATACGATTAAAACATTACGATTATTCACAACCGGGATTTTATTTTGTAACCGTTTGCACACAGAACAAAATAAAATTATTTGGTGAAATAAAAAAAGGTGAAATGATTTTGAACAAGGCAGGAAAAATGGTAAAAAAAATATGGTTAGAAATACCAAAAATATTTGCCCATACAAAATTACATGAATACATTATTATGCCGAATCATTTTCATGCAATAATAGAAATAACCCCCCAAATCCACGTTGTAGGGGCAGAATCCATTTCTGCCCGAAAAAACAACGCACAGGTGGATATGGAATCCGCAAACAATAAACGGGCGGATATGGAATCCGCCCCTACGAGGGAAAATAATGTTTCGTTGCCAAAAATTATACAAACATTTAAACGATATTATACAATTGAATACATAAAAATGGTGAAACAGGGTCTATTGCCACCATTTGACAAAAAATTATGGCAACGAAATCATTACGAACATGTTATCCGAAACGAACAATCATATTCGAAAATCGCAGAATACATAATAAATAATCCTTTAAAATGGGAGGATGACAAATATTATGCCTAATCTTAACGAAAATTCCATTGAACAATTTGCCATAGAACTTCTTCAATCTCAAGGCTATGATTATGCCTTTGGTCCAGATATCGCGCCAGACGGAATAAATCCTGAAAGAAAATCTTTTGAAGATGTTATTTTAGAAAGCAGGTTAAAAAAGGCATTAAGAGTTATAAATCCTCATATCCCTGAATATGCAATAGATGATGCGATAAAGCAGGTAAAAAATCTTAACTTTCCTGAACTGATTTCCAATAATGAAGCCTTTCACCGCATGCTTACAGAAGGAGTAAAGGTAAGTTATCAAAAAAATGGTGAAGAAAAAGGGGATTTTGTCTGGCTTGTTGATTTTAAAACCCCTGAAAACAACGATTTTTTAGTTGTAAATCAGTTTACTGTAATTGAAAACAATGTGAATAAACGGCCTGATGTTGTTCTTTTTATAAATGGCCTACCCCTTGTTGTAATGGAGCTTAAAAATCCAGCAGATGAAAACGCAACGATAAAATCAGCATATAATCAGATTCAGACATATAAAAGAACAATCCCTTCTCTATTTAATTATAATGAGATTTTGATTATTTCCGATGGGCTTGAAGCAAAAGAGGGAAGCCTATCTGCCGGATTTGACAGGTTTATGGCGTGGAAATCCATTGATTCTGTAGGGGCAATTCATGAATTGCCCCTACAATCGCAATTGGAAATTTTAATAAGGGGACTTTTAAATAAAAATACCCTTCTTGATTACATTAGATTTTTCATTGTTTTTGATAAATCAAAAAAAGAGGATGAAAAGGGTCAGACTGTTATTCAGATAACAAAAAAGATAGCTGCATATCATCAATATTACGCTGTAAATAAAGCGATTGAATCTACAATCAGGGCTATTGGACAAAATAAACAGGATGGTGTCTTAAGGGAATCCCCTGCCTCTTATGGCCTACCTGACGTGAAAACGCAACCTGAGGGAGATAAAAAAGCAGGTGTAATCTGGCACACGCAGGGGTCAGGCAAGTCTTTATCAATGGTCTTTTATTCAGGAAAGATTATTCAGATTCTAAATAACCCAACGATTGTGGTAATTACAGACAGAAATGATCTTGATGACCAGCTTTTTGATACCTTTGCTGCATCCAAACAGCTTTTAAGACAGGAGCCAGTGCAGGCTGAAAGCAGAGAGCATTTAAAGACACTTTTAAAAGTTGCCTCCGGTGGTGTGGTTTTTACAACCATTCATAAATTTTGGCCTGATGAGGGAAATATATATGAAACACTCTCTGAAAGAGACAATATTATTGTTATTGTTGATGAAGCCCACAGAACTCAATATGGATTTAAGGCAAAGATTGATAAATACTCCGGAGAAATCTCTTACGGATTTGCAAAATATTTAAGGGACGCTTTGCCAAATGCAACCTACATTGCATTTACAGGAACTCCAATTGAGAAAACAGATAGAAGTACTCCAGCTGTTTTTGGGAATTACATTGATATTTACGATATTTCTCATGCAGTTGAGGATGGGGTAACTGTTCCTATTTATTATGAAAGCAGGCTTGTAAGTGTAGATATTGATGAGGAAGGTAAAAAGCTAATTGAGGAATTTGAAGAAGAACTAAATGAACAAGGTCTTTCTGAAACTGAAAAAGCAAAGACAAAATGGGCAAAATTAGAGGCTATTGTTGGAAGCAAAGAAAGAGTAGAGCAGATTGCAAAAGATATTGTAAATCATTTTGAGCAGAGACTTGAAGTTATGGATGGCAAGGGAATGATTGTGGCAATGACAAGGAGAATTGCGGTTAAGTTATATAATGAAATAATAAAACTCCGGCCTGATTGGCACAGTGATGAGCTAAAAAAGGGGAAAATAAAACTTGTAATGACTGTATCATCTTCAGATGAGCCTGAAATTGCAAAATTCTATCTAACAAAGGAGCAGAGAAGAACACTTGCCGATAGATTTAAAGACCCTGAGGATGAATTAAAATTAGTAATAGTTGTTGATATGTGGCTTACCGGCTTTGATGTGCCATGCCTTCACACTATGTATATTGATAAACCAATGAAAGGACATACCTTAATGCAGGCAATTGCAAGGGTAAACAGAGTTTATAAGGATAAGACAGGTGGCCTTATTGTTGATTATCTTGGAATTGCAGCAGATTTAAAGGAGGCGTTAAAGTTTTACGCTGATAGCGGCGGCAAAGGAGACCCTGCAAAATTGCAGGAAGAAGCTGTAAAGATAATGCTTGAAAAGTTGGAAGTTGTTAGAGATATGTTTTTTGGATTTGACTATAAAAGGTATTTTTCAGCTGATACACAAGAAAAACTCTCAATTATCCTTGAAGCTGAGGATTTTATTCTTGGTCTCGAAAATGGCAAAAAGAGATTTATAGACGCTGTAACTGCTCTTTCAAAGGCATTTGCCATTGCAATCCCTCATCCTGAAGCGCTTAAAATAAAAGAGTAAGTTGCTTTTTTTCAGGCATTAAAGTCAAGGCTTATAAAATTTGATAGCACTGGGAAAGGAAAATCTATAAATGAAATAGAAACAGCAATAAAGCAGGTTATAGATAAGGCAATTGTTTCAAGTGGTGTGGTTGATGTTTTTGATGCCGCAGGCATTAAAAAACCTGATATCTCAATTTTATCTGATGAGTTTCTTGAAGAAATTAAAGGAATGAAACATCAGAATATTGCCATTGAGGTTTTGAAAACATTAATTAATGGAGAGATAAAAAGTAGAATTAGAAAAAATTTTGTAAAAAGCAAATCATTGATTGAAACCTTAGAAGAATTGATTAGAAAGTATAACAATAAAATCTTAACAGCTACTCAGGTTATTGAAGAACTAATATCCCTTGCAAAAGAAATTAAAGCAAGCGATAAAGAGCCTGAAGAGATGGGCCTTTCTGAATATGAATATGCCTTTTACTGTGCGGTTGCAGATAATGAAAGTGCAAGAGAGCTTATGGGGAAAGATAAGTTAAGAGAGCTGGCAGTTGTTCTTTATGATAGGGTAAAGAAAAATACATCAATTGACTGGACAATAAGAGAAAGTGCAAGGGCAAGATTAAGGGTAATTGTAAAAAGAACCCTTCGGAAATACGGTTATCCCCCGGATATGCAGGCGCTTGCGACTGAGACGGTGCTAAAACAAGCAGAATTAATCGCCAATGAAATAGTAGCATGAAGGTGTTTATAAATTTCGCTACAATTGATACAAGTTTTCAAACGTGTCAATTATCACTAAAAATACTTTTACTCAAATTTGGTAGTATTGTTTGTTTTCCTGAAAATCCTTAGATTCTGTCAAACTTGGATAATAAATATTAAGCACTAATATCAAATTATTTGTAATGCATAAATCTACTGTAACACTATCTGTGACACTAAACTCAAAGTCGCAAATTATGGAAACTTGTAACTTATTGATAACAAAAATGCCCAAGGGGGGACTCGAACCCCCACGGGATATTACTCCCACAGGATCCTGAATCCTGCGTGTCTACCAATTCCACCACTTGGGCAAAATAAATCTATTGAAGTAACATAGGAAGTCGTTTAAGCTTTTTGCACTATTTTGTCAAGTGCAAAAAAACCTAAAATCCCTATATTTTTTGTTATGATCATTTAAAGAATGAAGCTTTTTAATTTAATGGTTCTAAAATGTTGCCACAGAAAAGTGGCAACTAAAATACTTAACTTGCTTCAATCCTTTGGGATACCTTCCTTATCCCATCCTCTCAAAGCATAATAATCTTGTAACAATTTATTGAATTCATCTTTTTTTAAAACTTTTCCACTTTCCAAAGGTTCTTCAAAAAGTCTATTAGGCAATTTATCTAGAACAGAAATTTTATTAGGATTTTCCCTTATATTGAACTTTTTCGCTAATGAAATAATTTTATTTGCACGCTGTTTTAACTCTTCTACCGTAACACTATCATCTCCATATAACATCTGCCAAAGCTTCAGAGTTTCATCCCAAAAATAAGTATCTCTGAAAAATCTGCATAAAATAAACGTATCAAAAATACAAAACCTATCCTCCCAGTCAATAAGCAATTCGGCTTTACCCTCAATTACATCCGGATCTATTACGCCACTCAATTCTGCTTTATAAAATCCGCTTCTTAAATGACATGCACCTCTGCAAGATATAGCATAACCAAGGGCTGTCCCCTTTAAAGCCCTAGGATCATATCCCGCTGGTTCAAGTCCTTTGTTATGAATAGCAAGATTTTCTGCACCAAAATATTTTGCGGTATATTCTATTCCATGACTTAATATCTCTCCAATACCATCTCTGTAAACAATCTTTTCAATTAGCTCTATAACATGGTTTACATTTCCATATTCATATTTCTCCTTTATCTTACCAATGGATGATAGCTCCATAGCAAAAGCAACAATGTTTCCTGCTGTAATTGTGTCAACACCCAACCTATCACATTTATCGTTAATATAAATAATATCCTCTATATCTCTAATACAACAAAGACCTCCAAATGCATAAAGAGTCTCATATTCTGGACCTTCTAAGACAATACCAGGATATTTACTATCAGCTTTAGTTTTGGTTAGATTACCACAAGAAATAAAACATGCTGGGCAAGCTTTTGGCACCACATCACAAATCTCTTTCTGTTTTTCAATTGTAATATTTTCAAAACCATCTAATTTTCCTTTATGCCAATATTTTGTAGGAAACGCTCCTACTTCATTTAATAAGGATACTCCCATAGCAGTACCAAACTCTTTGTATTTCAGTGAAATAGGGTCTTTTTTCCCTTTTTCACCAATAAATTTAAAAAATTTTTCCAATTCATCAGGAAATCCTACATCTCTTTTAATATTTCCATAAAAAACAATCCCTTTTATTTTTTTGCTACCAAAAACAGCTCCAATACCTCCTCTACCAATACTTCTCCAATAATCATTCTCCACTAAAGCAAACTTAACAAGATTTTCTCCAGCTGGTCCAATTACAATTGCACCAGCCCCTTTAACATTTACCCTTCTTTTCAGTTCATCTTCCGTAAAATAGGTATCCTTTCCCCACAAATCAGTAGCATCATGAAATTTCACTTCCTTATCAGAAATCTCAAGAAAAATAGGTTTATCACTTATTCCTTTTATTACTATGGCGTCGTAACCTGTTCTAGAAATAGGTTTAGCAAGTTTACCACCTGCTGTACTGTCTACATAACAGTTGGTAAGAGGACTTTTAGTATAAACACCAAAACGATAGCTCCCCCAAACTTTCTGATCAGCTGCCGGTCCAACATTAATTATCAGGTGATTATCCTCAGAAAAAGGATCCACACCTTCTGGATTCAATTTATATAAAAGATATGTTCCTATCCCTTTACCACCACCATAAATATCCAACACACTATCAGGCAAATCCTTAATTTCATAACTTTTTGAATTCAAATTTATATAAAGATACTTTTTATAAAATGGTAACATCTCACACCTCCCAGTAAATTATAACATCATTTTATATCTGATTTCAACAGATCATTTTAAAGATCTTTAATAAGATCATATATATCAGAATAAACTTAATAACATGAGTATAAAAAACAATGATAAATAAAACGTACTTATGTTATCTCATTGAGATAAATCTATATTTACCATTAATTAACAAAACAATAAATAAAGGGGCTATCGCCCCTTTATTATTAATGTATTAAATTATAAAACATTTCCAATATAACATTAAATGGCACAAGGGTTGTAACTTTATTTTCCATAATATCATCTAGAAAACTATTATAATTTTCAAAAAATGTTTCTTCTTTTGCGTACAATGTCTTAATATAAGATTTATCCATACAACTTTTTTCAGTAAGTAACTTTTGAAGTAATTTTAAACGTTTAAGTAGATTTTCTCTATTGATTCTGTCCCATTCACTTGTAATAATAATCTCTTTAATAGCATTTTTCATTTCTAAAAATTTAAATGTTTCACCAACTTTAAAGTAACTGTTAATTGCAACATCTATATCATATCCCTTACTCACAACCAGTTCAAAAATATCGAAAGCAGGCTTAGAATATTTTATTCCAGCTATCTGCTTTGCTAAACTACCAGGAACTCCTCCATCTTTTAAAAACTCTCCATACTGTTTTATTAAATCTCTTACTTTACCTGTAACCTTTATCGGTATTCGTTCCATTATCTTCAGGAATAGTTCTTTATTATTAATGAGAGTATTAAAATTATCTTTATTAATGAGCCATTGTACTCCTACCTTTAATGTCTTTTCTAATTCAATTAATGCTTTATATTGAGATTCAGCAGAGGCTTTATTATCTAAAGTAAAAATCCTTTCTCTAAGATTATTTATATCCAACAATTCTTCTATATACATATAATTACTGATCAAAGTTGAAAAATCCTGATTTGTATTTTTAAATAACTCTATAAAAAATGTTATACCAGTTTGGTTTACCACTTTATTAACAATAACTGTAGCTGCAATTTCTTTAGCCAGTTTGTGTTCAAACAGATGCTCCCCAAATCTCTTCTTCATATAATCTGGGTAATAACTCATATAATTCTTTCTAACTAAAGGATCTTTCATATCAATACTTTTCTCAATTTCGTTATATAAGAAGATTTTTACATAGGAAAGAAGAACAGCAAGTTCTGGCCTCGTTACATTCCTTTTTTCTTTTATAAAGCTTATATTTTCAAGTTTAAAGTCAAGTAACCCCACCTCTTTTAGAAATCTAGCTGTTTCTTCAAAAAGAATCTGATTTGTCTTAGATCTAATCAAATCACAACTGACAGCAAGAGATTGCATATAATTATCTTTTAAAACAAGTTTTTCAACCTCTTTAGTCAAATCTAAAATAAGTTTATTTCTCTCTTTTACATCTTTTACTAGTTTTTTCTTGATAAACTGATCAAGTATAATCTTAAGATTAACTTCATGGTCAGAAATATCCACACCACCAGAATTATCCAACGCATCAGTGTTTATCTTGCCACCCAAAATAGCATATTTTATACGCGCTTTTTGAGTTAAACCAAGGTTACCACCTTCACCAACCACCTTAACCTTTAAATCTTCTGCATTTATTCTCACATTATCATTAGCATGATCACCTACATCAGCATTTGCTTCTGATGAATCTTTCACATATGTACCTATTCCACCATTCCATAAAAGTTCAGCATCTAACTGTAATATCATCCTAATTAACTCTTCACCAGATACCTCATCTTTTGTTGTTTTAAAAAGTTCTTTCATCTGCTTCGTTAATTTGATACTTTTTGCAGATCTATCAAAAATACCACCACCTTCTGAAATTATCTTATCGTTATAATCTTTCCATGTAGATCGTGGTAGTTTAAATAGCCTCATCCTCTCAAGATAGCTTATATCTGCATCTGGATTTGGATCTACAAAAATATGTATATGGTTAAACGCTGCCAATAATCTTGTCTTTTTGGATAAAAGCATACCGTTTCCAAAAACATCACCTGACATATCTCCAATACCAACTGCGGTAAACTCCTCTTTTTGAATATCTTTTCCAAGCTCTCTAAAATGTCTTTTAACACATTCCCATGCACCTTTTGCCGTAATACCAATTTTTTTGTGATCATAACCTGTTTTGCCTCCAGAGGCAAAAGCATCACCTAACCAAAAGCCATACTCCATAGAGATCTCATTTGCAATATCACTAAATGTAGCAGTCCCTTTATCTGCAGCTACTACAAGATATGGATCTTTTTCATCGTAAACCACAACATTGTCAGGATGGACAACCTTTCTACCATGATAATTATCAGTGATATCAAGAAGTCCTTTGATAAACGTTTTGTATTGATTAACAACATGTTGTAAATCTTTGTGTTTATCTGAGAAACGTTTTTTTACAATAAAACCACCTTTAGAACCCACTGGAACAATCACTGCATTTTTGACCATCTGCGTTTTCATAAGACCAAGTATTTCTGTCCTAAAATCATCAGGTCTATCACTAAATCTCAATCCTCCCCTAGCAACTTTTCCACCTCTCAAATGAACCCCTTCCATCTGAGGACTATGGACATATATCTCGTACATAGGTTTTGGATCAGGAATAAAATCTAATTTTCTGCTTGCAATCTTTATTGAGATATAGTCTCTTTCTGGCACTTTATAAAAATTTGTTCTCACTATTGCATCAATAAGTTTTAAAATTTTTCTAAATACAGAGTCCTCTACTAACGTTTGAACCTTATCAAGATTTTCCCAAACATCTCTTTTTATCCCTTCGTAACTCTTAACTTCTTTTGAAATATCAAATTTTTCTTCAAACAGTTTCACTATTTTCTTTGTAATATCAGGATACTTAAGCAACGCCAGATTTATAGTTGATCTACCTAGCCCAGTGTCTACTTGCACTATATAATTTCTTAATGTTCTTAAGATTTCTACTTCTCTGTAATTAAGTTGTTCTTTTAATAATAAACTGTTCAACTTATCATTTTCACATCTTTCTTTAACAACGGCTACTACCATTTCTGGCAATATTTTACCAAAAGTATCCACAAACTTTTCTTTATCACCAACATCGTCCAACAAAATACTGCTTAAATACAATAAATCTTTCCCTTTTTTTACCTCATAGATTTCATCCTCAATAACCTTCAATCCCATATTATCAACCACAGGCATAATTTCAGTAAGTAGTATTCTTGTTCTAGAATAAATTTTTAGATACAGTTTATTGTTGTATGCAGAAAGTCTTGCTTGAATATCTTTTAAATCATATAAAATTTTTATATCAACTGCTGCCTCTGCTGGTGGAGTTTTAGACTTATAACTTTCAGTCAGATTACTAGTAAAAACATTATATAGTTCATCGGCAATACGTCCTGTATATTTATATGATAACATATCATGAAGCAAATCATTCCAGTCCTTAATTTCGTTTATTACAATATCCTTAAGACCTGTCTCATCTTTTTGTTCAATTACCTCTATCTCTCTTGCTAATATATGAAGGTGTAAAAACACATAACCATGCTCATCATGTCTCACAGAAATATCTAAAGTTTTTCCACCATAAAATTCAGATATCCTTTTACTTATACTGTAAACTACTTCAGTAGAATAACGATCAGAAGGAAACACAATAAGAACATAAAGATGTTTACTAGGCAGAAAACGTTTTGTATAAATCCTAATTTGATTTTTTCCCTGAATTGTTAATAGCAGTCTTATAACCTCAACTAAAGAATCTTTATCCAAATTAAAGATCTCTGTTTTTGGAAAATTAGTTAATGTATCTTGTACCCACTTAAAATCATGAGAACCTTTAACAAATTTAAAGTAACAAAAAAGATTATCTATTTTCTTTCTTAAAAGAGAAATTTTATGAGGAGGAGTGGCAATACCGAGTTTTCCAAAAACCCCCAAAATTGTAACTGCTCTACACTTTCCGTTATCATATTCCACAAACATTATACGATCATAATTTTTTCTCTTTTTAATTTTTGATTTATATAGTGCTTTATCTATAATTACAGGATACCCTTCAATAAATTTTAATCTTTTTTCCCTAATAGCATCCACAAGTTTTGGAATTATATTTGTAGTCCTATTAAGCTTGTATACCCCCAGTTGATCAATCTTAAAATCTCCTTTTTGAAGATCGGTAATATCTAAAATCCTAATTCCTTGCAATATAAAAGCACCATCAATAAGCCAATCTATAAAATCTGCCACATCAGGATTCTTATTTCTATAATCTTCAGATAAATTGGATAAAACATTCCTCATTTTTGGATAGTCATCTACAGCTAATACAATTTCATCATAAATTTGTTCTATTTCAAGAGAAATATCATTGAGTTTTTCTTCATCAATCTCTTCCAAAAAAATAATTACAAAAGATTCATTATTAAAACCAAGATCTGGATCACCTATTTCAACAATATTTCCTCTTTTATCTCTTTTAACATTGAAAATGGGGTGCAATAAAAACTGTTGATTATACTTTATTTCATAAAAATATTCTCTAATACTATCAACTATAAATGGTCTATCATCTGTAACAACAGAAATTATAGAAAAATTACCTATAAAAAACTTTGACTCTAAAACATGTATTTTATCCATGTAGTATTTTTTTCTTCTTCTGTTATTTAATACATCATAAAGGTAGTTTAAAAAGTTTAACAAGTCATTATCACTCAATATTTCAATTAAATTTTGTGGCAAGTGAGAAAAAATTAGCTTCGCAAAGCTAAATTTTGGGCTATCTTCACCATATTCCTTTGTAATCAGAGTTAAAAACTTTTTAAAATTTTCCTCTTGTTTAAAATCTTTTAAGATTTCTTTGCCTGTTAAACATGATATATTGAGCATGGTCCACTCCTAAAGGTTTATTTTATCTATTTATAAATATTACAACTTTTCTAATAACACAAGCATTTTCACAAATAATTAAAAAATTATTTTTTATACTAATAAATTTGTAAATTATAATTTTTACTCACTATTTTAGTTTTTTTTATTACACAATAGTTATAAATATTCTTACATTTAATCATACTAAACATTTTTTGATAATACCTAAAAACTTAAAAAGAATTCTTCCTGTTAATCCCCAAATAACTAAATCTTCAAATTTATAAAAATATACTGTTCTCTTTTCTCCCTCTCTAACCCATGTTTCTGCCCAAGACACTGATTCATCTAATAAATACCTAACAGAAACTGTAAAAACCCGTTCCACTTCTATATCATCACAATTAAAAGAGACATCTCTTAAGTTTTTTACAATAAACCCTACGTAAGGTGTTACTTTATATCCTGTTATAGAATATTCATCATCAAGTTTTCCAAGGATCTTAATGTGATCAGAAGACAAGCCTATTTCCTCAGAGGTTTCTCGTAATGCAGTAATTCTTAGTGTTTCATCAGAATTTTCACAGCTACCACCAGGGAAAGATACTTCACCACTATGATTATTTAGCTGTTTATCCCTTTTTGTGAAAATAATTTTTAAGATATTATCGTCATATATTAGAGGAACAAGAACAGCCGCATTCTTACCTATATACTTTTTTTTCTCTCTTTTATAATTCCTTAAGACATATGAAATGCAATCAAGCTCTGTACCTGTCAGATTTTATTTCTCCTTTTGTAAAAACTCTATCTTAGCTTCTAACTCTGCTAATTTTGCTTCCAATTTTTTCAAGTCATCTTTACTTGCCAAATTCATTTTATTTAATACAGTTTTTATCATTCTTTCCATAACGTCTTCAAGTTCTTTAGTGTTATTTTCAAGTCCATCTATAATTTCTTGCAAAAGTTTATAATCCTTAGCAGAACCTTCTCCCTTCTTTACAAGAGAATCATAAAATTCTTTTACCTTCTCTTCTGTAAGAGTTGCAAGACCTAAACCAGCAAAAATCAATTTTTTTGCCAACTCATTCATTACTCCCTCCTAATTCAAGAAATCGTTTAACTTTCTTTTTAAAGCTTTTTTACGCAACTTACTTAATGCTCTAGCCTCTATCTGGCGAACCCTCTCCCTACTGATATTCAAAACTTCACCTATCTCTTCAAGAGTTTTTGGAGTCTCTCCATCAAGTCCAAATCTCCATTTAATGATTTGGGCTTCCCTTTCATTTAATTCTGTAACTATTTCTTCGATATTACTCTTCAATGTATTTAAGAAAATCTCTTCTTCAACACTCTTCCTGCCAGATTCTAGCAAATCTATAAAAGACTTATCTTCGCCATCCTTTATGGGAGCCTCAAGAGAAAGATAGTTTCTTGAAACTCTCAAAACATTTTCTACATCCTTTTCATCCATATTCAAGTATAAGGCGATTTCTTCAGGTGTCGGTTCTCGTCCTAACTCTTTACTTAAGATTTCTATAGCCTCATTAATTTTATAAAGTATACTTGCCTGTTTTAAAGGGAGTTTTACAGTTCCTGATTGTTCAGCCAAAGCCTGAATAATAGCCTGCCTTATCCACCAAACCGCATACGAAATAAATTTCACTCCACGTTCTGGATCAAAACGTTTTGCTGCCTCAAGTAACCCAAGATTACCCTGATTTATTATATCAGCAAGAGGCAAACCTGTATTCTTATACCTGTTTGCAATGGACACTACAAATTTGAGATTTGATAGTACAAGTTTCTCAAGAGCTTTCATATCCCCTTGTTGAATTCTCTTACCAAGTTCATATTCTTCTTCTTTGCTTAAAGGTTGAAACTGAGAAATCCTATTAAGATAATTTTTTAGTCCATCTTCAGAAATATCATCAATCAAAGGTATTTCTAAAAATTCCTCTTTTCTTTCTATATCAGTTTTATCCATAACCCCTTCCACACTATACTTTGATTAATATGATATTTATTACTTGCTATTGTTCATTTATTATAACATAAATTTCACTTCTTGCATAATAAGAAATTAAAATAAAAAAAAGAGGAGGCAACTCCCTCCCCTTTTTTAATTTTTCTCAATCACCAATTCCTCATTTTGAAACCTAACCTTCACTTTATCGCCTGATTTTATATTACCTTTAATTATTTCTTCAGCTATCTTATTTTCTATCAATCTCTGGATAGCTCTTTTCATTGGTCTTGCACCAAATTTTGGATCATACCCAGCCTTAACCACCATATCTACTGCGGTCTCATCAAACTCAACATCGATATTATTTTCCTCCAATCTCTTTGCAAAATTATTCAACAACAGTCTAGCAACCTCTCTTAAATGCTTATCACCCAATGGATGAAATACTATTATATCATCCACTCTATTGAGAAATTCCGGTTTGAAATAATTATTCAACTGTTGAAACACAAGAGATTGGATTTTTTCGTAATTTTCTTCCCAATTACTACTTTTTTGGAACTCTTCCTGTATTAAGCT
The DNA here is from genome assembly GCF_049472655.1 of Deferribacter abyssi. Classification (NCBI taxonomy): domain Bacteria; kingdom Pseudomonadati; phylum Deferribacterota; class Deferribacteres; order Deferribacterales; family Deferribacteraceae; genus Deferribacter; species Deferribacter abyssi. The sequence continues at coordinate 74,335 of NZ_JAQNCS010000007.1, forward strand.
GCTACCAATATTAGAAGTCATAATAATTACTGTATTCCTAAAATTAACAGTTCTCCCTTTAGAATCTGTTAACCGACCATCATCTAAAATTTGAAGTAACAAATTAAACACATCTGGGTGAGCTTTCTCAATTTCATCAAGCAATATCACACTATAAGGTCTCCTTCTTACTCTTTCGGTAAGCTGACCACCCTCTTCATATCCCACATATCCAGGAGGGGCACCTATCAATTTAGCAACAGCATGTTTTTCCATATATTCACTCATATCGATCCTTATCATTGCGTCTTCCGAATCAAAAAGAAATTCAGCTAAAGCTTTAGCAAGTTCAGTTTTACCAACACCTGTAGGTCCTAAGAAAATAAATGATCCAATAGGCCTATTTGGATCATTAAGACCTGCACGACTTCTTCTGATAGCCTCACTAACAGCTTTAATTGCTTTATCCTGACCAATTACACGCTTATGAAGATAGTCTTCCATTTTGATCAACTTATCAGCTTCTTCTTCTAAGAGTTTATTCACAGGAATACCTGTCCATTTCGAAACAATAGCAGCAATATCTTCTTCATCCACTTCTTCCTTCAACATCTTCTTATTCTTTTGAACTTCTTTCAGTTTATTATTTATATCTTCAAGCTTTTGTTGTAATTCAATTAACTTCCCATATTTTATTTGAGATGCAAGTTCTAAATTACCTTCTCTTTCTGCTCTCTGCATTTCAATTTTTGCTTGCTCAATTTCTTCTTTAATTTTTCTTGATTCCATAATCAAATTTTTCTCATTTTGCCAATGTGTCTTCAACTCATTTATTTTTTCGCGTAAATTACTAATTTCCTCTTCAAGCTTCTGAAGTCTTGTTTTACTCGCTTCATCTTTTTCTCGCTTTAATGCTTGTTTTTCTATTTCTAGTTGTCTCAATTTTCTCTCAAGCTCATCCAACTCACTAGGTAGACTATCTATTTCCATCCTCAATTTTGCTGCAGCTTCATCAATAAGATCAATCGCTTTATCAGGCATTTGTCTATCACTGATATATTTATTTGCAAGATATGCAGCTGCTACAATAGCCGAATCTTTAATCTTAACGCCATGATGAACTTCATATCTTTCTTTCAATCCTCGTAATATTGAAATTGTATCTTCAACTGAAGGCTCATCTACAAACACAGGCTGAAACCTTCTTTCAAGAGCAGCATCCTTTTCAATATACTTTTTATATTCATCTAAAGTTGTAGCACCTATGCAGTGCAATTCTCCCCTTGCAAGTGCTGGTTTTAAAATGTTCGCCGCATCCATAGCTCCTTCAGCTGCTCCAGCACCTACCAAAGTATGAAGCTCATCAATAAAAAGAATTATTTCACCTTCACTTTCCCTGATCTCTTTCAGGATAGCCTTCAATCTTTCTTCAAACTCTCCACGAAATTTTGTCCCTGCAATTAATGCCCCCATATCAAGGGCAAGAACTTTTTTGTTTTTTAAAGAATCAGGTACATCACCGTTAGCAATTCGCTGTGCCAAACCTTCCACAATAGCAGTTTTACCAACTCCAGGCTCACCTATCAACACTGGATTATTTTTGGTCCTTCTTGAAAGAACATGAATAACTCTTCTTATCTCTTCATCTCTACCAATTACAGGATCCAATTTTCCATTTAGAGCTGCCTCCGTAAGATCTATTGTATATTTTTCCAAAACGTTCATCTTTTCTTCTGGATTCTGATCAGTAACTCTAGTGGAACCTCGAATTTCCTTTATCGCTTTTTCCACAACTTTTCTATCTAAGCCATGTTTTGCTATTATCTGCCTGAGACCATAACCAGCATTTTCTATTACACCCAAAAGTAAGTGCTCTGTTGAAACATACTCATCTTTAAATTCCTTTATCACTTCAAATGCGAAATCTATAGCTTTTTTCGCATCTGACGACATGTAGACTTGTTCAGAACCGCTAACTTTTGGCAATCCGTCAATTGCTCTTCCAATTTCTTCTTTTAATAATGCAACATTTACACCAATCTTTTGTAACAAAGGCACTACTAATCCATCTTCCTGAGTAATCAGTGCATACAAAATATGGTCTGGTAACAATTGCTGCTGTTGTTTGTCTTCTACAAGTTTTATTGCATTTTGTATCGCATCACTTGCTTTTATTGTAAGTTTGTTCCAATTTATCATAGCTACCTCCAATTTATATATTTTTTTAAATTTACTTTTTTCTTTTACTAATTTACAAATAACTGTAACAAATCATAAAGACACTTTTTCATGTCAGTACAGTAAAAACTCATAAATTGAGACAGTTCCTTTAATCTTTTTCTATTTTTACCTTTATAATACTCGTTTGGTTAGAAGGAACAATTGCACCTTCTTTCATACTCTTTTCAAACTCCTCACCCAGTTTGTTTTTTATAAAATTAAGCAGAAAATTCATCTGAGACTGCAGTTCTTCTATCTGTTTTCGCATATTCAAAATCACTTCAACCCCTGCCAAATTAACTCCCAAATCTTTAGTCAAGGTTATTATGAATTTTAATCTTTCAATATCTTCATCTGAGTAAAGCCTTGTATTACCTTCGGTCCTTGTTGGTTTAATAAAACCTAACCTTTCATATTGCCTTAAAGTTTGAGGGTGAATATTTAACATTTCCGACACAATACTAATAACATACAAAGGTTTCTTTCTCATAAAACACCCCTTTATAACCTACCCTTTGCAATTAACTTTTCTCTGTCAGTGATATGATATCTTTTCTTCATTTCTTTTAAAAGATTCCTATCAGATTCTATTGCCACAGCAGGAATCTTAACATTTACTACAATATAAAGATCACCATTTCCTCCGCCCTTCAAGTGGGGTACTCCTTTTCCTCTAATTCTAAATTTTTGTCCAGGTTGTGTACCTGCCGGTATATTTATGTTAACAGCACCATATGGTGTTGGCACTGTAATTTTCTCACCCAAAGCAGCTTCATACATGTCAATATCAACGTTTACATATAAATTATCCCCTTCACGTTTATACACCTCATGCGGAATAATCTTAGTAACAATATAGAGATCTCCACTAGGACCACCATTTATACCATCATTACCTTTTCCAGGAACTCTAATTTTTGAATTATTATCTACACCTGCAGGAATTTTAACCTTAATACGCTCATTTACATAAAACCTACCTTTACCACCACATTTTTCACAAGGTTTATAAACAATCTCCCCTTCACCTTTACACTGAGGGCACGTTGTAGAAATTGAGAAGAATCCAGACCCTTGCCTTACAGCTCCTTTACCACCACATACTCCACAAACAGACCTCTCTCCACCTTTCCCTTTACATACATCACAATTTTTTAATCTGTTAACAGATAGCTCTATTTTATTACCAAAAATTACATCTCTAAAAGGAATTTGAATTGTGTAATACAAATCCTCTCCTTTTTGAGCATAAGAAGAACTAGCTTTCTCTTTACTTCTATTTGAACCCACACCAAAAATATCCTCAAATATATCTTTAAAAATATCAAAATCTTCAAAAGTTGCTCTAAAATTTTCAAAATTCATATTTGAAAAATCATATCCTTGTCCACTTGAAGTAAAAGCATCATGACCTAGAGTATCATACTGTTTTCTTTTTTCAGGATCTGATAATACAGCATAAGCTTCCGATATTTTTTTAAATTTTTCTTCAGCCTCTTTATTCCCAGGATTTAAATCAGGATGGTATTTCCTGGCTAGTTTTCTATATGCTTTTTTAATTTCTTCCTGAGTTGCATTTTTACTTACACCCAATATGTCATAGTATGTTTCAGCCATATCATTCCCTCATATCTAGATATTTTAATTAATAGGGAGCACAATCCTGCTCCCTATTAATCCTCTTTAATCACCTCAATCACTTTTGGTTTTGATTTTTCAATCTTTTCAAGTATAATTTTTAATATACCATCCTTTAAATTGGCTTTAACCTTATTTACATCAATATTTTCTGGTAACTGAAAAGACCTTGAAAATTTACCATATGGTCTTTCAAGCCTGTAATAACTTTCTTTGTTAACATCAGGTAATTTCCTTTCACCTCTAATGGTAAGAATATTGTCAGATATTTGAATATCTATATCCGCTTCTTTTAAACCTGGTACTTCTACTATCAACAAAACTTCCTTATCTGTCTCCAATACATCCACTGGAGGTATCCAGTCGTTTTGAATTCCACTTTCTTTAGAGGATAAGGTATCATCAAATAACCTATTAATTCTTTCCTGAATAGTCATTAAATCTTTTAAAGGATCCCATTTAACTACCGCCATTTTAACCTCCTTCTGTTTTAGTCGATTATTAAAATATATTTGAGTCGATTTATGTCAAGTACTTTTATTAAATTTAACTCATGTTTTATTAACCATATTTATATGTTGCAAATTAGCGCTTAATTTTTTTCGAAAACCAAATTTACTAAAAATAGTTTTTCTATTTTTGTCACATAATTGTGTTAAGTAGAATTGGGTAGATTACCTCTTTTACCTCATTTTTAACAAATATCTCAAATGAACAGTTTTTTGATTATAAGATAATAGACAGTCTTTAAATGGAAATTTAACTACTTTTTTCTTAATTTTTTAAGCAAATTAAAACTTTTCTGTTTTGCCTTTGCATAAAGAATTCCATCATTACCTTTAAATACATCAAGACTCATCCCAATCTTAGGTGTTTTTTTATCCACATATCTTGCTAAAAACTTTTTCTGTTTTCTCTTTACCATAATAAGGTCTAACGGCGGTTTAACACCATCTGGAGTCACATATAATCTCGTCAATGAATAAACTTTTGGAATTTTACTCAATTTTTCTCTTTTAACTCCATTAATTTTTGATAAATTATGTTGAGACTTTACAGTTCTGCTTCTTCTTTTTAAAATTATTACAAAGTTATTAGTGGCAATTCCACCTATACTCTGAGTCAATGCAATATCACACCTTGAAGGAGTTATTTCATCAGAATAACACCCCATCATAATTCTATAAACTTCTACAACTTGTGCTAATCCAGAGGCACCCACAGGGTGTCCCCTCGATTTCAACCCGCCGGAAATATTCACTGGTAACGACCCATTATGGTAACCCTGTTTTTCATTATAAAATGCCAAAACTTTTTTCTCAGAAATCAATCCAATGTCGATGAGCCCAATAATTTCAAATGGAGTAAAAGCATCATGAATCTCTGCAAATTCAATGTCTTTAGGAGATATATTGGACATTCTAAAAGCCTGATTTGCAGCAATTTTAGTAGATTCAAATGATGTAACCACCCCCCTCTCACTAATCGCTTGTCTATCTGTCCCCTGACCAACACCCATCACTTCCACATCACCCTTTTCGCTAGAAAGATAAATAACAGCAGCTCCATCACTTATCGGCGCACAGTCATATAAACACAAAGGTAAAGAAATCATTTTGCTATTAATATATGTCTCAAAATCAACTTCTTTTTTAAAATGGGCGTAAACATTAAATTTACCATAGTAATGATTTTTTTCAGCAACAGCAAAAAGCAACCTTTTTAAATCTTCCTTTTTCAACTTATTTTCATAAGCAAACCTGTTTGTCACAAGAGCCGCAAGAGCAGGCATAGAAGCTCCTGTTTTCCTTTCAAGAGGATGAATTACTTCGGATAGTATTTTAGTAACCTTAGATGTTACCATACCTGTCATTTTTTCACCAGCAATAACAAGTACATTTTTATAAATACCTGACTTAATTGCTGAATACGCATAATATAAAACTGCAGCTCCAGTGGAAGATGCCGTCTCAATTCTCACAGCCGGTATTTTATAAAGTCCTAGCTTATCTGATATATAAGAAGCTATATTTCCAACTCCTATAAACTCCTCTGGATTCATAAGACCGATAAAAAGAGCATCCACATCTGTTATATCTACATTTAAATTAAAGACAGCTTCTTTTATAAGATTAATAATATTTTTTTTAGATTTACCAAAATGACTTAATGCCGCTTTGTAGATATAGACTGACATCTTATTGCTCCCCCACTAAAACTCTAACACATTTATACAACAAATTATTAAAATTTTCTACATTAGTTATTGAGTATTTATAAATTTTAACTTATAAATTTTCAGGTATATATATTGATTAAATTACATTTAAAGGGTTTATATGCATCAGCTTAACATTAGTTTATTAATATCTGGTTTAGTTGGTGGTCTGGGGATGTTCTTATATGGTATGAAAATGATGTCAGAAGGTCTCCAAAAAACAGCTGGTAACAGTTTAAGAAAAATTCTGGAAAAACTTACCTCAAACAGAATAGTTGGTACACTTGTGGGACTCACTGTCACAGCTATTATTCAAAGTAGCTCCGCAACTACGGTAATGGTAGTTGGATTCGTAAATGCAGGCTTGATGAATTTAATGCAAGCTCTTAGCATTGTCCTTGGTGCGAATATTGGTACAACTGTGACCGCTCAATTAATCGCTTTTAAAATAAGCAAATCCGCATTACCTGCTATAGGTATTGGCGCCTTTATGCGACTTTTTTCGAAAAAAAAGAAAACCCAATACTTAGGTGAAGTTCTAATAGGTTTTGGACTTTTGTTTTTAGGATTAGACACAATGAAACATGCTTTTGTTCCATTGCGAGAACTAGATCAATTTAAAAATGCCTTTATTGTTTTTTCTAAAACACCTATACTAGGCGTAATGGCAGGAGCTCTTCTCACTATGATCGTCCAAAGCAGCTCAGCTACAATAGGTATAACTATTGCTCTTGCTACCACAGGATTAATTGATTTTTATGGTGCTACATCATTAATTCTCGGTGAAAACATAGGTACCACAATTACTGCAAATATTGCGGCTATCGGAACAAACTCCACAGCTAAAAAAGCAGCATTGGGCCACTTACTTTTTAATGTTTTTGGTGTTTTATACATGTTAATCTTTTTAAAGTACTTTATACACTTTATTGATGTTATTACTCCAGGTAACCCTGACTTTATTGCAACAGATGGTTCTAAACCATATATTGCAAGACATATGGCTAACATCCATACAATGTTCAATATTATTAATACATTATTATTCCTACCATTTCTTCATATTCTAGCAAAAATATGTGATAGTTTAATTAAAACTGACGATACTGAAGAAACATATAAATTAGTCTACATCGACGACAGATTAGTAGAAACACCTCCAATAGCAGTCGCTCAAGCTCGAAAAGAAACTGAAAGAATGAGCCATCTCGCTCTTGAAATGTTAAAACTTTCAAAAGAAGCGTTTAATAAACGAGATTTAAAAATAATTAACGAAATTTACAAGAAGGAAGAAAAAGTTGATTTATTAGAAAGAGATATTTCACAATTCCTTGTAAAATTATTCCAAAAACCAATTAGTGAAACCAATTCACAGGTCATAAACAATATTCTACATGTTTTACACGATATAGAAAAAATCGCAGATCATGCTGAAAATATAGGCAAATTTATGGAAAGATGTATCGAGCAGAATATAACATTTTCTAAACAGGCAATTAGTGAAGCTAATCAACTATTTGATGTAGTTATTAGATTCTGCTCTTACGTCTTTGATGAATACAATAGTGGTGATCTTCCCAAAAATATCGACACTGAAGATGAAAATCTTATAGACCAACTTCGAAAAGAATTTAAAAATAACCATATGCAAAGATTAAACAAAGGGGCATGTAGTGTCAAAGCAGGAATTATGTACGTAGATATTTTAAACAATTTAGAAAAAGCAGGTGATCATGCTTTTAATATTGCACAAGTTATAATGGGGATTATCAAATGAGAGCAGCAGGGATTGATATTGGCACCAATACTGTCAGACTTATTATTGCCGACATTAAAAATAACAAAATTGATAGAATAATTTACCAAGATAGAAAAATAACAAGACTTGGTAAAGGTATTATTCATACAAACAAACTTGATGAACAAGCCGTATTAGAAACGGTTTTAGCATTGAAAAATTACAAAGAAATAATAGACCTTTTTTATATAAATAAATACTTAGCAGTAGCAACAAGCGCTGTAAGAGAAGCAAAAAACAGTATAAATTTTATAAACTTATGTAATGAAATAGGCTTAAATATCAACATAATAGATGGAAACAAAGAAGCAAAACTTACTTATTTAGGCGTTACATCATCCTTAGATATAAAGGATAAAAATTTGTTGATTTTTGATATTGGAGGAGGTTCAACAGAGTTTATTCTCAACTATAACAACCAAATTAATTACAAAAGCATTAAGTTAGGTGTTGTAAAGCTTGCTGATGAAATAAATTTTATTGATCTTATAACAGATGAAGTCATACAAAAAACAAACGCTATTATTGAAGAAAAGTTAAGCGAAATACCTTACATAAAAGAAGTTGATACCCTTATTGCAACCGCAGGCACTCCGACCACACTAGCAGCAATTGATTTAGAACTTAAAGATTATGATTACAGAAAAGTTCATGGATATGAGTTAAGTAGAGAAAAAATTCTTAATATTTTTGAAAAATTAAGGGAACTAACATCTAAAAAAAGAAGAGAAGTCGATGGGCTTGAAAAAGGGAGAGAAGATCTTATTATTCCAGGAACTCTAATAATCTTAAAAATCATGGAACTCACTAACTGTCAAAAGCTAATAGTAAGTGATTTTGGTTTGAGGGAAGGTATAGTAATACATGCAGCAACAACTGATTAATTTAGTTACTACTCCACTACTTACTGGCTTTGTCGGTTATTTTACAAACTATCTAGCAATAAAAATGCTATTTAGACCTTATGAAAAAAAGTGGTATTCATTTGGTTGGCAAGGTGTTATACCTAAAAACAGAAAAAAGTTGGCTCACGAAATAGGCAAGCTTGTTGGTGAAGAATTAATTACAGAAAATGAACTACTTAAAGCCATCGAATCTGAAAGATTCCAATATGTTTTGGAACATACTGTAAACAATGAAATCAAATGTTTTTTGAAAAAAGATTTTGGTACTTTAGCAGATATCATAAACCATTTCGGTCTTGACATTGAAAAACTTTTAAGAAATATTTTTTATTCCGAAAATACAAATGAAATCACAAACAACTTGTTAAATAACCTTACTAACAGCATAATAGAAAACCTCTCAAATAAAAAAATCAAAGATATAGAAGCTTTAAGACCATTATTGTTAAATATAATTAACAGTTTGTTTGAAAACAAGAAAATAAAAGATTATCTTGCCAATGAAATAATATCCATTATCAATAATTTTATACTCTCCGGCAAAAGTTTATCAAGCTTACTAACCACAGAGCAGAAACATTTTATAATAGAAAAAGGTAAAGAGTTTTCAGATAAATTTATCAACTTTATTGACAAGCTATTAAAAGATGAAAAAATTAGAAAAAATATAACTAAAAGGATTATAGATTTAAAAAATCAGTATTTTGGAGAGGGTTTTTTTGATCAATTAAAATTAGGTGTATTGAATATTTTTCTTAATGAAGATACTATTTACGAACTTGTTTCAAATGAAATACCAAAAATAATCAATTCAATAAAAAACGATCAAGAAATAAGAGAAAAAATTGACAATACAATAGAAGAAAAAATAGAAAAGTTTTTAACAACACCTATTTACAAACACGCCGAAAAAATAGGTATAGAAAACTTATATGCTTTTTACACAAAGTTTGTCGATTGGTTTAAAGAAAGTTTTTTCTCTAATAATTTAAAAAATAAAACAATTGAAAAAGTAGAGAAATTTTTTGAGCAGACTTCAGAATACACCCTTAAAGGAGTTCTTGATACATTAGGATTTAAAATAGAAAATTTATCAAACATATTAAAAAAGCCATCATATTCAATTGAAAATTTAATACATTATATCATAAAAGGCTTTCAAGAAACTTTACAAGTTATAAAAATTAATAATCTATATGATAAAATACCTGAGACCACCTTTGAAAATGTAAAATCTACAATAATAAACAGTATAAACAACATTTTGAAATCTAACATCAACAAAATCGTCTATTCATTAAATATAGATAAACTTGTTGAAGAAAAAATTAACTCTTTAGATCTTTCTAAACTAGAAACCCTAATTTTCTCATTTATGAAAGATCAATTCAAATGGATAAACATATTAGGCTTTATATTAGGCTTTATTTTTGGTTTTATTCAATCTATAATATTTTTACTAAGTTACCATTAAAAATTGCTTACTTTAAAAAACTCTCACTTAACTACCACTAATAACCAGTTATTATTAAAAAACTAAAACTACCAAAAAATAAATCTCAGGGGTATTCACCCCTGAGATTACTTAAAACACATAAAGATATTTAAAACTATCTACCTAATATAATAAGTGAAATCTGAGGGATATATGTTACCATTAAGAGAAAAATAATTAATACTATAAAATATGGCAAAGAATGTTTAAACACTTCAAAAATATTCATTCCGGAAATACTGCTAGCTACAAATAAATTTAACCCAACAGGCGGAGTTAGCATTCCAATCTCCATATTTACTGTAACAATAATACCGAGTTGTATCGGATCAATACCAAGCTTCATTGCAGCAGGTAATATTAGTGGAACTATTATCATAATAAGCCCTGATGGCTCCATAAAATTACCACCAATAAGTAGTAAAATATTTATAAATATTAAAAACACAACTTTGCTAAAGTTCATATCAACAATCCATTGAGCCAAAGACTGAGGAATCTGCATAATCGTAATAAAATTGGCAAATAACATCGCATTGGCAATTATGAACAAAATCATAGTAGATGTAATAACGCTTTCGGATGTAACATTTATAATATCTTTTAACTCAATATCCCTATAAACAAAAACTGAAACAAAAAAAGCATATACAGCTGATACAGCAGCAGCCTCAGTAGGAGTAAAAATACCACCGTAAATACCACCTATTATAATTACAATAGTAAATAATCCAGGAAATGCATTTTTAAAAGATGTTGCCACCTCTGAAAAAGAAGCTCTTTTTACCCTTTTAAACCCCTCTCTTCTTGCCATAATATAAGTAACAAGCATCAACATTGTACCAAGAATTGCTCCAGGAATAAACCCTGCTAAGAAAAGATCACCTATTGACTGTTCAGCAGTTACACCGTAAACGATCAAAACAATTGATGGAGGAATTAAAATCCCTAACGAACCTGCTGAGACAATTGAACCAACAGAAAACTTTGGAGAATATCCTGCCTCTTGAATAGCACCAAACATAATAGAACCTATCGCAGCAACAGTTGCTGGTGATGACCCTGAAACTGCAGCAAAAATTGTGCAGGCAAAAATAGCACTCATCGGTAAGCCACCAGGAAAATGCCCTACCACTGCCTTAGCAAATCTAATTATTCTATCAGCTGCGCCACCTTTAGAAAGAACATTACCTGTTAAAACAAAAAGAGGAATTGCTGCTAATGTAAAATGATTAATACCGTTAAAAATCTGCTGAGAAAAATATGCAATATCCAAATCTGCAAAGAAAAAAATAATAGTAAAAACACTTAATCCAAGACTAACGGCAACAGGAACATTTAAAAATAATAATAAAAATAATAAGATAAAAAGTAATGTATTTTCCATATCAATTCCCTCTTTTAAACAAACTTTTGATTATAAAAACAACCGTCACAACAGCAGAAACAGGAACTATCAAGTATAAAATATAATAGGGGATATTCATATCTATACTAACTTCTTCCATTATATATGTTTCGTGAATTAGGTAAATTGAAGAGATAAGCAATATAATCATATAGCTAATTGAAAAAATAGCAGAAGTTGATTGAAAAAAACGTTGAACCCTTTTATTTTTGATCTTTTCAAAAATATTCAAACTTATGTGCCTATGTTCATAGAAAAGAACAGATGAAGTAATAAAAGTAGCAAAAATAAATAGGTACAAAGAAAGCTCATGAGCAAAATTTAAGCTGTAATTAAAATAGCGTAATATTATATTAGTAACAATCAACATAACGCTTATTAAATAAGCCACAGATGAAACAGTTACAATTATTTTTCTTACCATATTATCCCTCTTGTCTTTAGTTGTAAAAAAAGGGAAGCATATGCTTCCCTTTAATTTCCAGCATAACTACTCGCTTATTAAAAGCTCGCAGCAGCTTCAATCATATCTTTACCTATTATTTTATAAAACTTAGGGTATACTTTCTCTTTAAACAGCTTTCTAAAAGGTTCTTTTTGAGCATCTGTTAATTCAATAACTTGAGTTTTACCACTTTCCTTAACTTTTTTGTAATAGTAATCATCCATCTCCTTAGCAAGCTTTCTTTCATACTCTGTTGCATCCTTAACAGCTTTCAAAAAGGTATCATAAAGACCAGCCTTTTTAAGTTTCATAACGATTTTTTTGTTAGTTACAAGCATATAGCCTAAATATCCATGATAACTAACAGTGGTATATTTTTGAACCTCATAAAATTTCTTTGTATAATAATTTGACCATGGATTCTCTGCTCCATCTACAACTCCTTGTTGTAATGCAGTATAAACCTCACTGAAAGACATTGTTACAGGAATAGCATTAAGTGCTTTAAACTGTTCTTCCAAAACTTTTGAAGACATTATTCTAAATTTAATACCTTTAGCATCCTCAGGTTTAACAATTGGACGCACGTTATTTGATAAAACTTTAAAACCATTATCCCAATAAGCAAGACCTACAAGACCTCTCTTTTCCACAAGCTTAAGCATTTTTTTACCATATTCACTATCTTGAAATTTATGAAGGCTATCCACAGACTTAAAAAGAAATGGCAAATCGAATATTTGCAACTGTTTTACATAAGCAGTAAATTTAGAAAAACTTGGACAAGCAAGCTGAATAACATCCATTTTCAAAGCTTTAATAGCTTCTTTATCATTGTAAAGTGAGCTGTTTGGATAAACTTCAACTTTAATTTTCCCACCTGTTCTTTCTTCCAAAATCTCCTTCAGATAATTAGCTGCTTTTCCTTTTGGTGTCTCAGGAGAAACTACATGGCTAAACCTAATCTTAATTGGCTTTGCCATTGCTGGAACAACAAGCAAACTAACCATTACTAAAACAAAAAAAATGTTTTTTAAATACCTCATACAAAACCTCCAATTTTTTATTGTATTAAAAACACAAACAATTCCAAAACAAAAAACATGCCAAACACTACTTTCTAAAAAATAGTGATTTTATAACATTATTTGATATATCCATCACCCTGGTTTTGCATTTTTGCAAACAATATCTTTACAAAACTTTTCATATTTTAATCTTTACTCACATTATTCCTTACATATCAACAAATAAGCATTTATTGATTATTTTTGCATTTTTGCAATAAATAAAAAATTTTCCCACACTAAACATTTTTTGGTTTGACTTTACTTAAAATTTGCAGTAAAAAACCATAAAAATTCTTAAGAGGTGCTAAATGTATAAGATTGCTGTTTTACCTGGAGACGGAATAGGTCCTGAGGTAATGAAACAGGCAATAAAAGTATTAGACAAAATATCAGAAAAACATAACATTAGTTTACAATATAAGTTTTCTGATGTTGGTGGTATAGCAATAGATAAATATGATACTCCTTTACCAGAGCATACGCTAAAAATATGTGAAAACTCAGATGCTATTCTTTTCGGCTCAGTAGGTGGACCAAAATGGGAAAATTTACCTCCTGATAAACAACCAGAAAGAGGAGCTTTACTTCCTTTAAGAAAACACTTCAATCTCTTTGCAAATATTAGACCAGTAAAAGTTTTTAAACCATTAAAAGATTCATGCAGTTTAAAAGACCATCTTATTGAAGATGGTATAGATATTGTTATTTTCAGAGAACTTACTAGCGGAATATATTTTGGTCAGCCAAAATATATAAGTGAAGATAACACTTTTGCCATAGATACAATGAAATATTCTGTGTCAGAAATAGAAAGAATAGCTCATCTTGCTTTTGAAACAGCAAGAATAAGAAACAAACGCGTTACTTCTGTTGACAAAGCAAATGTTTTAATGAGTAGTATTTTATGGCGTGAAACAGTAACTAAATTGCATAAAGAAGAATATCCTGATATAGAGCTTAGCCACATGTACGTAGATAATGCTGCTATGCAATTAGTAAGAAACCCAAACCAGTTTGATGTCATTTTAACTGGCAACATGTTTGGCGATATTTTAAGTGATGAAGCAGCAATGCTTTCTGGTTCTCTTGGCATGCTAGCTTCAGCATCAATAAATGAATCTGGATTTGGCCTTTATGAACCAATAGGTGGTACAGCCCCTGATATTGCAGGTCAAAACATAGCTAACCCAATTGCTCAAATTCTATCTGCAGCATATATGCTTAGATACTCCTTAAAACATGATGAAGCTGCTACTAAAATTGAAAAAGCTATCGAAGAAGTTTTAAGTAAAGGATACAGAACTAAAGACATATATACTGGTAAAAAAGGTGAAATTCTCGTTAATACAGAAGAAATGGGTGACCTAATTGTGGAAAATCTTTAAAAAAAGGGGAATATCCCCTTTTAACTCACTTACAGATAAACCAAAAACAATTATTTGTTATAATTATTCTAACTAAATAACCAGTATTATATCAGTTTTATTAAATCACTATAAAAAAATACTTGCTAATAAACTCATAATACACTTCATAAAAAAATTTATGAGACATCAACATGTTATGATAGGGAACTACAACAATATTTTCCACTTGTCAACAATCGTATTTTTCTATATATTCCATCCATGGAAAAAATTTCAGAAATTTTTAAATCACTAGGTGAAAAAAATAGATTAAGAATTGTTCTGTTATTATCTGAACGTCCTATGTGTGTATGTGAAATCAATGAAGTCTTACACATTGCCCTCTCCACCATATCATCACATTTAAAAAACTTAAAATACGCAGGGCTAATCAAAGATGAAAAAGAAGGGAGATGGATAATTTATAGACTCTCTGAGGACCACTTTGTACAAGATCTAGTAAATAAAATAAAAGATACACTGAAAAACGATCCTACTTTTCTCAAAGATAGGGAAAAAGCACTTAAAATTTCAAGAAATAATCTATCATCTAAAACTTAAAAAATTGCTTTGAATTCATAATTCCAATCAAACAATTTAACTTTAAAAATCAGGTATTATACCATACATATTATGCTCCTTAATTTTGTTATTAGTGCAATTAATTAACATAAATTAAATTCTTAATTGTTTTTAAAATAATTTTAATTTTAATCTTGACAAATAATTTTCCCATAAGTATTGTTTACTTAAGAGGTAAACAATATGAGCGAATACATCACAAGAGAAGTTGATTATGCAATCAGAATTTTAGCTTATCTTGCTGGGAAACAAGAGAAAACAAAGATAGCAGAAATTTGTAAAAAGCTCCATTTAAAACGACCTTTTGTCGTAAAAATTATTCATAAATTAAATAAATGTGGCATTATAAAAACTACTACGGGTAAAAATGGCGGTATATTAATAAATAAAGATATTTCTAAACTCAGTTTATACGATATCTGTTTATGTTTAGGCTTTAAAACATCTATAAATATCTGTGTTAATAAACCTGAACAATGCGAATTAAATCCTATTTGTAATATCACCACATTCTTTGCTGGCCTCCAAAACTCCATTGTTACAAAACTAAAAAGCGCAAAAATAGAACAATTTATCTTCAATGATGAAGATTTAGATAAAATTAACCAAACATAGGAGGTAAAAAATGGACGTAGTAGCACTATCAAGGCTCCAGTTTGCCTTGACTGCAATGTTTCACTTTATTTTTGTTCCTCTAACTCTAGGGCTTTCTATATTAGTTGCGATTATGGAAACCATGTATGTCAAAACTAATAATGAAATGTATTTAAGAATGACAAAATTCTGGGGAAAACTTTTTTTAATCAATTTTGCATTAGGAGTTGTAACTGGTATCACTATGGAATTTCAATTCGGTATGAACTGGGCAGAATACTCAAAATATGTAGGGGATATTTTTGGAGCACCTCTTGCTATCGAAGCAACAGTGGCGTTCTTTCTTGAATCTACTTTTTTAGGAATATGGATTTTCGGATGGAAAAAACTATCTAAGAAAGCTCATGCTTTTGCGATCTGGATGGTGGCCATTGGTTCAAACCTGTCTGCATTATGGATCTTGGTAGCAAATGCATGGATGCAAAATCCTGTAGGATATGTTCTACGAAACGGAAGGGCAGAAATGGTTGACTTTGCAGCAGTAATTTTCTCAAGTTACGCCATTTTAAAATTTTTACATCAAATATTAGCAGCTTATATTGTAGGATCATTTTTTGTAATGGGAGTATCCGCATATCATTTAATAAAAAAATCACACGTTGAATTTTTCAAAAAATCTTTCAAAATTGCAGCTATTTTTGCACTTATTGTAAGTTTTGCTGAATTTTTTGTAGGTGACTGGCATGCCTTTGAAGTAGCAAAAGTTCAACCCACAAAATTGGCAGCAATGGAATCTCTATGGGAAACTCAAAAAGGAGCACCAATTTATCTTTTTGCTATCCCAAATGAAGCAAAAGAAGAAAACCTTATTGAAATTTTACCAATACCAAAATTACTCAGTTTCTTAGCTTATCATGATTTAAATGCTGAAGTAAAAGGCTTAAAGGCTTTTCCTAAAGATGAAAGACCACCTGTTATGCCTGTTTTCTTAAGTTTTAGATTAATGGTTGGCCTAGGTATGCTTTTTATGATTCTAGCATCTTTGGCTTATTATTATAGCAAAAAAGATGTATTATTAGATAAAAAATGGTTTTTAAAAACAATGCTTTATATGATACCTATCCCGTATATAGCTAACTTTCTTGGTTGGACTGTGGCCGAAGTAGGTAGACAGCCTTGGATTGTTTACGGACTCATGAGGACTTCTGATGGTGTTTCTAAGTCAGTTGCAATAGAACAAGTGTGGTTTTCTCTTATCGGCTTTACTTTATTTTACGGATTACTCGGTGTGATAGATATTTATTTACTCTCAAAATATGCAAAAAAAGGACCTGAATCCCCTGTGAAAAAACAAGAAGTAATTCAGGCATCAACAGTATCTGCGTAGGAGGGAACCATGATATATCAAATAATATGGTTTGCACTTTGGGGACTTTTATGGGCTGTATATTTTATGCTAGATGGATTTGATCTCGGTGCTGGTATACTACATCCATTTGTTGCAAAAAGTGAAGAAGAAAAAAGAATTGTTATAAATACACTAGGTCCGGTATGGGATGGAAACGAAGTCTGGCTAATTACTGCAGGTGGGGCAACTTTTGCTGCATTCCCTACAACCTATGCCTACATGTTTAGCTATCTTTACACCCCTCTTCTGTTGCTTCTGTTTGGTCTTATTTTTAGAGGTGTTTCTTTTGAGTTTAGAGGTAAAAAAGATAACCCAGCTTGGAAAAAAGGTTGGGATATTGCTATTTTTGCAGGAAGTTTAATCCCTACAATTCTTTTTGGAGTAGCCTTTGGCAATATCTTTGCAGGTTTACCAATTGATGAACAAGGATATCATGGAAGTCTTACCTATCTTTTAAACCCATACGGAATCTTAACGGGAATACTTTTCTTATTATTGTTCATGAATCATGGAGCATTATGGCTATCCATTAAAACTACTGGAAATTTATCTAAAAGAGCAAAAAGTTATGCAGCAAAAATATGGCCTCTACTTGTAGCTGTAGCAACATTATTTTTAGTTTTTTCAGCATTCAAAACCCATCTTTATGACAATTACATTAAAAACCCGGTATGGTTTATTGTTCCTACAATTGCTGTAATAAGCTTATTATCTACAATTGTACTAATCAAAAATTCGCCAGTTAAAGCATTTTTTGCTTCATGTATTACTATCTTCACAGTAAT
Organism: Deferribacter abyssi; assembly: GCF_049472655.1. Classification (NCBI taxonomy): domain Bacteria; kingdom Pseudomonadati; phylum Deferribacterota; class Deferribacteres; order Deferribacterales; family Deferribacteraceae; genus Deferribacter; species Deferribacter abyssi. The sequence continues at coordinate 92,286 of NZ_JAQNCS010000007.1, forward strand.
TTTCACAGGTATTATAGGTCTATATCCAAACCTTATCCCTTCTAATATTGATCCAAAATACAGCCTAACAGCATTTAACTCATCATCCAGCACTTATACATTAAAAATAATGACAATTGTAGTTATTATATTTATACCAATTGTAATTTTTTATCAGATATGGACCTATAAAATTTTTAAAGATCCTGTAACACCTGAAGATTTGAATGATCCTGAAACTGAAGCTTATTAAATAGAGGGCGTTATTGCCCTCTTTTTCATATAAGTGATCTTATTACATAAACCACTTTACCAATAATTTCAAAATCGTCATTATTTGTAACTACTATATCTTCATATGATCGATTTTCTGACCTCAATATAATATATTCTTCCTTATTAATATAAGTTTTTACCGTTACCTCACCATTTAATCTGAAAACACCTATTTCACCATTGAGTATTTCTTTTGTTAGCTCTACTAAAATATAATCATCTTCAAAAATTCTCTTTTCTATCATACTATCGCCAAAAACCTTTAAAAAGAAAAATCTTTCTCTATTATTAAATTTTGTAATATCTATATACTCGATAATATTTTCTTCTGATATTACTGGATACCCAGCCACCACCTTACCCAACACCGGCAGTCCCTTATTATCAAAAAAATCGTCTAAAATTTCTATACTTCTTGCCTGCTGTGGGTTCTTTCTAATGACACCTTTAGCTTCTAATCTATCTAACATTTTTTTTACAGATGCGGTGGATGATAAGTTTAGCCCTTTACATATCTCCCTTACAGAGGGGATATAACCATTTTTATCTCTGAATTCCTTGATAAACTTTAACATTTTTTCTTGTTTATCTGTTAGCATAAAACTCCCTCTTGAATATAAACAGTTGTTCGCATATAATATGTCATTATAATTAAAGAAATCAAGAGGTTTTAATGATACTCTGCATAGATATGGATGCTTTTTTTGCTTCTGTAGAACAAGCTTCCAATCCAAAATTGAAAGGGAAACCTATAGCTATAATAGGTTCAAAAGAACGTACAGTAGTAACCACAGCATCATATGAAGCAAGAAAATACGGTGTAAAAACAGGTATGACAAAATACAAAGCAAAAAAAATGTGCCCCCACATAACTTTTATTGTGGGAAATAACCCTAAATATATTTATATCTCAAAGCAGATTCATGCTTTTCTCCTCACAATAACACATAATGTAGAGATGTACTCGATAGATGAAGCATTCTTAAATGCCTCACAAATAAATATGCCATTTAAAGACATAGCATTCTTTATAAAAAGTCATATAAGAAAAAACTTTGGAATCACATGCTCCATCGGAATAGGAAAAAATAAACTCATCGCGAAAATGGCAAGTAGTGTTAATAAACCTGATGGTTATCTTTACATTTCACCTGAGAAAACCATAAACTTCATAGATCAATTTCAACTCCACGACATATGGGGGATAGGTAGAAAACTTTCAAAAAAATTCGCAAACATGGGAATATTTACTACAAAAGATCTAAGAAAGTTTGGACTTACAAACTTAATAAAAATATTTGGGAAAAACGGTTATAAGCTTTTTGCTATGGCACATGGAGACTATATCAGTGATATTAACTTCGAAGAAGAACCGATAAAATCTATAGGACATAGTATGACCTTACCACATGATGTATATTCTGAAAAAGAAGCTATCCCATACCTTTTGCAACTTTGTGAAATGGTATCTACAAGAGCAAGAAAAAATCAAGTATCAGGCAAAACTATATCCATTTACTTGAAAGATACACATATGAATACCTTTAACAAAAGACATACACTTTCTTTTTTTACTTGTGCTACTCATCACATTTTTGAAATAGCAAAACTTTTACTAAGAGAATATGATTTATCTATAGGAATACGACTTATTGGTATATCCATATCAAATTTAGTACACAACTCAGTCCACCTAACTACCATAATGGAAAGCAATAAAAAAGAAAAAATTTACAACGCAATAGATAAAATCAACAGCAAATATGGAGATTTCAGTATATCCTATGCTGCAGTATTAAAATGCAAAAGAACAGGTTCTCTTACTATATCTCCATCATGGAAACCAACAGGTGTAAGAAACATAAATGTAAAGTAAAAAGTTAATAAAGTATTGAATAATAATGATATAATCCATATTGTGTAACTGTATAATAAAATAATTCTTGATTTTTTTTAAATTAAAGCATAAAGGCTTAAAAAGGAGATGTCATGAGAATAGAAGATTATCAATTTGATATAATTATAATTGGAGGTGGTGCTACAGGCTGTGGTATAGCCCTCGATGCTGCAAGCAGGGGGTTCAAAACACTACTTTTAGAAAAAAATGACTTTGCATCTGGCACAAGTAGCAGAAGTACAAAACTACTACATGGTGGTGTAAGATACTTAGAATCAGCAATAAAACATCTTGATAAAGAACAATATAGACTCGTTAAAAGTAGCTTAAAAGAAAGATATTTGCTTATTCAAAATGCACCCCATCTATGTCATAAAATTGCATTACTCACTCCATTGTACAAGTGGTATGAAATCCCTTATATATTTACAGGGTTAACAATTTATGATTTTTTATCTGGCAAAAGAACTCTTGGAAGAAGTAAAATAATCAGCAAAAATAAAGCAATAAGAGAATTTCCATCTTTAAAAAAAGATGGATTAAAAGGATGTGTCCAATATTATGATGGACAATTTAACGATATGCGAATGAACATTACTATTGCCAAAACAGCTGAAAGATACGGTGCAAAATTATTAAATTATGCAGAAGTTAAAGAATTTATCAAAAAAAATGGTAAAATAAAAGGTGTAATATATTATGATAAAATAGAAAATGTGTACAAAGAAGTATTTGCAAAAGTAGTAATTAACGCCACAGGTCCTTTCACCGACACAATCAGAAAACTTGATAATCCACAATGCGAAGAAATAATGCAAGTTTCATCAGGAATACATATTGCAATAGACAAATCCTATGCCCCAAAAAATGAAGGTTTATTAATACCAAAAACTGATGACGGAAGAGTTCTTTTTATACTTCCATGGGAAGATGCTTGCATAATCGGTACTACAGACGAACCTGCTGAAGTGGACGAGTACCCCAAAGCAAAAGAAAAAGAGATTGATTATTTAATAAGACATATAAATAGGTATTTTGATGTAAAAGTAACAAAAAATGACATAAAATCCGTATGGTCAGGATTAAGGCCCTTAGTAAAAGATTCTACTATGAACAATACAGCCTCAATCGTGAGAGATCACTACATAACCATCTCTGATTCAAATCTTGTAACAATTACTGGTGGGAAATGGACAACCTTCAGAAAAATGGCAGAAGATACTCTTAATTATATTATATCTAAGTCCATGTTATCAGAAAAAAATCAATGTATAACTGAAAAAATCACTTACTATGGGAGTGAAGGTTTTGATGAAAGATATAAAAGTAATCTGTTAAAATCAAATTATCTTGATAAAGAGGTTTTGAATCATCTTCTTAAAAATTATGGTACAAAAGCAGAAGAAATTATACATATTGCCCAAACAGAAGACTTCGGAGACAAGTTACTGGAAAACAAGCCCATAATACTAGCTGAAATCATTTATACTATCAGAAATGAATATGCACGAAAACCTCTTGATTTTCTAGTAAGAAGAACCTCTATTGCAGAAACTGACATAAACAGTGCTAAAAAAGCTCTGAATACAACTATTGAAGTTTTTTCTAAAGAATTAAATTGGGATAACGTTAAAAAAAGCAATATAAGAGAAGAATCATTGAAAATATTAGACAATGCAATATGAGGTAACAGATATGAAAATCATTGCCCATAGAGGAGCTTCCTTTTATGCTCCAGAAAATACAATGACAGCTTTTGATCTAGCTATGACCTTTGGAGTTGATGGACTTGAAATGGATATTCACATGACAAAAGATAAAAAAATTGTTATAATTCATGACGATTCAACCGGTCGTACAGGTACTAGAAATTATAAAGTTAAAAACAGTAAATTTGAAACCTTAAAAAAAATAGATGTCGGTAGTTGGTTTGACCCTAAATTCAAAGGAGAAAAGATCCCACTACTTGAAAGTGTAATAAACAAAGTTCCTGATTATCTAGATTTATATATTGAAATAAAATCTGGAGTTGAGATTACTGAAGTTTTTTACGAATTTATAAAAGGTTATGAGTTTAGAAAGAATCAAATTATTATTATAAGTTTTAACTATAATTTAATAAAAAACCTAAAAGCATTATTACCTGATTATAAGATATTGTGGATAGTGGAATATGGATACAACGTACCCATTGAAAAAAATATGTATAAAAATGTATTTAAAAAAATTGATGCAGCAAATTTAGACGGCATTTCCACCCTTGCAGACCTAACCCATTGCATTCGCATGGCAAAAGATATCAAAAAAAATAAATGGCTTTGGAATGTCTGGACAGTGGATAATCCACATTTAGCAAAGCAACTAATGAATCTTGGAGTAACTTCACTATCCACTAACAGACCTGATTGGATTATAAAGCATATTGCAAATTGATAAGGCAGTTTTCTGAAATTTTTAATATTGTAATATTCTTTACTATAAAAATAAGAGTATATTGCCTTTTAGTAAGTTTTTTAAGCGTTTAGTTTATTAATTTTTTTCATTTTAGAAAAGTAACACTAAACTGTTAAAATAACTCTCAATTACTTTTATTACTAAAATATAGATTTATCAAAGCAAGTGTAGATGTAAACACAATCATTAAAAATGATATTGCATTTATTACAGGTGTACTTCCATCCCTTACCTGCAAATAAAGGTTAATAGGTAAAGTTGGTTCAGAACCTACCAAAAACAATGTAGTGTTAAAATTTTCAAAACTCATTAAAAATGCTACCGACCCAGCTCCTAGCAACGCAGGCTTGAGATATTTCAAGGTAATATACCATATAACTTCAAATCTATTTGCACCAAGATTTAATGCAGCTTCTTCTAAAGTTCTATCAAATTTTTTCAATCTTGCAGAAACAACTAATACTACAAATGTTGTAATAAATGAAAATTGTCCAAGTACCACCAACCAAAAACCTGGTGCAAATAATGGAATATCAATATTTAAATATTCCTCAAGAAAAGCACCAACAGAATTACTAGCAAGTAAAATTGAAATACCCAAAATAACCCCAGGGATTACAAGGGGTGCAAGTGTTAAAAAATATAAAGCTTGTTTAAACTTAAACTCTTCTTGTTCAAACAAAAACGCACCCATGGTGCCAACTATAAGTGACAAAATAGATACAATAAAAGCAGTTTTAATACTAATCCAAATACTGCGCAGATTATTTACATCATGAAAAAGCCCCACTCTATGCTCATTATTAGCAAAAAACCAATCTAGAGTAACCCCTTTCCACGGTAAACTTGGAAAATCAGAATTATTAAAAGCCAGAATACAAGTTATTACCAATGGAGCAAATAGAAACATATAAAAAAGAAAAATATAAATTTTGAAGCTAATATTATACTTTTTACTGCGGGGCAAAGTTCGTATCATTGAACCACCTTACCTAAACTTTGTCTTGTAATTTTCAAAGCTATCCAAATGATCAATGAGGATAATACTAATAATAAAAACCCAAAAGCTGCACCTTGATTCCAATTGAAGCTGGCTATAAATTGTGTATATATTTGCTCAGTAAACCAAAGTGAATTTTTACCACCAATAAGATTGGGTGTAAGATAATTACCAAGAGTTAACATAAAAACTACAATAGAACCTGATGTCAACCCAGGTTTGGCATGTGGTATTATTATTTTAAAAACTATATCTTTAGTTGATGCTCCAAGATCATAAGCTGCTTCTATTAAATGATCATCTAAACTTTCCATTACAGAAATGAGAGGCACAACCATAAAAAGCATTGATGTATAAACAAGTACCATAATCATAGAGATATCATTATACAAAAACTCAATTGGTCTGTTCAGAATGCCCAATTTAATCAAAAAATGATTTATCACACCACTTTCTCTTAATAATATCATCCATCCATAAACCCTAACAAGTTCGCTAACCCAGAAAGGCATCAGAAGTAAAATAGATAAAAAATTACTAAACCTCGAATTCACAACTTTTGTTATAAAAAACGAAACTGGTAATGCTATTATCGCAGTAATTATAGTTACTAATATCGAATAGATAGCAGTTCTTACAAAGGTAACCCAATAAACTGGCTCAGTAAAAAAATTTTTATAATTTTGCAAACTCCATACAAGCTCACCTAAATCATTTTCAGCCCTTAAAGACATAATAAACAAATCTATATGTGGAATCACAATTAAAAGAAAAAGCCACAAAATCACAGGAATTAAAAAGATGTATAATCCCAATTTTGAATGTTTCATATGCTGTTACTCTCTCTCAAAAGCTATGCAATTTTCAAAAAACCATCCTAACTCAATTACATCACCAGGTTTAATATAATCAAATTGCTTATTTTGAGGTAATGCTACAATAATTTCTCTATCCACTTTTTCAACAACTGTTAATAACCTACTGTTTGCACCATCAAATAAAATAGTCTTTACTCTTACTTTTAATCTATTTATTTTATCTATTTTTTGATCAGGATTAATAATAAAAGCTTCAGGTCTTACAAAAAAAATGCACTCTTTTTTACTTAAATGATTTAATGTCTTCACATAAAATTGATACCCCTCTACAGTTTGTATCAAAGCTATCCCTTTATCCTGTGAAACAACTTCCGCATCCCATCCATTGTTATCTCCCACAAACTGAGCCACAAAAGCAGTTTGAGGGTATTTGTAAAGATTTTGCGGAGTATCAACTTGCTCAAACTTTCCAGCATTCATCACAGCTACATAATCTGACATAACTAGAGCTTCTGATTGGTCATGAGTAATATATACAAAAGTTGTTCCCACTTCAGTTTGCAACTTTTTAAGCTCTACTTTCATCTGTTCTCTCAATTTCAAATCAAGAGCACCCAGCGGTTCATCAAGGAGCAAAACAGAAGGCTCCAACACTAAGCATCTAGCAATAGCAATTCTCTGCTTCTGACCACCTGATAATTGACTAATTGATTTTTTTTCAAAGCCCGGTAGACCTACTCTTTCTAATATATCCTTTACTCTCCTCTTAATCTCCTCATTAGGAACTTTTCTTCGCCTTAGACCAAAGGCAATGTTTTCTTCCACATTCATCATTGGAAACAAAGCAAGATTTTGAAAAACAAGATTAACTGGCCTTTTGTTTGGGGATAAACCATTAACAAGACTTCCTCTAATATAAATTTCACCTGATGTAGGCTCTAAAAATCCGGCAATCATTCTTAATAAAGTAGTTTTACCACATCCAGAAGGACCTAAAATTGAAAAAAACTTACCTTGCTCTACCTTAAAGCTAACACCCTTTACCGCAACAAATTCTCCAAATTTCTTAACAACATTCCTTACATCAAGATCAAATAACATTTAAAACCTCATAATGAAGAATAAGAAAAAGGGGTTATTCCCCCTTTTTTCATATTGGTTATCTTGCAGATTTTACTTTGTCAAGAATCTTTGCTTCAATTGATTCTATTTTTGCAGGTACAGGTGGATACCATTTTATATTATCAATATCTTTTTTAGAAAAAGATCTTTTTAAATTATCCTTAACATCTGGTTTTAAGAACTTTTCTGCATCTTTAGACGCTGTAAAATAACCTTCTGTGTTAGTGAAATAAGCAGCATTTTCAGGTTTTAGCATAAAATTAATCCACTTGTAAGCAGCATCAATATTTTTTGCTTTAGCGGGAATCGCAAAAGTATCTATCCAGCCCAATGCACCACTTTTTGGAGCTACAAAATCGATATTTGGATTTTCTTTATGGAGTTTCCAACCTCCACCATCCCATCCCATTGCCACATACACTTCTTCTGACCTAAGAAGTTGAAGTAGTGAATCACCATTTGTCCAGTAATTTTTCACTAAATCTTTAGTATCAATCAATTTTTGTCCAATTTTTTCCATCAATGCTTTATATTCTTTAGGGTTACTGTAAAGCTCAAAAGGATTATATCCAAGTGAAAATGCTAAACCTATTAATGTCGGTCTTTTTAATCTATAACTTATTCTACCTTTATATTTCGGATTTAAAAGATCTGTGTAATCTTTAGCATCTGGTGCATACTTCTTATTAACAATTAATCCCGATGTGCCCCAGCAAAACGGTACAGCATAAGATTTACCTTTCACTAATGTATTCTTCTTAACTGCTTCTAACATAGAAAGAATAAAAAGTTCTGTTTTAATTTTAGAGTAATCCATAGGTCTATAAATTTTGTATTTGGCTTGTACAGATGAAATTCTATCTTGGCTTGGTTGGGCAAGATCAAACCCTCCACCACGTGTTGCTCTAAGTTTTGCAATCATTTCTTCATTATTTGAATATGTAACTTCTACCCTAATACCCGTTTCTTTTTCAAATTTATCAATAAGTTTTTTTGGAGCATACCCCTTCCAGGTAAGCAATCTAAGAGTGCCACCGGCAAAAACATTTGTTACAAAAAATACAACTAATATGAAAGTTAAAAACAACTGTCTTTTCATTACATCCTCCTTAAGATGTTTTAACAGATTTAATAACCATATTTTTTCTACGTTTCTATTCCAATTTAGTCAAGTATTACTTTAAGATATGGTTCCTTTTTACATTTTTTTTACAGAAAAATAATTTATTTTGATTATATATTAAAGATATCCACTTAAAAAATAAAAATATATAACTAAAGAATAATTCTTATTTACGATTAAGTTACTTTTAAAAAATTCTCCATCGTTTAACATATTTTTTTTGTCTTAATGAATTGCCATGAGATAATATATTCATCATAACAACTCAATGCAATTTCTTGATACATAGTCAAACTCAAAAAGGTTTCCCGAATATAATAATAAAAAAAATAATTGGAGTCACCCCTTATTTTTTGTACAACCTTGCTTGAAATTGTTTATGGAAAAACATTTTCTGGGTTCAAGTACCCATAAAACCGCCATGAACGGCGATTTTAGAAGAACTTGCCTCGGAGCAAAACCGGATGTTTTGTGAGAATGAAGAAAATGTTTTTCTACAAACAATAATGTATAACTATTTGAAATATAAACATAAGTTAGACTAACAATAAAAAAATGGGGTAGCGCCAGAAAAAATAAAGCTTGCGTAACTTCCCAAATAATGTATATTATTCATTGTTGTTCTATTACAGTTTTGGTTTATTAGATTTGTATCTTTAAACATCACTGCATTAAACAACAAAACAAAATAATATGAGGTATAGTTATGAGAGAAGGTACTGTTAAGTGGTTTAACGATTCAAAAGGTTATGGTTTTATAACCGAAGATGGCGGACAAGATGTATTCGTGCATCATACTTCCATTCAAAAAGACGGATTCAAGTCATTGTCTGAAGGTGAAAGGGTAAAATTCCAAGTAGAAAAAAGTCCAAAAGGCTTAGCTGCAATAAATGTAGTTTCCCTTTAAATTTCAATAAAAAGCCGCTCAAAAGAGCGGCTTTTTATTTTACATAATTTTTAACAAACTCTGTTATTTTCATAAATATTTCCTGAGGATCATCTAATCCCCAGACAACAGGTTTTTTATTAACTGACACGTAAGGAAGAGGAAATCTGTTTTCCACAATATTGTTGACATCATCAATATAATCTAAAACTTCAGGAGATGAAATATCAACATATTTGAAATCTACATTATCAACACCAAATTCCTTTGTCAATTTTGCATCTAAAGACTTTGCTATTTCAAAATACGGATCATCAACTACCCCACAACCTGAGGGGAAATAAGAAGGACTTCATCCAGAAACAAACTCCATACTTGAACCAAACAATCTTATTATTAACTTATCATCCATAGTTATACCTCACTTTTTCAGATTATAATTACTTCTATCCTTATGTAAAGTGGGATATTTCCCGCAAAAACATGCATGACAAAAATTGTTATTTTCAACGCAATCAAGCATTCCTTCCAAACTTAAATAAGCTAAACTATCTGCTGTAATATATTTTCTTATTTCATCTATAGTATGAGTGGAAGCAATAAGCTCACTTCTTGTAGGAGTATCAATTCCATAAAAGCAGGGAAACTTTGTAGGGGGTGAGGATATTCTCAAATGCACTTCCTTTGCTCCAGCTTCTTTCAGCATCTTTACAATTTTTCTGCTAGTAGTCCCTCTAACTATAGAATCATCTACTACAACTACTCTTTTGCCATCAATTACGCTTTTTACTGGATTTAGCTTAAGCTTTACACCAAAATGTCTAATTGATTGAGATGGTTCTATGAAAGTTCTTCCTACATAATGATTTCTTATTAATCCCATTTCATAAGGAATTTTACTATATTCAGAATATCCAAGAGTTGCTACAATCCCTGAATCAGGCACAGGAATAACAATATCAGCATCAACGGGACTCTCTTCAGCAAGCTTCCTACCAAAAGCCTTTCTAACTTCATAAACATCTCTATTAAAAATCCTACTATCAGGTCTTGCAAAATAAATAAATTCAAAAATACATGGATGAGCTTCAACCCTTTCAAATGGATAGTAGGAAACTATTCCTTCATCTGTAATAATAATCATCTCTCCGGGTTCTATTTCACGAATAAATTCTCCATCTATCAAATCAAGGGCACATGTTTCACTTACCAACGCATGACTTGAACGAATTCTCCCAAGGATCAAAGGCCGAAAACCAAAAGGATCTCTTAACCCAATCATCATATTTTCTGTCATAAAAATTAAAGAAAAGGCTCCTTTTAACTTTTGAACACTTTTTGAAATAGCATGTATGATATTTTTCTCATTAGACCTCGCCATAAGATGGATTATTATCTCACTATCTGAAGTTGAAGTAAATATCGCACCATCTGAAACAAGATCATCTCTTAAAACGTCGGCATTTACAATATTACCGTTGTGTACTAAAGCAACAGATCCAAGATTAATATCGGCCACAATCGGCTGTGTATTTTTTAAATGATTCTCTCCCATCGTTGAATATCTGTTATGTCCTATAGCAATATCACCCTTTAAACGCTCAAGAATATTTCTTTTAAAAATATCTGCAACAAGTCCAAGCCCCTTTTCCACTCTCAAATTCTTTCTATCCGAACAAGCAATTCCTGCACCTTCCTGCCCTCTATGCTGAAGAGCATAAAGAGCAAGATAAACTAAGTTAGCAGCATCTTTATCACCAAAAACACCAGCTATTCCACATTCTTCATGAAATTTATCAAAAACTATTTCATCCATCTTTCAATTTCCCTTTCATACTGATAAATTAAATCTTCTAAATTATATAAAAGAACAACTCTTCTACCCTTTTTCACTTTAAATTCTTTTCCTCCAGTAACTCCAACTCTTTCAGTACGCAAATCATATTTATTTGCATATAAAAGAAATCTTTCTTCTATAGCTGGATTAACCTCTACAAAAGCAAGCCCTTGCGTTTCACTAAAAAGATATCTAAAATCATTTATTTTATAATCAAAATTAACTTGAGCGCCTATTTTATTTTTTACACACATTTCAAAAAGAGCAATAACAAGCCCACCCAATGAAACATCATGAGCACTAAGTATCAGATCATTTTCAACAGCATCAACCATAAACTTTATAAGTTTTATATTTTCCTCAATCTTTGGCTCAGGCACAATACCTTCATCCATTTCAAGACAATATGACAAAAATTCACTCCCTCCTATTTCACCATTGTTTTCACCAATTAAATATATTAAATTTCCTTCTCCAATAAAATGAGATTCAATTCTTTTTTCCACATCGTCAATGACACCGACCATAACCACAGTAGGTGTAGGATATACCCCCTTACCATCCGTTTCATTGTAAAAACTCACGTTTCCACTCACAACTGGAGTATTTAGTTTTTCACAAGCAAAACTCATCCCCTCAATTGCCTTTACAAACTGCCACATTACTTCAGGTTTTTCTGGATTACCAAAGTTTAAGCAATCTGTTATTGCAAGAGGACGTCCACCACTCATCGCCACATTTCTAGCAGCTTCAATGACTGCAATTTGGCCTCCTTTATAAGGATCTAAATAACAGTATCTACTATTACAATCCATAGACAAAACAATACCCTTTTTTGATCCCTTTAGTCTTAAAACAGCTGCATCAGATCCAGGTAAAACAACAGTATTAGTTCTTACCATATAATCATACTGTTCAAAAATCCATCTTTTGGAAGCAATGTTAGGATTAGAAACCATCATTTCAAATGTTTTATCAAGATCTAAATTAGCAAAAACAAAATCATCATGTTTTAGCTCTCTATAATATAAAGGCTCTTTATAAGGCCTATCATATACAGGTGCTTCATCACCCAGAGGTTTCGCAGGAAGTTCTGCAACCCGTTCATTTTTCCAAAACAACCTAACATATCCATCATCAGTAACTCTACCTATAATTTCAGCATCAAGATCCCATTTGTTAAATATTTCTAGCACCTTACTCTCAAACCCTTTTTTAGCAACAATCAGCATTCTCTCCTGTGATTCAGAAAGCATTATTTCATAAGGGGTCATCCCTTCTTCACGACATGGCACTTTATCAAGATAAAGCTCAATTCCAGAACCGGATTTAGATGCCATTTCAAAGGAAGAACTTGTAAGGCCAGCAGCACCCATATCCTGTATCCCAACAATAAAATCATTTTTCATTAATTCAAGACAAGCCTCTAGAAGTAGTTTTTCTTTAAAAGGATCTCCTATCTGTACATTTGGCCTCTTTTTTTCTGAATCTTCACCAAACTCTTCACTGGCCATTGTAGCCCCATGTATACCATCTCTACCAGTTTTTGCACCAACATAAATCACAGGATTACCAATCCCCTCTGCTTTAGCTTTAAAAATTCTATCTTTTTTAACAATACCTAGAGCAAATGCATTCACCAAAGGATTACACTTAAAAGAGTTATGGAAAAAGGTTTCACCACCAACTGTAGGAACTCCAAAACAGTTGCCATATCCAGCAATGCCAGAAACAACTCCTTCAAAAATATATCTGCTTTGTTCATCTTTTATATCACCAAATCTCAATCCATCCATACAGACAATCGGCCTAGCCCCCATGGTAAAAACATCTCTTAAAATACCACCGACACCTGTAGCAGCACCCTGATAAGGCTCAATAAAAGAAGGATGATTATGACTCTCCACTTTAAAACAAGCACATAAATCACCATCAATTTCAATTATTCCTGCATTTTCACCTGGCCCCTGAACTACCCATTCTGCATCAGTTGGAAATCTTTTCAAATGAATGCGACTACTTTTATAGCTACAATGTTCACTCCACATTGCAGCAAAAATTCCAAGTTCTATATAATTTGGTATTCTACCTAGTATTTCAATAGCTTTATTAAACTCCTCTTCAGTAAGACCCATCTCTTTTGCAATATTAATACTCACTTCAGGATAGTTAAAAGTTTCATAAATTCCCATATTTATCCCTCTTTAATAAAATCAATTATACTTTTAAAAAGATACAAACCATCTTTACTGCTAAAAATATCTTCGGCTACTCTCTCAGGATGAGGCATCATTCCTAAGACGTTCCCTTTCTTATTGACTATTCCAGCAATATTTTCAACAGAACCATTTGGATTACTTTTTGCATTAATTTCTCCAAACTCATCGCAATATCTGAAAACAATCTGAGAATTTTCTTGCAGTTCTATCAATCCTTCTTTGTCTATATAATAATTTCCTTCCATATGAGCTATTGGAATTTTTACAATTTCACCTATAGAATAGAGACTCGTAAATGGTGTAAAACTGTTTTCAACCCTCAAATAAACATCTTTACATATGAATTTAAGACTTTTATTCTTTAATAGTGCACCCGGTAAAAGACCACTTTCAGTTAATACCTGAAAACCATTACATATACCAATGACATATCCACCTTTTTCAGCAAAATTTATTATTGTATCCATAATAGGCGATTTACTTGCAATTGCTCCACACCTAAGATAATCACCATAAGAAAAGCCACCAGGTAATACAACTAAATCATAACCATTAACTTCTTTATCTTTATGCCAAATAAAATAGGTTTCTATATCACAAACATGCTTTAATACATAATAACAATCGTGATCACAGTTAGAACCTGGAAAAACAACAACTCCAACTTTCATATCAATCCTCTTCTATTATATAAGAAAAATCCTCAATAATAGGATTCACTAAAAGTTTCTTACAAAATTCTTCTATCTGTTTATTTACATCTTCGACATTATCATCTATTTCAATCTCAAACATTTTACCCACTCTTACATTTTTAACAAATTTATATCCAAGTTTGCGTAAAGAACTACAAATTGTTTGCCCTTCTGGATCTAAAACTGTCCTTTTTAAATTTACATAGACTTTAACTTTAGACATGAAACACCCCCTCAAAAAATAGAAGTTATGGATTTAAATATTATTTTTATGAAAAAATCAACTAGTTTTTTTCTTAGCAACCTTAGATTTTATGAACTTCCACCCGTTTTGAATGTGTCTTTCCACTAGCTTTTCAACGAGGTTAACATCTCGTCTTTTAAAAGCTTCTACTATTTCTTTATGTTCCTCAATTACACTAACAATCCTTCCTGCTTCTGTAAAAGAATAAGCAGTAGCTCTTTTAAATTGAGATTGCAAACTTTCTAAAAACTTTATTAACCTTTGATTTTCAGACTTCCTGATAAAAAAATCATGGAATTCACTATTAGCTTTTATCAAGCCCGCAACATTTTTATTATCATTGAATCTTTCAAGTTTAGCATTAATATCCCTCAATTTATCAATATCAGCATCCAACATATTCTCTACAGCTAATTTTGCTGCTAATGACTCTAATCTTATCTTTAAAACAAAAATCTCATCTACATCTTTGTTCGTAACATCAGTAACCACTGCCCCTCTACGAGGAATTATAGTAACAAAACCATCCATTTCTAATATTCTAAGAGCCTCCCTTATGGGAGTCCTACTAATACCTAATATATCAGAAAGTTTAGGCTCTGTTAATCGCTCACCTGGTTTTAATACACCTTTTAATATATAATCTCTTATGGTCTCTGCTATTTTCTCACTCAAAGGAGCATTATCAATACTAATATCTCTAATGGCCATAGTTAGTCATCCTTTCTTTAATAAAATTCCAACTATTTTCAATATGCCATCTAACTTTTAATTCTACCAATTCTTCATTCCTAGACTTAAATGCTTTTATTATTTCATTATGCTCTTCATATGCATTTAGTGCTCTATCAGTTTTAGTAATTAGCATTCCCTTAATCCTTTGGAAGTTTTTTGAAAGCCCTTCTAAAATTTCTACAAGTTTTTCATTATGAGATAATTTTATAAATATATTGTGAAAATCAATATTGTACTTTAAATATTCTTCAACAATATCACTACTTTTATTTGCAATATAAAAAAATCTTTGATTTATTTTTGACATCTCATCAATATCTTTATCTTTAATATATTTTACTGCTTGACGTGCAGCCAAACCTTCCAGATTGGCTTTAATAACATATAGATTATCTATATCTTCAAGGGTCATTGTTTTAACAATAGCGCCTTTTCTTGGAATAATCTCAACGAATCCTTCACTTTCAAGCTGTCTTAGTGCTTCTCTAATAGGTGTTCTACTTATACCAAGCATTTCAGCTAACTTTGGTTCTACTAAACGGTCACCATCTTTATATACACCTTTTATAATATCAGTCCTGATTTTATCAGCTATTTTTTCTCTTAATGGTTTTGTTTCCAACAACTCTTCCAATTTTACCCCGATTGTATACAGTATGCAATTTTATTTTAATATATAATTTTCAACTAGTCAAATATAATTTTTTCTGATATAAGTTTTCCAATGTTTACTAGGAATAAGAGTATAGCTTTATCTTTAGGTAGTGGATCTGCAAAAGGTCTAGCTCACATCGGTGTTATCAGGCGTTTGATAGAACGTGGCTATAAAATTCAAGCAATAGCTGGTTCAAGCATTGGCGCAATAATTGGTTCATATTTTGCTTTTGATAAATTAAAAGTATACGAAGAATTTGTCCTATCTTTAAACAAAGCAAAAGTATTTTCGCTCTTCAATATAAACATCATTCCGAATAAAGGACTAATGGATGGAGACAAAATTTGTGATTTCTTTTTGAAAAGCTTAGGAGATATTAATATTGAAGATGCAAATATACCCCTTTATATAATTGCTACAGATTTAGAATCAGGCAAACCAGTTGTCTTCAACAAGGGAAGCCTAATTAAAGCTGTAAGAGCTAGTATTTCTATACCAGGTATTTTTACACCTTATAGAATCAATGGACAAATATTAGTAGATGGTGGTGTTTCCAATCCCCTCCCTATAAATGTACTATATAAAAAAGGATTCAAAAAGATCTGTGCTGTTGATTTAAATGGAAAAATAAAAGAGACCATATATGATAAAATACCGAATATAATTTCAACTCTTTATAGGTCTTTTACTATAATGAATTATAATCAAACAAAATATATTTTATCAAAATATAAACCAAATATTTTATTAACACCACCCCTTGATCATATAGGAATGTTTGACTACCATCTTGCTGAAGAAATTATAAGTATTGGTTATGACTTCGCATCTAAAACTATT